>JARLIP010000013.1 GCA_031291685.1 Caulobacteraceae bacterium | reverse complement strand
TCAGCCAGATCTTGGCGGTGACGAACACATAGTTGACCAGATGCCCGTCGATGACGATCGGCAGGGCCACCGGCGACAGCAGCACGGCCTGTTCGCCCACCTCGGCCTTGGGCTTTTCCTGGGCCTGGGATGCGCCGGCCGATAGTATGCCGACCAGGCTGAGAGCGATGAAGAGACGGCGCATGCGGATTTTCCCAAGACGGCGCTGACCCTGCGCCTGGCGGAAGTTTAGGGGTGAATCCCTTGCCCGATCCTTGCGCCCCCGATCCCTGCCTCTAGCTGTGCCGATAGCCGGCCCGCGCCACGCTCAGGGCTTCCCGTCCATGGCGGGTGACGACCCCCTGCCCCGTCGTGACGCATCCGATCACCGTCAGGGGCGTTCCCACAGTCGATGCGGCTTCGCACAGGGGCTGGGCTTCATCCAGTGCGGCGGTGCAGATCACTTCATAGTCGTCCCCCCCCGTGGCCAGGGCAAGGCGGGCGGCGACAGGATCCGGCTGGAGCGCCAGCCAGCGCCGCGCGGGGGGCGAGAGCGGCATGGCCGCAAGATCCAGCTCCAGGGCCAGTCCGGAGGCGATGGCGAGGCGCCCGGCGTCCGCCACCAGACCATCTGAGACATCGGCGGCGGCGTGGACGTGGTCTCGCAGGGCTGGGCGCAGGTTCAGCCTTGGCTCAGGCCGACGGTAGCGGCCGGCCAGCCAATCCAGGTCGGCCTGATCCAGACCCGCCAGTCGCCCTTGCGCCGCCTGAAGTCCCAGGGCGCCGTCGCCGATGGTCCCACTGACCAGCACCAGGTCCCCAGGACGCGCGCCGCCCCGGGGAACCAGGCGGCCGCTGGGGACATAGCCGAAGATGGTCAGGCTGGCGGTCAGGGGGCCCAGGGTGGAGACGGTGTCACCCCCCAGCAGGGTCAGGCCAAAGCGCCGCTGATCCTCCCCCAGCCCCCGGGCGAAGGCCTCGCGGGCCGGCCAGTCCGCCGAGGGTGGCCAGGCGATGGCCAGCATGTAGGCGTAGGGCTCGGCCCCCTTGGCCGCCAGATCGGACAGATTGACCCGCAGGAGCTTGCGGGCCACCTCGTCCAGCGGATCATCGGGCAGGAAGTGAACGCCGCTGACGATGGCGTCCTTGGACAGCACCAAATCGAACCCGGGGCGCGCCGGGATTATGGCGGCGTCGTCCAGCAGGCCGAGCGCGCCGGGCGAGCCGGCGGCCAGGGGAATCAGGCAGCGTTGGATCCAGTCGAATTCATCGACCGTCTTTGCCCCCGGGTCAGGCCCGGACATCGTGGGCGATGGCGTCTAGGGCGCCATTGACGAAGCCGGGTTCGGGCCCTTCGAAGAAGGACTTGGCGATCTCGACATATTCGTTGATCACCACCTCGATGGGCGCCTCGCCGCGCAGCAGCTCGGCCGCGCCAGCCCGCAGGATCGCCCGCAGGGTCGCGTCCAGGCGTTCCAGGCGCCAGCCCTCGGCCAGACGCTTGGCCACGGCGCGGTCCACGTCGGCCTGACGCTCCACCGCCCAATGGACGATGTCGGTGAAATAGGCCTCATCGGCGGGGGCCAGGGCCTCGCCTTCCAACTCGTTGCCAAAGCGATGGTCGACGAATTCGCGGATCACGGCCTCCGACCCGATCCCTGAGGCCTCCATCTGATAGAGGGCCTGAACCGCGCCCAGGCGGGCGACGGAGCGGGACTGGTGGGACTTCTTGGACGGAGCGGTCATCGGGTGTGACCCAGCAGGCGGCGCTTGAGCGCGATCATCGCCAGGCAATTGCGGGCGGCGTCGCCGCCCCGGTCGCCACGCGCGCCATTGACCCGATCCCAGGCCTGGGCCTCGGTGTCCACGGTGACCAGCCCGTCCCCGATCAACAGGTGGCGTCCAATCGTCAGATCCATCAAAGCCCGCACGGTTTCTTGACTAAGCACATCGAAACGCAGGGTCTCGCCCCGGATCAGGCAGCCCAACGCAACGTAGCCGTCATAGCGCACACCGGCGGGGCGATGACCACCCTGTTCCGCCAGGGCGAGGGTTCCGGGAATGGAGAAGACGTCCGGCGCCGTGACCACGTCGCACTCGGCCCCGGCGGCGTGCAGGGCGTCCCGGGCGCTGTTGAGCATGGCGTCGGCCAGATCCGGGTGGCGGCGCGCCTCGATGATCAGGATGCGAAGTTTATCGGCCAGCAAGCAGGGGTCCTCAGCGCTCTTGCGGCGAGCCTAGAGCGCGATCCGGCGAAATCAAAGCCGGTTCGCGGCCTAGGCCCGCGACAGATCAATCGGAGCGCCCATTTCGAATCCCTCGAAACGGCGCTCCCAGTGGTTCATTGCGGAAAAGGGTTAGGCTTCCGTTTCATCGGTGAGGGTCTCGTCGCTGAGCCCCTCGTCCCCCAGGAACTTGGCGAAGTCCTGGGTCTCGCGGAAGTCCCGATAGACCGAGGCGTAGCGCACATAACCCACCTCATCGAGGGACTTGAGCGACTTCATCACCATCTCTCCCACCACGTGAGAGGCCAGTTCGGTCTCGCCCATGCTTTCCAGCTGACGCACGATTCCCGACACCATCCGTTCCAGCCGCTCGGGGTCCACCGGCCGTTTGCGCAGGGCCAGGGAGATCGAGCGGACCAGCTTTTCCCGATCGAAGGGCGCGCGCCGGCCCGAGCGCTTGACGATGGTCAGCTCGCGCAACTGCACCCGCTCGAAGGTGGTGAAGCGTCCGCCGCATTCGGGACAGAGCCTGCGGCGGCGGATGGCCGCCCCGTCCTCGGACGGGCGACTGTCCTTCACCTGGCTCTCGTCATGACCGCAAAACGGACAACGCATGTATTGGCCCTCCCGGGCGGGCCCTCGGGCCTAGGGATTGTAGATAGGGAAACGGGCGGTCAGGGCCAAGACTTCCTCGCGGACCTTGGCCTCCACCACGGTATTGTCCTTCTTGTCCCGCGCAAGGCCATCGACCACTTCCCCGATCCAATGGCCGATCTGGCGGAATTCCACGGCGCCGAAGCCGCGGGTGGTGCCCGCCGGGGTGCCGACGCGGATGCCGGAGGTGATGGTCGGGGGCTTGGGGTCGAAGGGGATTTCGTTCTTGTTGCAGGTGATGTTGGCGCGCTCGAGGCTGGCCTCGGCGGCCTTGCCGCTGACGCCCTTGGGCTGCAGGTCCACCAGCATCAGGTGGCTGTCGGTGCCGCCAGAGACGATATTCAGGCCGGCGGCGAACAGGGCGTCCGCCAGGACCTTGGCGTTGTCCATGACGTTCTGAGCGTAGATCTTGAACTCCGGACGCAGGGCTTCGCCAAACGCGACGGCCTTGCCGGCGATCACATGCATGAGGGGCCCGCCCTGCAGGCCCGGGAACACCGCCGAATTGATTTTCTTGGCCAGACCTTCGTCATTGGTGAGGATCATGCCGCCCCGGGGACCGCGCAGGGTCTTGTGGGTCGTGGTGGTGACCACGTCGGCGTAGGGCAAGGGATTGGGGAATAGCCCTGCGGCCACCAGACCGGCGAAGTGGGCCATGTCCACCATCAGATAGGCGCCGACGCTGTCGGCCACGGCCCGGAACTTGGCGAAATCGATCTGGCGGCTATAGGCCGAGCCCCCGGCGATGATCAGCTTCGGCTTGTGGGCCAGGGCCAGTTCCGCCAGGGCCTCATAGTCGATGGTCTGGTCCTGCTGGCGCACGGTGTAGGCCACCGGCTTGAACCACTTGCCCGACTGGTTGACCGACATGCCGTGGGTCAGATGCCCCCCGGCGGACAGATCCATACCCATGAAGGTGTCGCCCGGCTGCAGCAGGGCCAGGAACACCGCCTGATTGGCCTGGGAGCCGGAATCGGGCTGCACATTGGCGAAGCCACACACAAACAGAGCCTTGGCGCGTTCGATCGCCAGGGTCTCGGCGATATCGACGTATTCGCAGCCGCCGTAGTAGCGCTTACCTACATAGCCTTCGGCGTATTTGTTGGTCAGGATCGAGCCCTGGGCCTCGAGCACCGCCCGCGAGACGATGTTTTCGGAGGCGATCAATTCGATCTGAGACTGCTGCCGGCCGAGTTCATGCTTGATGGAATCGAACAGTTCCGGGTCGCTTTCGGCCAGGGACGCGGAAAAGAAGCGGTTTGACAGCGGAGCATGGGGGGCGGCTGAGGCGGTCAATGGGCGGCCTTTCAAATACGACGCAGCGTTGCGCCCCTCTTTATACGGCCCTGCGTCATGATCAATGCATCGCCGCCGCGGCGGTCGCCTTGGACGGATCAAATCACGGGAACCGAATTCGGAATTGGACGTTGGCTGAAGATCCGACCTTGGCTTCACGCCCGTGTCGTTCGCCCATAACAGCAGTATTAAAGGTTTGCCTGTCCGATGACCACCAACAGCGTTCCCGAGCAACCTGACGAAAATGACGTGCTGCGTTGGAGCGCTGAGATCGTCACAGCCTACGTGGCTCAAAACACCTTACCGCCGACCAGCATCGGCGCGCTGATTCAGTCAGTCCATCACGCTCTACTTAACCTTAATGGCCACCAAGCGACCCCTGAGCCAGAAAAGCGCAAGCCCGCGGTGCCCATCTCGCGCTCGGTGCAAAATGACTACATCGTCTGCCTGGAAGACGGCAAACATCTGAAGATGCTCAAGCGCTACCTGCGCTCGCGCTACGACCTCAGCCCGGAGGAATACCGGCGCAAGTGGGGTCTGCCCGCCGACTACCCGATGGTGGCGCCGGTCTATGCGGCCCGCCGCTCGGACTTCGCCAAGCAGATCGGCTTGGGCAAGGGCGTTCGCCGCCACAAGGCTTAGATTTCGAATATCGGCTAAGCGGGGCCCCTCGCTTCCGAGGAACCGAGGGCGTCATCGTATCAAAACCGATCAGGCCGCGTAGCCCCCCAGGCGCTTGACGTTGCAGTGGGACCACAGCTTGTCGAGGGCCCCGACCAGATGGTCCATCATGCCGTCATCGTGGAACGGGGTGGGGGTAAAGCGCAGGCGCTCGGTGCCCCGGGGCACGGTGGGATAGTTGATCGGCTGCACATAGATGCTGAAGTCGGCCAGCAGCATGTCCGAGATCATCTTGCAGTGGACGGGATCACCCACCAGCACCGGCACGATGTGGCTGACCGAGGGCATCACAGGCAGGCCAGCCTCCAGCAGGCGGCGCTTCAGGGTCGCGGCGCGTTCCTGATGCTTTTGCCGAACCTCGTCATGGTCGCGCAGCCAGCGAACGCTCGCCACCGCCCCGGCGGACAGGGCCGGCGGCAAGGAGGTGGTGAAGATGAAGCCCGCCGCGTAGGAGCGAATGGCGTCGATCATCTCGACGCTGCCGGCGATATAGCCGCCCATCACCCCGAACGCCTTGCCCAGCGTGCCTTCGATGATGTCGATGTCGTGCATGACGCCGTCCCGCTCGGCGACGCCGGCGCCGTGAACGCCGTAGAGGCCGACGGCGTGGACCTCGTCCAGATAGGTCAGGGCGTTATATTTCTTGGCCAGGGCGATGGTCCCGGCGATGTCGGCGATGTCGCCGTCCATCGAATAGACGCTCTCAAACGCCACCAGCTTGGGCGCATCCGCCGGCGCCTTGGCCAGCAGGTCTTCCAGGTGCTCCAGATCGTTGTGGCGGAACACCTTGTATTCGCAGCGACCGTTGCGGATGCCGGCGATCATGGAGGCGTGGTTCAGTTCGTCGGAAAAAATGATCAGGCCGGGGAGGATCTTGGTCAGGGTCGACAGGGCCGCCTCGTTGGCGACATAGCCGGATGTGAACAGCAGGGCCGCGTCCTTGCCATGCAGGGCGGCCAGTTCCTGTTCCAAGGCCACATGATAGCTGGTGGTGCCGGAAATGTTGCGGGTTCCGCCCGAGCCGGAGCCGGCTTCGTCAATGGCCTTGTGCATGGCGTCAGTGACGACGGGGTTTTGACCCTGGCCCAGATAGTCGTTGGAACACCAGACCACGACGTCCTTCTGGGAGCCATCATCCTGGGTCCACAGCGCTCGCGGAAACTGGCCGCGATAACGCTTGAGGTCGGCGAAGACGCGATAGCGCCCTTCGCCACGGACCTGTTCGACGGCGTTGCGGAAGGCGGCCTTGTAATCCATTCATCTCAATCCTTGGCGTTCGTCTCCACAACGAACGGTCTTGAACCGGCGGGGTTGTCGCACCGGCGACGCTGCATGTCTATATTAGGAAAAACACCTAGGCGGATGCGTCGCGGCCAGCGGACCTCAGCCTTGATGTAGGTTTCGTTTCGGCGCGGGACAACGGCGACGGGGCGCCATATGGGGTGCGACGAAATCCTCCGATGACCCCACTTTGATGTTAGCCGCAAAAGCCCGCCTCGCCATCAGCCAGGAAACCCGGACGGCGCCTGTTCTGGCGTTCGTTACACCGACGGCGTCTTGCGTGTGGGAAGCCCGGGTGGGTATGGGTGGGCGCATGCCGCCCGGCGACGTTTTCTCGGGCGAATCTCCATGGACCTGATCGCGATGGACGTGAGTGATTGCGAGGCGCCCCCCACCGGGGATCTCGTCAAACTTTTGAGGCCGAATGTGCTTTTGGACGATGCGGTCGCCGCGCCCAGCACTATCTCCTATGAAATCCTGACCCGCCGCTCGTCCCCCGCGGACCTCGTTCATCTCGGAGCCCCAGTTTGAACCCCGTCCGAGTGGTCGGTCGCATAACGCTCGACATCCTGGCCCAGGCTGGCGACGTGACCCTGTTCGCCCTGAAGGGCGTCGCCGCCATGTTGTCCCCGCCGTGGTTCCCACGGCAGTTGGCCCGGCAGCTGATGGCCATCGGCTATCTGTCCCTGCCCGTTGTGGGACTGACCGCCGTCTTCACCGGCGCGGCCTTGGCCCTCAACATCTATACCGGCGGCGGGCGCTTCAACGCCGAGCAGATCATGCCGCAGATCGTGGCCTTGGGGATCACCCGGGAACTTGGACCGGTGTTGGCGGCCTTGATGCTGGGCGGTCGGGTCTCCGCCGCCATCGCCGCCGAACTGGGCGCCATGCGCGCCACCGAGCAGATCGACGCCATGCGCACCCTGTCCACGGACCCCTTCCGCTATCTGGTGGGCCCTCGCCTCCTGGCCGGGGTGATCAGCCTGCCCCTGCTCACCGCCGTGGCTGACCTGATCGGTATCGCCGGCGGCTGGCTGGTGGCCACGCGGACCCTGAACTTCAATCCGACGGTCTATGTGCGCAATACCGGGGATTTCCTTCAGGACTGGGACGTGGAGTCCGGCCTGATCAAGGCCGCCGTGTTCGGCTTCATCGTCACCCTGATGGGCTGTTACCACGGCTACAACGCCACAGGCGGCGCTCGGGGCGTTGGCCGGGCCACCACCCTGGCCGTGGTCTCCGCGGCGATCCTGATCTTCCTGTCCGACTATCTCCTCACCACCTGGTTCAGCCGCTCATGAGCGATCAGCCCCCCAAGCTGCAATGGAAGGATGTCCGCATCCATCTGAGCGGACACGACGTCCTCGACGGCCTGAACCTGACGGCCCAGACCGGACGCTCCCTGGTGGTGATCGGTGGGTCGGGCCAGGGCAAATCGGTGACGATCAAGATCGCCATGGGTCTGATGACGCCGGACAGCGGCCAGATCCTGATTGATGGCGAGGACGTGACTCATCTGACTGGCGCGCGCCGCAACCAGCTTTTCGCCCGGTTCGGCATGCTGTTCCAGGGCGCGGCCCTGTTCGACAGCCTGCCAGTCTGGGAGAATGTGGCCTTTCGCTTGATCAACGCGGACGGCCTGTCCCGGCCGGAGGGGCGCAAGCGGGCGATTGAGGCCCTGGCCAAGGTGCGTCTGGGCAAGGAGGTCGCCGATCTCTATCCGGGCGATTTGTCCGGGGGTATGCAAAAGCGCGTCGCCCTGGCCCGGGCCGTGGTCGGCTCGCCCGAGATCATCATGTTCGACGAGCCGACGACGGGTCTGGACCCGATCACCGCCGACGCGGTCAACGATCTGATCGTGGAGCAGGTCAAGCAATTGGGCTGCACGGCGATCTCGATCACCCATGACCTGGCCTCGGCCCGCAAGATCGGGGACGACGTGGCCATGCTACATGGGGGCAGGATCGTCTGGAGCGGCCCGGTGGAGAGCCTCGACAACTCGGGCAATCCCTATGTCGAACAGTTCCTCGCCGGCCGGGCCGAAGGCCCGATCACCGCGGCGATTTAGCTCGGATTCGAACGGGTGCGGGGAGCGCTAGCGCTCCCCGCTTAGGCGTCAGCCGACGATTTCGGCGTCCGTGAAGAACTGCGCGATTTCGAGCTTGGCGTTTTCCAGGCTGTCGGAACCGTGCACCGAGTTCTCGCCGACGGATTCGGCGTAGAGCTTGCGGATGGTGCCTTCAGCGGCCTGGGCCGGGTTGGTGGCGCCCATCACTTCGCGGTACTTGGCCACGGCGTTGTCGCCTTCCAGCACCTGGACCACCACCGGGGCGGACATCATGAAATCCACCAGTTCGCCGAAGAAGGGGCGTTCCTTGTGGATCTCATAGAACTTTTCCGCCTGGGCGCGGGTCAGCTGGATGCGCTTTTGGGCGACGATGCGCAGGCCGGCGTCTTCGATGACGGCGTTGACCTTTCCGGTCAGATTCCGGCGGGTCGCGTCGGGTTTGATGATCGAGAAGGTGCGTTCGGTCATAGGGAGGATCAGGCTCACTTTGGGGTGATGGTTATAAAGGTCGCGGGCTTATAGTGCGGGTTCGATCAAACTGGAAACCCGGATTCACGCACCGGCCTATCCGACCCCGCCGCTTGCCTTGGGCTATCAAAGCGGGCTAGCGGATCGCGTCACCTCTCTCCAAGGCCTTCCCCCCTATCATGCTGCAGATTTCCGACCTGGTGTTCGACGCCTGGGGCCGCCGTTTTTTCGACGGGGCCAGCGTGTCCCTGCCCACCGGCGCCAAGGTCGGTCTGGTGGGACGCAACGGCGTCGGCAAGTCGACCCTGTTCAAGCTGATCCTGGGCCAACTCAGCCAGGGCAGCGGCGAGATCAAATATCCCAAGGCCGCCAAAATCGCCTCGGTGGACCAAGAACACCCCGCCACCCCCGTAAGCCTCCTGGACACGGTCCTGGCCGCCGACGTTGAGCGCGCGGCCCTGACCGCCGAGCTCGACACCGCGGAGCCTGAGCGCCTGGGGGAGATCTATGGCCGGTTGATCGAGATCGACGCCGACCGAGCCCCTTCCCGCGCCGCCGAAATCCTGAGCGGCCTGGGCTTTTCCACCGCCGACCTGGCCCGGCCCATGTCGGAGTTCTCCGGTGGCTGGCGGATGCGGGTGGCCCTGGCCGCGGCCCTGTTCGCCGAGCCCGACCTGCTGCTGCTGGATGAGCCGACCAATTATCTCGATCTGGAAGGCGCCCTGTGGCTCGAGGCGCGGCTGAAGAAATATCCGCACACCGCCCTGATCATCAGCCACGATCGGGAACTGCTCAACAATTCGGTCGGCTACATCCTCTATCTGAAGGACGCCAAGCTGGAACTCTATACCGGCGGCTACGACTCCTTCGAGACCCAGCGCGCCGAAAAGGCCCGTCTGGCCGAGGCCATGCGCGGCAAGATCGAAGCCAAGCGCGCCCATATGCAGGCCTTCGTCGACCGCTTCCGGGCCAAGGCCTCCAAGGCCACCCAGGCTCAGTCCCGGCTGAAGATGCTGGCCAAGCTGCCCCCGGCGTCGGAGGTGCAGACCGAACGCACCGCCGGCTTCACCCTGCCCTCCCCGGCCCGCCCCTTGGCGCCGCCCCTGATCCGGCTCGAGGACGTCAGCGTCGGCTATGATGACGGCCCGTTGATCCTGAAGAAGCTCAACCTGCGCCTGGATGTGGACGACCGCATCGGCCTGTTGGGCGTGAACGGCGCCGGCAAGTCGACCTTCGCCAAGATGATCGCCGAAGCCCTGCCCATCGCCTCGGGTCACATGCACCGGGATCGCCGGATCAAGGTGGGCTGGTTCCACCAGCACCAGATCGAGGCCCTCGATCCCACGGACACACCCCTGGAAATCGTGCGCCGGGCCATGCCGGAATCGTCTGAGGCCCAGCGGCGCTCCAAGCTGGCCCAGTTCGGCCTGGGCTATGACAAGGCCGAGACCACGGTGGCCAGCCTGTCCGGCGGCGAGCGCGCGCGCCTGCTGCTGAACCTGGTGGCCATGGAGGCCCCCCACCTGCTGATCCTCGACGAACCGACCAACCATCTGGACATCGACAGCCGTCGCGCCCTCCTGGACGCCCTCAACGACTATGAGGGCGCTGTGATCCTGATCACCCACGACCGCTCCTTGATGGAGCTGGTGGCCGACCGGCTGTGGCTGGCCGCGGACGGAACCGTGAAGCCCTTCGATGGCGACATGGAGGACTACGCCAAGTTTGTTCTCGACCGCGCCCGGGTCGCCGCCCGCGCCCCGACTCAGGTCCGCGAGGAGACCGTCCCGGTCAAGCCGACCGCCAAAGCCCCAACCAT
>JARLIP010000079.1 GCA_031291685.1 Caulobacteraceae bacterium | reverse complement strand
GAGATGGTGCTGGAGGAAAGCGGCTATACCGACGCCCTGCGCCTGGACAAGGGCCCCACCAGCCAGACCCGGCTGGAGAACCTCAAGGAACTGGTGCAGTCCACCGCCGCCTACGACACGCTGGAGGCCTATCTGGAGCACGTCTCCCTGGTGATGGACCTGGACCGGGGCGCGGGGGAGGACGCGGTGCAGATCATGACCCTGCACTCGGCCAAGGGGCTGGAGTTTCCCCTGGTGTTCCTGCCCGGCTGGGAGGAAGGGGTGTTCCCCTCCCAGCGCAGCGTGGACGAGAAGGGCGAGAAGGGCCTCGAGGAAGAACGGCGCCTGGCCTATGTCGGCATCACCCGGGCTCGGGAGGAGGCGCGGATCAGCTTCGCCGCCAACCGGCAGGTCTATGGCCGCTGGACCAGCCAGTTGCCCAGCCGCTTCGTCGATGAGCTACCCATCGCCCACGTCGAGGCCAGTTCCGAGACCGGCTATTACGGCGGCGGCCCTGGCATGAGCGAACCCAAGAGCCGCTGGGACGAGGCGCCCGCCTTCAACAAGTCCAACTATGACAGCCCTGGCTGGCGCCGGGCCCAGACCCGCCCGGCGGGCGGCGGCGGATCACGCCAGTCGGTGATCGAGGGCGAGGGCCGGCTGGTGGCCGTCTCCGAGCCCTCCGCCGGCGGCGCCTACGCCCGGGGGGATCGGGTGTTCCACCAGAAGTTCGGCTATGGCCAGGTCAAGGCCATCGAGGGCAACAAGCTGACCGTCAGCTTCGACAAGGCCGGCGATAAGAAGGTGATCGACAGCTTCGTGGAAAAGGCCTGAGCAAGGAACCCTTCTCCCCCTTGTGGGAGAAGGAGGGGCCCGCGCGCAAAGCGCGTGGGAGGATGAGGGGTCGAACCAGCCTCTCAATTGAAATTCCGGCCGCCGTCGCCCAATGGAGACAAGGCCACAAACGCCAACGCGACCCCTCATCCTCCCATTGCAGCGCAATGGGCCCCTCCTTCTCCCGCAGGGGGAGAAGGGCTTACCTGCGAACCACCCATGACCACCGAAGCCGACCGCCTGATCGCCGCCCTGAACCTGGCCCCTCACCCCGAGGGCGGCTGGTATCGTGAGACCCATCGTGATGCGGCGCCGGACGGCGGGCGGGCCGCCTCCACCGCCATCCTGTTCCTGCTCAAGGCTCACGAGGTCTCCCGCTGGCATCGGGTGGACGCCACCGAGATCTGGCACTGGCATCGGGGGGCGGCGCTGGAGCTGTCCATCGTCACCGAAGACGGTTCGCGCCAGACCCTGCGCCTGGGGGCCGAAATCGAGTCCGGCGAAGCGCCCCACGGGATCGTCCCGCCCTACGCCTGGCAGATGGCCCGCCCCCTGGGGGACTATGTGCTGGTGGGCTGCACCGTGGCGCCGGGGTTCGAATTCGCTGGGTTCGAATTGGCGGAGCCCGGCTGGGAGCCGTAAGGCGGACGGCCTCAGGCCATCCGCTTCATGCCGGTGATCGGGACCGGCGGCGCCAGCATCTGCCCCTTCATCGCCGGGTTGCGCGCCACGCCGGGGGTCGGCAGGGCCAGGATGGCGCGCACCACATCCATACCCTCGACCACCGTTCCGAAGGCCGCATAGCCCTGGTTGTCGCCGGGGGCGTTGGGGTCGGCGTCGAAATAGGGCGCCGGTCCCGCGCAGATGAAGAAATCCACCCGCGCCGAGCCCACGGCGCCCCGGGCCATGGAGATGGTTCCATCGGTGTGGAGAAGGCCCGTCTTCAGCGTGCTCTCATGGAGGATCGGCGGCAGAAGCTTGGTGGTGTTGGTCGAGAGCCGCCCCTCGATAAAGCCCGTGGTCGGCGCGCCCTCCGTGCGCGAGGCGCGGAAGATGTTGGCGCCGTCGTGACGCCCCACGACGGCGTAGCGCAGAAAATTGGCGGTCGTGATCGGCGCCTTTTCGGCCTCTAGCTCCAGCAGGATCGCCCCCAGGCTGGTCTGCATTGTCACCCGGGGCTTGGCGCTCGCCGCACGGCCAAGGACCGGAACCGCGACCAGAGCGCCTGACGCCGCCAGCAGGCCCCGCCGCCCAATCCGAAAACCACCCATGACAAGCCCTCCACGCGTCCGAGACGCAGCTAGTCAAGTTTCCGCCGCCTTACCCCCATTAGGCAAGATCACCCTGATATGATCTTGTTTTCTGGTCCATACTGGCCAGGAACAATCCGTTGGCGGACGCATTGCGTCCATGGCTTCAGAGGGTGGGAACCGGTCGATATGCGAACCATCGCCGTCATCGCCCTCAAGGGCGGCTCGGGCAAGACCACCTTAGCGGCTCACATCGCCCTGGCCGCCCATCTGCGCGGGATGCCCACCCTGGTGGCGGATACGGACCCGCAGCGCTCCGCCGCCGATATCTTCAGGGCGCGCCAGGGCGAAGGCCCACAGTGTATCGCTGTCACCGGCCATGACCTGTTCTCCGCACAGATGTCGGCCATGGCCTCCGGCATCGAGGCCATGGTGATCGACACCGCCGCCGGCGCCATCGAGGATGTGGGGCAGGCGATCGTCCTGGCGGACCTGTCGCTGTTGGTGGTGCGCCCCACCCTGCTGGACATCGCCGCGGCGGTGCGGACCGTGGACGTGGTCCGGCGGCTGAAAAAGGACGCCATGCTGGTGGTCAATCAGGCGCCCCCAGCCCGGGACGGCGTCGAGGCTCCCTCGGTCAAGCGCGCCATGCGGGCCCTGGAATTCCTGCGCGTGCCGATCATGCCGACCCTCATCCGCTCGCGCCTGATCTATCAGACCGCCCTGGAGACCGGCCGCTCCGCCGAGGAAGCCTTCGACGTCAGCGCCGCCGAGGAAATCGCCGAACTCTGGGCCTTCATCGAGACCCACGTCTTCGAGCACCAGGACGCCTTGCCCCTGCGGGTCGCCGACCGCTAACTCCGGGGATACGGTGTCAGGCATAGACACAAAGCGAAGGGACGGCGCCTTCTACAACTCAAAACAAGACCGTGACATCCAGGTCTGATCCGACGCACAACCGGGTCTGTTACAAATTACGGGCCATTTAAGTCCCCCCGGAACACGATGTCGGAGGCTTGGAAAATCGCCCCCGCGACACTGCGACACTGCGACAACCTGTCATTATCAGGATTTGTCTTATTATAACCGCCTCGCCCTTCAGGCAGACGGACTGAACCGATGGACGCCGAAGCCGAGCGACCGCGTGCGCTCCACGGATATCGCATCCCCGACACCGCGCCCGACGAGCGGTTCGATCGGCTGGTCGCGCTCGCCGCCGCCCTGTTTTCGGCGCCGGTGGCCCTGATCTGCCTGGTTGACGACACCCGGCAATGGTTCAAGTCCAGGATCGGTCCGGACCTGCCGCGGCGGATACCCAGGGACTTGGCCTTCCGCGCCCACACCCTGCACATGGACCGGGACGCCGTCATGGTGGTGGAAGACGCCAGCGCGGACACCCGCTTCGCCGACAGCCCCTTGGTGGCCGGCGACAGCGGGGTGTGCTTCTACGCCGCCGCCGCCCTGACCACGCGGGACGGCCATAGTCTCGGAACCCTGTGCGTTCTCGACACCGAGCCCCGCGCGCGGCCCACGGCGGAGGAATTGGAACAGCTACTGTCCCTGGCCCGCATGACCGTTGACGCCATTGAGGCCAGCCACGCCCAGCGCGCCCTGGAGGATAGCAACCGCTTCATGAAGCTGGCTGAATCCATGGCCCATGTCGGTCACTGGCGCTACGAGATCGCCAGCCGTCGCGTGGACTGGTCAGAGGAGATCTACCGGATCCACGGCTTCGATCCCGGCGCCTTGACCCCCACATTGGAGGCGGCTGTAAGCCACTATCATCCGGACGATCGCCCGATCGTGGAAACCAAGCTGGAACAGTCCATCGCCACCGGCAGGGGCTATGAAACTCAGCTACGCATCGTGCGGCCGGATGGCCAGATCCGATACGTCGCATCCAAGTGTGAGTGCGAGTTGGATAGCTCCGGCGCCACTGTCGCCCTTTTGGGCATGTTGCAGGATATCACCCACCATGTAGAGGCCCTGGAACGCGCCCGGCAAAGCGAGGCGCGCTATCGGTTGTTCGCTGAGAACACCACCGATGTGATCAGCAGGATGACCCGGTCCGGCAAGATCCTCTACCTGTCGCCCTCCATCAAAAGCATTACCGGCTATGGCCCCGAAGAACTGGTGGGCCTCAACGCCCGGACGTTCATGCACCCCGACGACATCGAGGCCACGGCCGCGACTTTCCTCGACATGGGGCTAGGGCTCACAGAGACCAGGCCCATCCGATATCGGCTCCGGCACAGGGACGGACACTGGATCTGGCTCGAAGCCAATCCGAAGCTGGTGACGGGCGCCGACGGCAGCCTGGAGTTCATCGACGTGGTGCGCGACGTCACTCGGCGCGTGGCGATGGAAGAGGCCCTGCGCGCCGCCCAGGAAGAAGCCCGGACAGCCGCGGCGGTGAAGGCGGAATTCCTGGCCAATATGAGCCACGAACTGCGCACGCCCCTGACCAGCATCCTGGGGTTCTCGGACCTGCTGCGTCCGCAGATCCAGGCCCTGCCCAAGGCCCTGCGCTACCTGGACCGGGTCGGCGCCGCCAGTCAGGCCCTGCTGGCTATCGTCAACGACATCATGGACTTCTCCAAGCTCGAGGCCGGCCAGGTGGAGATCGCCCCCCGCCCCGTGGCCCTGGCTCCGTTTCTGGAAAGCGCCATCGGATTGCTGGCGCCCCAGGCCGAGGCCAAGGGCCTGGGACTGAGGCTGGCGCTCGACCCCGGCCTGCCGAGCCATGTGCAGATGGATGACACCCGCGTGCGCCAGGTGTTGCTCAACCTGCTCAGCAATGCGGTGAAGTTCACGGAGAGCGGCGAGGTGGTGGTGCGCCTGACCCGCGTTCCTGGAGCAGAAACCCTGCGCTGCGAGGTCGAGGACACCGGTCGGGGCGTCCCGCCGGATCAGCTCGACCGGCTGTTCCAGCGCTTCTCCCAGGTCGACGCCTCCACGACGCGCTCGTTCGGCGGCACCGGCCTGGGCCTGGCCATCTGCAAGGGTCTGGTGGAGGCCATGGGGGGCGTCGTGGGCGTGCGCAGCCTGGTGGGCGAGGGCAGCACCTTCTGGTTCGAATTGCCCCTGCTGGCGCCCGAAGACCAACCCCCGGCCAGCACGGAGCCGGCCTCACAGACCTCGACGACTGAACTGACAGGTTTGCGGCTGCTGGTGGTCGATGACAACCCGGCCAATCTGGAACTGGTCCGGCTGATCGGCGCCGCCGTCGGCATGGTGGTGACCGGGGCCGACGGGGGCGAGGCGGCCATCAATCTGTGCCAGGATCGCGCCTTCGATCTGATCCTGATGGATCTGCGCATGCCCGGCCTGGACGGCCATGCCAGCGCGCGGGCCATCAAGGCCGCGGCCGGCCCCAATAGCACGACGCCGATCCTGGCCTTCACGGCGGACACCCACGAAGCGCCGGGCGCCCCGGCCTGGGCCGAGGCGTTTGACGGCCACGTCGCCAAGCCCATCATCGCCAAACCTTTTCTGGAGAATATCTGGCAAGCGACGCGGAAGGCCTAACCTCTTCCGCGCCAGCGCTCCCGAACAGACGGCGGTTTGGCGACCGTCCGCGCGTGTATCGGATTTCCCCCGCGCCGAAATGGCCTTAGTAGAGCGCCCATGACCGATCCCGCCGTCCAGATCATCGCCCGCGGCCCGCGCCGCGACGCCGAAGCCGCCGCCGAAGCCATCGACGCCAATCCGTTGCTGGAGGGCGCCACCTATTCCATCCTGGAGGAGGACGAGGACCGCAACGTCTGGCGCATCGACGCCTTTCCCACCACCAGCGATGAGGCCGAGGGCCTGCGCGAGGTCCTGAGCGGCTGGCCGAGCCTGCGGGTGGTCACCGAGGTGTTGGCCGACGCCGACTGGCTGGCCATGGCCCTGTCCGGCCTGCCGCCGGTGCGGGCGGGACGCTTCTTCATCTATGGCGTCCATGACCGGGGCCGCACCCCGATCAATGCGGTGAACCTGCGCATCGAGGCGGGCGCCGCCTTCGGCACCGGCCACCACGGCACCACCGTCGGCTGTCTCCTGGCCTACGACCAACTGATCAAGGCCAGGCGCTTCAAGCGGGTGCTGGACGTAGGCACGGGCACCGGCGTCCTGGCCATCGCCGCGGCCAAGACCGGCTCCAGGGTCTGCGTCGGCACCGACATCGACCGGGTCTCCGTGCGCATCGCCCGGGAGAACGCGGCCATCAACCAGACACACGCCCGCTTTGTCCACGCCTCGGGTCTGGCCCACCATCGGGTGCGGGAATCCGGTCCCTATGACCTGGTGTTCGCCAACATCCTGGCTCGCCCCCTGGTGAACCTGGCCCAGGACATCCATGGCGCCCTCAAGCCCGGCAGCCTGACCATCCTGTCGGGCCTCCTGCGCACCCAGGAGCGGATGGTGCGGGCGGCCTATCTGTCCCGGGGCTTCCGCCTGGAGCGGCGCATCCACCGTGACGCCTGGGCCACCCTGGTGCTGCGGCGGCGCTGATTCCCGCACCCGCGCAGATGGGCAACATCCTGCCCCTGGTGAACAGGCCCTCGGGCGGTTAGATATTGCGAATGCGTCAAACCTTCGATGAATCCACCGACCCGTCCTTTGGCCCCCGCCACGTTCCGCTGATCCGCCAAGCCATGCAGGCCCAGGGCCTGGACGGCTTCTTGGTGCCTCACGAGGACGAGCACCAGAACGAGTACCTGCCCGCGGCCAATGACCGGCTGGCCTGGGCCACAGGCTTCACCGGCTCGGCTGGCGCGGCGGTGATCCTGAAGGACAAGGCCGCCGTGTTCGTCGATGGCCGCTACGCCTTGCAGGTGCGTGACCAGGTGGATGCTCAGCTGTTCGAGGTCCGCGACCTGATCGAGGGCGGGGTGCCCGCCTATCTCGAGGCCAGCGCCAGCGCCGGCCAGACCATCGGCTATGATCCTCGACTGCACAGCCCCGAGACCCTGGACCGCATCCGGTTGGCCGCCAACCGCGCCGGCGCGGCCCTGAAGCCGGTGGAGGTCAATCCCCTGGACCAGGCCTGGGGCGCCGCCCGCCCGGCCCAGCCCAAGGCCGCCGTCGTTCCCCACCCCCTGGCCTATGCCGGCGAGGCCTCCGCCGACAAGCGCGCCCGGGTGGGCGCCAGCCTGGCGGAAAGCTCGACCCAGGCCACGGTGCTGACGGCGCCGGCCTCCATCGCCTGGCTGTTCAATATCCGTGGCGGCGACGTGATCCGCTCGCCCCTGCCACTGGGCCAGGCGATCCTGAACGCCGATGGCTCCGCGCGGCTGTTCCTGGACCCGGCCAAGGTCACCGAGGACCTGCCCGCCTGGCTGGGCAACGCCGTCAGCCTTGAGGCGCCGGAGGCCCTGGAAGCGGCCCTTAGCGATCTGAAGGGCCAGCGGGTCCTGATCGACCCCAGCCAGTCCTCGGCCTGGTATTTCGACACCCTGACCGCCGCCGGCGCCACCGTGGTGCGGGGCGCCGACCCCACCGCCCTGCCCCGGGCCTGCAAGAACCCCGTCGAGGTCGAGGGCGCCCGCAAGGCCCACATCCGCGATGGCGCGGCCCTGACCAGCTTCCTGCACTGGGTCGCCACCGAGGTCCAGACCGCCCTGCCGGATGAGCTGACCGTGGTGAGCAAGCTGGAGGCCTGCCGCGAGGCCACCGGGGCGCTGAAGGACCTGTCCTTTGACACCATCGCCGGCGCCGCCTCCAACGGCGCCATCGTCCACTATCGCCCCACCGAGCGTCTCAACAAGCGCACCGAGGCTGGCTCCCTGCTGCTGGTGGATTCCGGGGGCCAGTTCCTGGACGGCACCACCGATGTGACCCGGACCATGGCCATCGGCGAGCCCTCGGCGGAGATGCGCCAGCGCTTCACCCTGGTGCTCAAGGGCAATCTGGCCCTGGCCCGGGTGCGGTTCCCAGCCGGAACCAGCGGCTCGGCCCTGGACGTGCTGGCGCGGGCGGCCCTGTGGTCGACGGGCCTGGACTATGACCACGGCACCGGCCACGGCGTGGGCAGCTATCTGGGGGTGCACGAAGGTCCGCACCGGATCTCCAAGGCCCCCAACAACGTCGCCCTGCGCCCCGGCATGATCGTCTCCAACGAGCCCGGCTACTACAAGGAAGGCGCCTACGGCATCCGCATCGAGAACCTGCAGGTGGTCACCGAGGCCGCCGAGATCCCCGGCGGCGAGCGGCCGATGCTGGGCTTCGAGACCCTGACCCTGGCCCCCATCGACCGGCGGCTGATCGAGGCCTCCCTGCTGACCACCGAGGAGATCGCCCAGATGAACGCCTACCACGCCCGGGTTCTGGCCACGGTCGGCCCCCTGGTGAGCAAGGAAGTCCGCGCCTGGATGGAAACCGCCTGCGCGCCGCTTTGATTTTTTAAATTCCGCTCATTCCCGCGAGAGCGGAATGATACCAACGGCTATTGAGCTTGACCGCTAGCGTCCGCATTCACCACCGTCATCCCGGGCACGCAGTGTCGGGGATCCATGCCGTTCAGGCGCCGCCGCGACGGGCTTTCAGACTGAATCCCACACACGTTGACCCGGCGTCGTTCACGGAATGGATCGCCGCACGCGGCGATGACGGCAAACAGGCCCTAGCGGTCGGCCTCAACGGCCTCTGGTATGAGCAAGGTGAGGCCTCAGCCCGCCCCCACCAGGGCCAGCCACTCATCCTCGGTCAAGACCTGAAGTCCCAGTTCGGCGGCGGTCTTCAGCTTGGAGCCAGCGCCGGGGCCGGCGACCACGATGTCGGTCTTCTTCGACACCGATGACGAGACCTTGGCGCCCAGGGCCTCGGCCTGGGCCTTGGCTTCATCCCGGGTCATCCGCTCCAGGGCGCCGGTGAAGACCACGGTCTTGCCGGCCACGGCGGTGTCGGTCTTGGGCTTTTCCGCATCGAGGATATCGAGCTGGGCCACCAGGCTCTGCACGATCCGGCGATTGTGGTCCTCGGCGAAATAGGCCGCCGCCGCCTCGATCACCGCGTCCCCCACCTGATCCAGGGCGTCCAGCTCGGCCATGGCCTCCGGATCGCGCTCGGCCACCTAGTCCATGGCCGCCAGGAAGGCTTCGGCGCCGCCATAGCCCCGCGCCAGGACGATGGCGGTGGTCTCGCCGATATGGCGGATGCCCAGCCCATAGATGAAGCGGTCCAGGCCGATCCGCCGCCGCGCCTCGATGGCCGCGAACAGGTTCTTGACGCTGGTCTCCCCGGAGCCTTCCCGGTCCTTGAGTTTCTTGAGCGAGGTCGCGTCCCGCGCCTCCAGGGTGAAGATGTCGGCGGGCTCGCGGATCAACCCGTCGTCGAACAGGCCCTGAAGCTGCTTTTCCCCCAGGCCCTCGATGTCGAAGGCCCGGCGGGAGACGAAGTGCTTCAGATGCTCCACCCGCTGGAAGGGGCAGGCGAACTCGCCCGTGCAGCGGCGCACCACGGTCTCGGCGCCGGCGCCCGTGGTTTCCCGCGCCAGGGGCGTTTGCAGCGGACAGGGGCAGTGGGTCGGAAATTCGTAAGGAGCCGCGCGCTCCACGCCCTCCTCGATCACCGGGCCGATGATCTGCGGGATCACGTCCCCCGCCCGCTGGACGATCACCGTATCGCCGATGCGCACGTCCTTGCGGGCGATCTCGTCGGCATTGTGCAGGGTGGCGTTCTCCACCACCACGCCGCCCACCGTGACCGGATGCAGCCGCGCCACCGGGGTGATCGCCCCCGTGCGGCCCACCTGGATGTCGATGGCCTCCAGGATGGTGCGGGCCTGCTGGGCGGGGAACTTGCGGGCGATGGCCCAGCGGGGTGAGCGCGAGACGAAGCCCAACCGGCTCTGCCAGTCCAGGCGATCGACCTTATAGACCACCCCGTCAATGTCGAAGCTCAGCCGGGGGCGCTCGACCTCCATGGCCGCATAGGCGGCCAGCAGGCCCTCGGCGTTCTCGACCCTCTGGGCCTGAGGCGTCACCTGGAAGCCCCATTCGCGTAAGGCCTCCAGCGCCTCCCACTGGGTGGCGGCGAAGGGTGCGCTGAGCAGGCCCCAGGCATAGGCGAAGAAGCGCAGGGGTCGCTGGGCCGTGATCTTGGAATCCAGCTGCCGCAGGGAGCCGGCGGCGGCGTTGCGCGGATTGGCGTAGGTGCGGGTTCCGGCCTCCACGGCCGCCGCATTGAGGGCGGCGAAATCGGCATGGCCCAGATAGACCTCGCCGCGCACCTCGATCACCTCGGGCCAGCCCGAGCCCTTCAGGCGCTGGGGGATCTCGGCCAGGGTGCGCAGGTTCTCGGTGACGTCCTCCCCCACCCGCCCGTCGCCCCGGGTGGCGCCCTGGACCAGGACGCCCCGCTCATAGCGCAGGGAGGCCGACAGGCCGTCGATCTTGGGCTCGGCGGTGTAGAACACCGGCTCGTCCCCCAGGCGCAGGAACCGCCGCACCCGGGCGTCGAACTCCACCGAATCCTCGCTGGAAAAGGCGTTGTCCAGGGACAGCATGGGGGTCCCATGCTCCACCGGCGAGAACTTCTCCGCCCGCGCCGCCCCGATCCGCATCGAGGGCGAGTTTTCCCGGATCAGGTGGGGAAACCGCGCCTCGATCTCGCTGTTGCGGCGCTTGAGGGCGTCATATTCGGCGTCGGAGACGCTGGGGGCGTCCTGCTGGAAATAGCGCAGGTCGTGGCCGGCCAGTTCGTCGGCCAGACGCGCCAAGGCCTCCGCGGCCTCCGCTTCGGAGAGGTCGGCGACCGGTTTGATCTCAGGCATTCATCAGGGCCCTGGCGGCGGCGCGGGCCGCTTCGGTGACTTCGGCGCCGGACAGCATCCGCGCCAGTTCTTCCTCGCGGGCGGCGGGGGGCAGAACCTCCACCGCCGTGCGCAATTTCTCGCCTTCCCCGGCCTTGGCCACCCGCCAGTGGGCCTCGGCCCGGGCCGCGACCTGGGGCGAATGGGTGACCACCAGGACCTGGGCGTCGGCGGCCAGGCGCTTGAGCCTCAAGCCCACGGCGTCGGCCACCGCGCCGCCCACCCCCTGATCCACCTCGTCGAAGATCATCAAGGGCTGGCTCTGGCCCGGCCGGCCAGCCAGGGCCGCCTTCAGGGCCAGGGCGAAGCGCGCCAGCTCGCCGCCGGAGGCGATGGCGCCCAGGCCGCCAAAGGGCGCGCCGGGATTTGTGGCGATCTCGAACTCAACCCGATCGGCGCCCGAGGGCCCCGCGCGATCCTCGCCCAGGGGCTCCACGGCCACGCGAAAGCGGGCCTTGTCCAGTTTCAGGGGCGCGAGTTCCCCGGCCACGGCGGCGGCCAGGCGGTCGCCGGCGGCTCTGCGGGCGGCGGTCAGGGCGGCGGCGGCGGTCAGATAGGCCTGACGGGCCTGGGCGGCCTCCTTCTCGGCGGCGGCCACGGCCTCGTGCGAGGTCTCGCTGGCCCTCAGGGCCTCGGCGAAGCGCGCCCGCTCCCCCGGCAGGGCCTCCACCGGCACATTCAGCTTGCGGGCCATGGCCCGCAGGGCGAACAGGCGCTCCTCGGCCTTTTCCAGCTCGTCCGGCTCGAAGTCGAAGGCGGCGGCGGCGGCGGCGACGGCGGTCAGGGCCTCATCGGCCTCCACAAGGGTTCGGTCCAGGCCATTGGCGGCTTCGGTGATCCGGCGCACGGCCTCGCTGTCCGGGCTGGCCAGGGCGGTGCGCTCCCGCGCCCGCTCGAGGGCGCGCAGGGCCTGGGACAGGCGGGAGATAAAATTGTCGCCCAGAGCGTCCCGGGCCGAGGCGATATCGGCCACGGCCTTCTCCGCCGCCCCCAGAAGGGCGCGCTTGGCGGCCAGCTCGGTCTCCTCCCCGTCCCGCGGGTCCAGGCGGTCAAGCTCGGCCAGACGCAGGGTCAGTTCCTCGATATCGGCGGCGGAGCGGGCGGCCTGCTCGCGCAGGGACTCCAGCCGTTCCCGGGCGGCCCGCCAGCCGCTCCAGGTCGTCACGCAGGCGCCGACCTCCCCGCGCAGCCCGCCGAAAGCATCCAGCAAGGGCCGGTGGGTGCGGGAATCCAGCAGGCCCACGGTCTCGTGCTGGCCGTGCACCTCAAGCAACATGGCGCCCAGGTCGCGCAGCACCCCGACCCCGGTGGCCTGATCATTGACGAAGGCGCGGGAGCGACCATCGGCGCCCACCTGACGACGCAGGACCAGGTCCTCATCCGGCGCCCCGCCCAGGCCCTTCTCTTCCAGATAGGCCCAGACGGGGTGGTCGGCGGAGAGGGCGAAGATGGCGGTGGCCTGGGCCTGACTGGCGCCCCGGCGCACGAGGCCGGCGTCGGCGCGCACGCCGGTGGCCAGCCCCAGGGCGTCGAGGATGATGGATTTGCCGGCGCCCGTCTCGCCGGTAAGCGCCGTCAGCCCTGGACCTATGGAAAGGTCCAGGGTTTCGATCAGAACGACATCACGAATGGCCAGCCCGATGAGCATGGACGCAGGATCGCCGGGAATCTCCCCGCGCTCAACGCCTCAATGCAACCAGCTGAACCAACCCTTCTTCTTTTTGGCGGGTTGGGTCTGGTCGGGGGTGGCGGCGGGCGCGGGAGCGGCGGCCGGCGCGGGCGTGGCGGCGGCCGGAGCGTCGGGGCTGCTGGCCGGCGGTGGGGGCGTGTCGGCCTTGCGGAAGGTCAG
>JARLIP010000078.1 GCA_031291685.1 Caulobacteraceae bacterium | reverse complement strand
CCCGCTCGGTCAGGTCATAGACCCGTTCAAAGCCCCGCCGGGTCTTGGTGGTGATCAGGCCCGCCCAGAACAGCCATTCCAGGGCCTGCTTGCCCTCGCTCCAGGACCACCAACCCGGCTGGCCGCGCGGCCCCTCGGCGAAGTCGCCGCCGGTGACCGGGCCGCGCTGCTCGATCTGGGCCAGGACCCCATCGACATAGTCCCGGCGTTCCCGGGCGAATTTGGCGAGGCCGCCCCAGATCCCGTCCCCCGCCCGGGCCCGCGCCATGCGCCAGCGCATCAGGGGTTGCAGGGCCAGCGGCATCAGCGAGGCCTCATGGCCCCAATACTCGAACAGGCTGGGCCTGGCCCCCCAGGCTTCGGTCTCCAGATCCTCCCGGGGATAGGCGCCGAGCCGGGAAAAGCCTGGCAGATAGTGGGTGCGGCTGACCACGTTGACCGAGTCGATCTGCACCACCCCCAGGCGGTCGAACATCTTGCGCAGATGCCGGCGGCCGGGCTCGCCCTTCGGCCGAAGGTCGGTCAGGCCCTGGGCGGCTATGGCGATGCGCCGGGCCTGGGCCGCGGACAGGTCAGGCTTCACGAGCAGCGAACCCTTTCCGACGCCATCCCCTATTTCTCCAGCCGCCCGTCATGGATCGCATCCGCCTCGAAGGCATACAGAACCTCCGGGTCGGGCGGATCGACGCCTTCGTAGATGTCGGCGGGGGCCAGGCTGTGCAAGAGGTGACGGATCACCGAGAGCCGGGCCTTCTTCTTTTTGTCTGTGTGCACGCAGATCCAGGGCGCGTCGGCGCTGTGGGTGCGAAGCAGCATCTCGTCCCGGGCCCTGGAATAGGAATGCCATTTTTTCTGGGCGATGCCGTCCAGTTCGCTGACCTTGAGGATCTTCAAGGGGTCGGTGCGGCGGGCCTCCAGGCGACGGGCCTGTTCCTTCTTGGAAATGTCCAGCCAGAACTTGACGATGCGGATGTCGGCCTCCGCCAGCATGCGTTCGAAGGTCGGGGCGTCGTGCAGGAAATCCTCCTGTTCCCGGTCGGTGGCGAAATCCATCACCCGATCGACCCCGGCCCGGTTGTACCAGGAGCGGTTGAAAATCACGATTTCCCCCGCCGCCGGCAGATGGCGCACATAGCGCTGGAAGAACCACTCCGTGCGCTGGCGGTCCGACGGCTTGGGCAGGGCGATCACCCGGGTGTTCCTGGGCGCCAGATGCTCGGTGATGCGCTTGATCACCCCGTCCTTGCCGGCGCCGTCGCGGCCTTCGAAGACGACCAGCACCTTCTCGCCCTTGGCCATGGTCCATTGCTGATAGCGGACCAAATCCGCCTGCAGCTTGGCCAGTTCGCGCTTGTAGTGTTCTCGGTTCTTCATCTTCAGGCTCTCGGGAGCGTTCCATCCAGGCGATGAAACGATCCGTGGGTGAACGCGCGCCCGAACGCCGGGGCCTCAGGGGACAGGACCTCAGGGCTTGAGGCCAGCCCAGCGGCGCAGGGTTCGGCGCACGATGCGCTTGAACTTGTAAACTCGCTGGTTGGCGTAGGCCCAGATCAGGATCATGCCGAACAGCCGCCGCGGGCCGGCGGGGAAATAGTCCCGTCCAAGCTCCTGGGCCAGGACCAGGAAGCGGCCCCGCACCTGCAGCATGGTGTCGAAATCGGCCTCCTGGCGGGGCTGGCGCTTGCGCTCGGCCTTGGGGAGGCGAACCCCCCGCACCACGCATTCGAAGGTGGTGGCGTCGGTCTCGACCACCGAGGCCTCCAGGAACACGGGCAGGAGGGCCACGAAATCCCAACCCGAAGCCGGCTCGCCATAGCGGTCCTTGATCCGGGCCATCACCCTGGCGATCTCGGCGCGGCGCCACAGGCCGTAGAGCACGCTCCAGTGGGCGTCGAACATCAGCCGGCGCTGATCGCTCCAGCCACCGTCACCCTTCAGGGCCAGAGGCTCGGCGGTCTTCACCACCTTGCCCTCGAAGGTGTTGACGATGCGCCCGACCGCCAATTGCTTATCGGGGTGCGCCTCCAGGAGGGCCAGCAGCACCTCGATATAGTTGGGGTCCGAGCGGTCGTCGGCCGCCCGCCACAGGAAATAGGGGCTGTCCGCCGCCAGGATCACATCACCGAAATTAGGTACGGGCCCCTTGTTGTGCGGCTGGCGCACATGGCGCACCCGCGGATCGCGGGCGGCGTAGTCGGCGATGATCCGAGGCGTTTCGTCGGTTGAGGCGTTGTCGAACACCAGGATCTCAAGGTCCCGGTAGGTCTGGCCCAGGATACAGTCCAGCGTTCCCGCCAGATGGGCGGCGCCGTTATAGACGGGAATACCCACGGTGACGGTCGCCAAAGCCCTGGATTCCCTCTCGCCGGCCTGTCCGCCCTATGCCGCCTGGAGGCGAGGGCGTCAATTGCGCCCTCCCGGCCGGGGCGGGGCTCGGCTATCAGGGATTCCATGATCCGCCTTTTCATTCCCGATGATCTTCGCCCCGGCGCCGAGATCTCTCTGGCCATCGACCAGGCCCGCTATCTGACCGCGGTGATGCGTCAGGTGGTGGGCGACGCCATCGCGCTCTTCAATGGCCGGGACGGGGAGTGGCGGGCGATCATCGTCGAGGCCTCGAAAAAGGGCTGCCGCTTACGCGCCGAACGGATGCTGCGCCCCCAGTCCAGTCCCCCGGACCTTGATCTGGTGGTGGCCCTGATCAAGCGCGCCCGGCTCGAGACCATCATCGAAAAGGCCACCGAGCTTGGCGCTCGGCGAATCCGATTGCTGGTCACCCGGCGAACCATCGCCGATCACACCAATGTGCCTCGACTACAGGCCATCGCCACCGAGGCCGCCGAGCAGACCGGCCGACTGGACACGCCCCAGGTGCTGGCGCCGGAAAAGCTCGACCGGATGCTCGCCGCCTGGGATCCCGCCCGCCGGCTGATGTTCTGCGACGAGGCGGGCGACGATCCCGTCGCCGAGTGGGGCGGACCTGAAGGCCGCGCCCGCCCGGTGCTGGAGGTGCTCGGCGCCGGCGATGCGGCCCCAGGCCAGCCCTGGGCCCTGTTGATCGGGCCGGAGGGCGGCTTTGATCCCGTGGAGCGTAACGCCTTGCGCTCGCTTCCCTTTGTGGCGCCGGTCACCCTGGGCCCCAGAATTCTGCGGGCCGACACCGCCGCCATCAGCGCCCTGACCCTTTGGCAGGCAGTCCTTGGGGATTGGACGGGCGTCCAATTATCATGACCCCTTGAGCCGAGGCGCCTTGGCGCCCAAATGCAGACAGCTTAGATAACGCGCCAATCCGGGGACGCCTCCCCGAGGGACTTGGGGGGTGTTCATGTTAGACGACGCGCAGGGCGGTCCGCCGCTTACGGTAGAGGCCATGGCCGAGCATCTGGCCAGCGGGGCCAAGCCGGAATCGCAGCATCGGGTGGGTTCGGAGCATGAGAAATTCGTGTTTCGCACCGGCAGCCACGAAACCGTGCCCTATGACATTGATGATCAGGGCCGGGGCGGCATTCACGCCCTGCTCACGGGTCTGGAGCGGTTCGGCTGGACCGGTGTCTATGAGGACAATCAGTTCGGCCACACCCTGATCGCCCTGGAGCGGGGCGGGGGCAATATCAGCCTGGAGCCCGGCGGGCAGTTCGAGCTGTCCGGCGCGCCCCTGGACAACGTCCACGAGATCTGCGCCGAGATCGGCCAGCACCTGACCGAGGTGCGCGAGGTCGGTGGCGAGCTTGGCCTGGGCTTTCTGTCCCTGGGCCACACCCCCGACTGGACCCGGGCCCAGATCCCGGTGATGCCCAAGGGCCGCTACGCCATCATGCGCGCCTACATGCCCAAGGTCGGCGGCAAGGGCCTGGATATGATGTTCCGGACCTGTACCGTGCAGGCCAATCTGGACTTCTCGTCCGAAGCCGACATGGTCGCCAAATTCAGGTTGAGCCTGGCGCTGCAACCCTTGGCCACGGCCCTGTTCGCCAACTCCCCCTTCGTCGAGGGCAAGCCCACGGGGCTGGTTTCCAGCAGAGCTCATGTCTGGACCGACACCGACCCGGACCGCACCGGCATGTTGGGATTCGTCTTCCAGGACGGTTTCAATTTCGAGACCTATGCCCGCTACGCCCTTGATGTGCCGATGTATTTCGTCAAACGAAACGGCCGATACATCGACGCCTCGGGCCAGTCCTTCCGCGCCTTCATGGCCGGTGAACTGCCCGCCCTGCCGGGGCAGACCCCGACCATCAAGGATTGGTCCGACCATCTGACCACCCTGTTCCCGGAAGTGCGGCTGAAGACCTATCTGGAGATGCGCGGCGCCGACACCGGCCCGCCGGGTCGGCTCTGTGGTTTGGCGGCGCTGTGGATCGGCCTGCTCTACGACAAGGCCGCCCTGGCCGCCGCCTGGGACCTGTGCAAGCACTGGACGATCGAGGATCACGACCGCCTGCGCGCGGACGCCGCCCGGTTGGGGCTCAAGGCCGTCGTGGCTGGCCGTTCGGCCCAGGACGTGGCCAAGGACATGCTGGCCATCGCCCGGGAAGGTCTCAAGCGCCGGGCTCGTCTCAGCGCCGCCTTCACTGACGAGACCGGCTATCTGGCCGAACTGGAAGAGATCGCCGACAGCGGGATCACCCCGGCGGAACGCTGGCTGGCCCTGTTCAATGGTCCCTGGGGCGGCGACGTCGCGCCGGTATATGAGGCGGCGGCCTACTAAAGGTCCGACCGGGCGAGAACCCTCGTCCGGCCGGATATCCGTGGCTCCTAGGCTTGGAGCAGCCACTGCACCGTGACAGCCGCCTCCTTGATCTCATGGAACACCGAGCCGGTCACGTAGGTGTAGGTCGCCACGCCCTTTGCCCCCCAGACGCCATCCAGCGCGATCATCAGCTGAGTGACGTGTGGCGCGCCAAGCAGGGGCGGCGCGGCGGCGCCTTGCAGCGAATAGATCTGTTTGGCGGGGCCCAGGCCAAGCGCATGGACCATG
Organism: Caulobacteraceae bacterium; assembly: GCA_031291685.1. GTDB lineage: Bacteria > Pseudomonadota > Alphaproteobacteria > Caulobacterales > Caulobacteraceae > Poindextera. The sequence goes on along the minus strand of JARLIP010000078.1, from coordinate 7,725 downwards.
CCATGAAACGTGTTGACGACATGCAGCGGCGGGTTGGTCGCCTGGGTCAACACGCCATGGCCGGTGACGATGCTGCTTTGGGACGGCACCGACAGGATTGCTTTCAGCGTCGGAGCGCCGGGTACGTGGCCGCCGATGGTGAAGACGCCAGTATGCTCGAACGGAAACGGGATGAGCGCTTCGGTCATGATCGTGTTCCTAGCTATTTGGTTGGGTGTTGCGTCTTATTAGCGCCACTAAAAATAGTACCGCATAAAATAACAACGTACGGGGGTATGCCCGTCAAGAGCTTTGAGGGCTCCGGCGTACGAGGCGGCGGCCCAGTTCGGGCGCCGTCCGGCGGCGTGGCCCCGGCGAAGCGGGCGCATTCATGCAACAAGTCGTTCCGCGTGGCGCAAGACGCCGCGGCCTTGAATGGCTACGGCTGAAACTTGGCGACTTGGCGCCGTTCCCTGGATACCTTTGAGCCGTGACGATGACAGAGACAAAGCTTGCGCCCATCACGACGTCCGCGGCCTGGAGGGGGGACGCGTTGAGCGGCAAGCAGGATTGGGTCTATCTCCTGAGCGAGGATCAAATCGGCGAGTTGGAGCGGCTGGGCGCGCGCTTCGTCGAGGAAGACCCCGATTTGCGTTTCGTCCAGGCCGCCGACTATCCCCTCGTGGCCTGCGCCGCCGCCGCCGAGGCCTGGGGGCGGGATGTGGACTCCGGGCGGGGTTTCGTCCTGGTCCGCGGACTGCGCACCCGTCTCTATTCGGACGCCCTGTCGGCCGCGATCTACTACATTCTCGGGCTGCACATGGGCGAGCCGATCCGGCAAAACGAGATGGGCGATCTGGTCGATCACGTTTACGCCACCTCGGACAAGACCATGGACGATCCCACGGCCCTGTCGTCGAAGGTCCGCGATCAGCTGGTGTTCCATTCCGACAGTTCCGACGTCGTCGCCCTGATGTGCCTGCGGCCGGCGAAGGCGGGCGGCGCTTCCTGTCTGGTTTCGGGGGCCGAGATCTATAACGAGATCCTGCGCCGCCGGCCGGATTTGGCGCCGCTGCTGTTTGAACCCTTCCATTGGGATTGGCGTCGCCAGGATCATGAATCCCCGGCCAACACCTACACCTCGCCGATCATCAGCATCGTCGATGGGGTTTTCAGCATGTACGCCGGCGCCCTCTACATCTTTACCGCCCAGGACTATCCCGAAACGCCCCGGCTGACGCCCGAGCAGATCGAGGTGCTCAAGCTGTTCGACGAGATCACCTACGAGCCGGGCATGGCGATCGAGATGGATTTCCGCCCCGGCGACATCCAGTGGCTGTCGAACTACGCCGCGTTGCACGCGCGCACCGGATTCACCGACTATCCGGAGCCGCAACGCCGCCGTCACCTGCTGCGTCTGTGGCTGAGCCGCAAGGCGGGTCGCCCGATCACGCCGGGCTTTGGCAAGAACAGCGTGGTCCAGAGCCGCTCGGAAACCCGCGATGGCGACAGTCCCGACAGCCGAGGGAACTTCCATATCGGCGTCGCCGCCGTGCCGCGCCTGATATCCTGATAGGATCGCCGTCGCCGCCTAAGGCGGCGGCGCTTCCACATTCGACGGCCAGTGCTCCAGCTGGCTGACGCCCGCGCCGCTGTCCGTATGGCGTATCACATCGGCGATGTCCGCACGGGCGTCGTCCGCGTCCAACTCCTCAATCTCGACCTGATCCGGATAGAAGGCCACCAGGTTTCGGATCGTTTCGACGGCGGGGTAGGGGTCTTCGTAGGTCCAGACCGCGTTCTCCGCCAAGTGACCGTCCCGCACCACTGAATAATAGGACGCCTCGCCCTTGTAGGGGCAGTAGGTCCGCCGCTCGGTCCGGGACAGGAAGTCCATGGCCACGTCCTCGCGGGGGAAATAGGCGACGGCCTTGTAGCCGGCTTCCTTCAGATTCAGGGCCCCCACGGAATCGGCGATCACGTGGCCCTGATAGAGGGCGCGCAGCCGCTTGGGGTTGTGGGTGATGGTGATGGGATGATCGGGGCCTGGGATCTTCATGCTTTCGTCTCCTGCCATCTGGTCGCGCCATGCGCACGCCGCCCCCGGCCCATATGGGCGCCGCCCGTTCGCTTGTGAAATGCAAACGACCGTGATCATGTGCCCGCAAATTCGCATCTGGGGGGCCGAACATCGGCGAAAGTCCGGATGCGCCGCAACAATTTGACCTTGCGCGCCGGCATGGCGCGGGGGGCGAGGCCAAGGACTCCGTATGCTCGATATCGTGACTGTTATCGGGGTTTTCGTCACTGTACTGACGGGGATCCCGGTGTTTCTGCAGCTACGCTCGCACCCGCGCGGGCTGTCGGTGCTGTTTTTCGCCGAGATGTGGGAGCGCTTCTCCTACTATGGGATGCGGGGCATCCTGATCTTTTATCTGACCGAACAGTTTTTGTTCTCGGATGAATTCAGCCAGGGCCAGTACGCGGCCTACACCACCCTGGCCTATCTGCTGCCGCTTCTGGGCGGCTATCTCGCCGACCGCTATCTGGGCACGCGCAAGGCCATCGCCTTTGGCGCCCTGCTCCTGGTGGCCGGGCACCTGACCATGGCGGTGGAGGGCAAGCCCGCTGTGCAGACCCTGACCTATGCCGGTCAAACCTACAGCTTCCAGGCCAAGGGGCGCATGCAGGGCCGCGAGGTCTGCCTGACCGTTGGCCAGGGCTGCTATGCGGTCACCGCGGCCAAGGACGGCGGCATGTCGATCACCGGCCTTCCGGCGAGCGCGCCCCTGCCTCAGGTCCTGCCCAAGGGCGGCTATAGCCTCAAGGTCGAGCAGCGCGATCCGACCTTCGTCAACATCTTCTATCTGGCCCTGGCCCTGATCATCATGGGGGTCGGCTTCCTGAAGGCCAACATCTCCTCCATCGTCGGCCAGCTCTACAAGCAGGGCGATCCGCGCCGGGACCCGGGCTTCACCCTCTACTATTACGGAGTCAATCTGGGGGCGTTCTGGGCCTCGGTGCTGTGCGCGCGGCTGGGCCAGTCCTTTGGCTGGTGGGCGGGTTTCGGCCTGGCCGGGATCGGCATGCTGGCGGGTTTCGCGGTGTTCACCTGGGGCAAGCCCCTGCTGGAAGGCCACGGAGAGCCGCCCAATCCCGAGGCCCTGAAGAAGCCGATCATGGGGCCGCTCAATCTGGAGGTCGCCCTCTATCTGGTCGGTTTGGTCGGGGTCGCGGTGGTCTGGTGGGCGGTGCGGCATTTCGGCCTGATGGGCCGGGTCCAGCTGGTCGCCTGGATCGCGGTGCTCAGCTACCTGGCATGGTACATGGTGGCCAAATGCGACAAGGTCGCCCGCGAACGCCTGGCCCTGGCCCTGATCCTGATCTTCGCCTCAATTGTCTTCTTCACCCTGTTCGAACAGGCCGGCTCGTCCCTTAACCAGTTCGCCGAGCGCAACACCCAGATGCCCAACAACGGCTTCTGGTCGATCTCCCCTGGCCAGACCCAGTCGTTCAACGCCGGCTTCATTCTGATCTTCGCCCCGGTGTTCGCCTTCGTCTGGGCCAAGCTGGGGCAGATCGGCCGGGATCCCAATCCCGCGATCAAGTTCGGCCTGGGCCTGGTTCAGGTGGGGCTGGGCTTCGTGGCTCTGGTGTGGGGCTCGCAGTTTCATGACGCGGCCTTCCGGGTGCCCCTGATGTTCCTGGTCGTGGCCTATCTGCTGCACACCACGGGCGAGCTTTGTCTGTCCCCCGTGGGCCTGTCCGAGATGACCAAGCTGGCGCCGCCGGCCCTGATCTCCACCATCCTGGCGGTATGGTTCCTGGCCAGCTCCGCGGCGCAGTTCCTGGCCGGGCTAGTGGCCACACTCACCGCCAGCGAAACCGTCGCCGGTCAGGTGTTGGACCCGGGCAGGGCCCTGGCCACCTATGTGGACACCTTCCGCAATATCGGGCTGGTGGGCATAGGGGTGGGGGTGGCGATGCTGGTGGCCAGCCCGTGGTTGAACAAGCTGGCCCACGGGGTCAATGACGCAGATAACCACCCCGCGCCGGACACCATGGTCTGAGGCGGGCAGCTTTCCTCCCACGCATCGCATGGCGATGTGGGGGAGGTGGCGCGGGGCGTAGCCCCGTGACGGTGGGGGCGACCCGACGGTCCGAGCGCCCCCTCAGTCAGGACTGCGTCCTGACAGCTCCCCCGTTGGAACGGGGGAGCAAACTCAACGCGGCGCAGCACTACCATCACCGCCGCGAGGGAAGCCAAGATTCAGGGCGCGGCCATAAATAAACGACCGCGCGGTCTTTAATCGTCGTATCGACCTACCAGGTCACATGGCCTGTCGCGGTCAAAAGACCATACACCATCGCGCCGCCCAGACAGACCATGACGGCAAGCATGATCACGTCCATGAACCGTTCCGCGCTTTGTAATTTGCCGAACTTGGTAACCCCATGGTTGGTGTGTCGCATGACCACCTCCTCATTGCTTTAGCGCAACAAGAGTGCGCCCGCTTTTTGCGATCGGCAAGGGAATGGTTATCGCAACGTCAACCACGACGGGCGCGTTCGAACCTAGAGGTTGGTGCCGCCCACGGTCAGGCCGGTGATCTTCAGGCTGGGCTGGCCGACGCCCACGGGCACGCCCTGGCCGCCCTTGCCGCAGACCCCGATGCCGGGATCGAAGGCGAAGTCGTCGCCGATCATGGCCACCCGGGTCAGGGCGCTGGGACCATCGCCAATCAGGGTGGCGCCCTTGACTGGGCTGGTGATCTTGCCGTCCTCGACCAGATAGGCCTCGGTGCATTGGAACACGAACTTGCCGTTGGTGATGTCCACCTGGCCGCCGCCGAAATTGGCGCAATAGAGCCCGCGCTTCATCGAGGCGATCATCTCTTCCCGCGGGGTGTTCCCCTGCAGCATGCCGGTATTGGTCATCCGCGGCATGGGCATGTAGGCGAAGGATTGCCGACGGCCGTTGCCGGTGGCCTTCAACCCCATCAACCGCGCGCTCATGCGGTCGTGCATATAGCCGACCAGGATGCCGTCCTCGATCAGGATGGTGCGCTCCGTGGGCGTGCCCTCGTCATCGATGGTCAGGGAGCCCCGGCGGCCGGGAATGGAGCCGTCGTCGAACACCGTCACCCCGGGGGCGGCCACCCGCTCGCCGATGCGCCCGGAAAAAGCGCTGGAGCCCTTGCGGTTGAAGTCGCCCTCCAGGCCGTGGCCCACGGCCTCGTGCAGCAGCACGCCGTTCCAGCCGGGACCCAGGACCACGTCCATTTCGCCCGCGGGGCAGGCGATGGACTCCAGATTGACCAGGGCTTGGCGCAGGGCCTCGTCCACCTGTTCCTGCCAGCGCTCCGGCGTGATCCAGGCCTCGAATCCGGTCCGTCCGCCGGCGCCGGACGAGCCGCTTTCGCGCCGTCCGTCCCGCTCGACGGTGATTGAGACATTCAGTCGCACCAGGGGGCGCACGTCCCGCAACAGGCCGCCATCGGCGCGCAGGATCTCCACCACCCGCCGTTCCCCGGCCAGGGAGGCGCTGACCTGGACCACGCGGGGGTCACGGTCCCGGGCGAAGGCGTTGATTTCCTCCAGGAGCGAGACCTTGTCGGAGAAGGCTGGGGAGGCGAGGGGGTCATTGTCTCCGTAGAGCCGCTCATTGGTGGCCCTTGGCCCCTCGGCCGCGACGCCGGCATAGCCGCGCTTGGCCAGGGCCGCCGAGTTGGCCGCCCGCTTGATCGCGGCCTCGGAAATCTCGGTGGCGTGGGCGTATCCGGCGGTCTCCCCCGCCACCACCCTCAGGCCGAAGCCTTCGCTGGCGTCATAGGCGGCCGACTTCAACCGCCCGTCGTCGAACAGGTAGGATTCGCTCTCGGACTGCTCGACGAACAACTCCCCGTCGTCGGCGCCGGCCAGGGCCTCGCCCAAGGTGGCGCGGGCGCGATCGGGATCGACGCCGGAGGCCTCGAGGATTGACGGAGCGGAACTGTGGATGGTCATCGGCGGCTCGCGCGAAAAGGGCTGATCGCCTTATACATAGGCGCATGCGCACCCATGCGAAACCGTAACGACAATCGGCCAGCCAATCTCTTGGCAATACCCGACAGAGCGCGTATGCACGCCCCGAAACATATTAGAAGCTGCTCCTGAGGGTTCCCTAATCAGGATCAAGCCTTGGGCGGATTCTAAAGCGAAGTCTGTCGGTCAAACCGCCTCGAAAACGGGAAGCCGGCGCAACGGACCGTGATGACATAAGGGGTGTGGCTTTGTTGATACGAAGGCTACGGGGCGCGATTTCTACGGTGGGCATGGCCGCCTTGGCCGCGGGAATCAGCGTTCAGGCGCGGGCGGCGGATATCGTCGGCCAGCCGGTGGACGGCGCGATGGGGCTTCAGCCCGGCTATTCGTCCCTGAAGCACGAGGCGATCTTCTTCCACGACAAGGTTTTGCTGCCGATCATTACGGCCATCACCCTGTTCGTTCTGCTTCTGCTGATGATCTGCGTGGTCAAGTTCAACCGCAGGGCCAACCCGACCCCGGCCAAGTGGAGCCATAACACCAAGATCGAGATCGTGTGGACCCTGGTCCCGATCCTGATCCTGATGGTGATCGCGATCTTCTCGTTCCGGCTGCTGTTCTCCTACCACAACATGCCGACCCCGGACCTGACGGTTAAGGCCACCGGCTATCAATGGTACTGGGGCTACACCTACCCGGACCAGAAGATCGATGAATTCACCTCCAACGTCCTGACCAAGGAAGACGCCACCGCCAAGGGCGAGCCTTACCTGCTGGCCGCCGACCACTCGATGGTGGTGCCGGTGAATAAGGTCGTCCATGTGCTGGTCACCGGCGCCGACGTGATTCACGACTTCGCCCTGCCGGCCTTCGGCATCAAGATCGACGCGGTCCCCGGCCGGGTCAACGAAGCCTGGTTCAAGGCCGAGAAGACCGGCATCTATTACGGCCAGTGCGACCAGTTGTGCGGCGTGAACCACGCCTTCATGCCGATCGAGATCAAGGTCGTCACCCAACCGGAATTCAACGCCTGGGTCGCCTCGCAGCATGCCCCGGCCGCGCCGGCCGCCGCGCCGACCAAGACCGCTTCGGCGGATATCGCCGCGCCCCAAAAGGTGGCGCTGAACACCACAGCGCCCGTCGCGACGCACTGACGTTACGAGAGAGTTGATCATGGCGACCGCCGCTTCCGACCACGGCCACTCCGACCACAGTCATTCCGGCGATGGGCACGCCCACACGCCGCCCTTCCTGGTGCGCTGGCTGTTCTCGACCAATCACAAGGATATCGGGACCCTCTACATCATCTTCGCCATCATGGCGGGGATCGTCGGCGGGGCGCTTTCCGGCCTGATCCGCTGGGAACTGGCCCATCCGGGCATCCAGGTCTTCACCGAAACCGGGATCATGGGCTCGGGCCTGTTCAAGGGGCACAACGGCTATAACGCCGCCACCACCGCCCACGGCCTGATCATGATCTTCTTCATGGTCATGCCCGCCCTGATCGGCGGGTTCGGCAACTGGTTCGTGCCGATCATGATCGGCGCGCCGGACATGGCCTTCCCGCGGATGAACAATATCTCGTTCTGGCTCTTGGTGGCCGCCTTCGCCCTGCTGGTGACATCCATGTTCACCGAGGGCGGCTCGGGCCTGGGCTTTGGCGGCGGCTGGACCATCTATCCGCCCCTGTCGACCATCGGCCATCCCGGGCCGGCGATGGAT
>JARLIP010000077.1 GCA_031291685.1 Caulobacteraceae bacterium | reverse complement strand
GCGCGGTACAGGTCCTTGTGCATCGTGTCCAGCGTTGGCTGGTCGCCGGTGTAGGAGTGGATGGTGGTCATGTAGCCGCGCTCAATGCCGGCCAGATCGAGCAGCACCTTGGCCACCGGGGCCAGGCAGTTGGTGGTGCAGGATCCGTTTGAGACCACCAGGTCGTCCTTGGTCAGGGTGTCCTGATTGACCCCGAACACGATGGTCTTGTCGGCGCCGTCACAGGGGGCGGAGACCAGAACGCGCTTGGCGCCGGCTTCCAGGTGGGCGGCGGCCTTGTCGCGCTTGGTGAACAGGCCAGTGCATTCCAGGGCGATATCGACGCCCAGGTCCTTGTGCGGGAGCTCGGCCGGGTTGCGGATCGCGGTGACCTTGATCTTGCCGTAGCCCACATCGATGGAGTCGCCGTCCACGGTGACCACGCCGGGGAAACGGCCATGGACGCTGTCATAGCGCAGCAGGTGGGCGTTGGTTTCGACCGATCCGAGGTCGTTGATCGCCACCACCTCAATGTCGCGCCGGCCATGCTCGATGATCGAACGAAGAACCAGCCGGCCAATGCGGCCAAAACCATTGATGGCGACGCGAACGGTCATGGACCGGACTCCCTTTTCTGTGAATTCGCGCGCGGTTTTGCGGCTGGGGGGGCGGAAGTCAACCCCATCGCGGCCAGGTTAGCGCTATCAGCGAGAATGAGTGCTGTTCAGGACCCGATTAGGACGATTGTTCGTCTTGCCCACGATTAACAGGCTTGGCCTTGGCCGGTTTCGCCCCCGCTCGGGTTTGGCGAGCGGGGGCGGGATCTTTCCCGTCGGCGGCGAAAGTCTCAGGCGGCGCGCAGGGTGGCCTTGGCCTGGGCGGCCACGGCCTCGGCGGTGATGCCGAATTCCTTGTAGAGGCGTTCATAGGGGGCGCTGGCGCCAAAGCCGGTCATGCCGATGAACAGGCCGTCCTCGCCGATGAAGCGCTCCCAGCCCTGGCGCACCCCGGCCTCGATGGCCACCCGAACCGGCGAGCCGCCGATCACCTCGGCGCGGTAGCTGGCCGGCTGGATATCGAACAGTTCCCAGCAGGGGGTGGAGACCACCCGGGTTCCGATGCCCTCGGCCTGCAGCAGCTCCCGGGCGGCCACGGCGATCCCGACCTCGGTGCCCGAGGCGAACAGGGTCACCTTGGCCTCGCCCTCGGCGGCCAGCAGCTCATAGGCGCCGTTGTCGGACAGGCGCTCCTCGGAGACCTGGGTGCGCACCTGCGGGGTCTTCTGCCGCGACAGGGCCATGACCGAGGGGGTGGCGCGGTGCTTCAGGGCCACGCGCCAGCATTCGGCGGCCTCGACCCCGTCGGCGGGGCGGAACACCAGAAGGTTGGGCATGGCCCGCAGGGAGGCGATCTGCTCCACCGGCTGGTGGGTGGGGCCGTCCTCGCCCAGGCCGATGGAATCATGGGTCATCACGTGGATGACCCGCACCCCCATCAGGGCGCCCAGGCGGATGGCCGGGCGGGAATAGTCGGCGAAGGCCAGGAAGGTGCCCGAATAGGGGATCACCCCGCCGTGCAGGGCCATGCCGTTCATCGCCGCCGCCATGCCATGCTCGCGCACGCCGTAGTGCACATAGCGGCCGGCATAGTCGGGGGTGTCGAAGGCGGTCATGCCCTTGACGAAGGTGTTGTTGGAGCCGGTCAGGTCCGCCGAGCCGCCGACCATTTCCGGGATCGCCGGGATCAGGTGCTGCAGGGCGGCTCCGGACCAGGTGCGGGTGGCGTCGGCCTTGGGCTCGGCCAGCAGCTTCTGCACGTGGGCGTCCAGGGCGGTGAAGGCGTCGGGGCCCAGCTCGCCGCGGATGGCGTGGTTGAAGGCCTCGGCGTGCTCGGACGTGGTCAGGCGCGCTTCCCAGGCCTTGCGGTCGCGTCCGCCCCGACGGCCGGCCTTGCGCCAGGCCTTGGTGACCTCCTCGGGCATGACGAAGGGCGCCTCGGTCCAGCCCATGGCGGCGCGGGCGTCGGCGATCTCCTTGTCGAACAGGGTGTAGCCATGGCTGTGGGGATCGGCTTCCTTGGGACCGGCGCCCTTGCTGATCTTGGTCTTGCAGGCGATCAGGGTCGGCTTGTCCTGGCGCGTGGCCCAGGCCAGGGCCTTGCGGATGGCGCCGTGGTCGTGGCCGTCGATGGACTTGACAGCCCAGCCGGCGGCCTTGAAGCGGGCCACCTGATCGCCAGTCTCGGCGATGGTGGCGTAGCCGTCGATGGTGACGTTGTTGTCGTCGAACAGCACGGTCAGCTTGTTCAGCTTGAAGCGGCCCGCCAGCGAGATCGCCTCATGGCTGACCCCTTCCATCAGGCAGCCGTCCCCGGCGATCACCCAGGTGCGGTGGTTGACCAGGTCGTCGCCGAAGCGCGAGGCCAGGTGGCGCTCGGCCATGGCCATGCCCACGGCGGTGGCGACGCCCTGGCCCAGGGGGCCGGTGGTGGTCTCGACGCCGGGGGTGTGGCCATATTCCGGGTGACCGGGGGTCTTGGAGCCCCACTGCCGGAAATTCTCGATCTCCTTCATGGTCACGGCCTTGAAGCCGGTCAGGTGCAGGAGGCTGTAGAGCAGCATCGAGCCGTGGCCCGCCGATAGCACGAACCGGTCGCGGTCGGCCCAGTCGGGGCGGGTGGCGTCGAACTTCAGGAACTTGGTCCACAGCACCGTGGCGACATCGGCCATGCCCATGGGCATGCCCTGGTGACCCGAGCGGGCCTTGTGCACGGCGTCCATCGACAGGACGCGGATCGCATCGGCCATGACGTGGGGAGAGGCGGACATCGGTTGCGCCCTTTGATGGTTGATCCGGTGAGTGGAAGCGCACGCCTTTGCACGCCCGCGCCCGCAGGGTCAAGCAAGGCGGCGCTTTCGGCCTGGGGCGAGGCGGGTCTATAGAGGATCGCACGAACACCGAAGACGGAGCGTGCGGCCATGATGCGAGAGGCGGGCGAAAGCGGCGCCCTGGATGCGGCGATCCATCGTCTGGATCGCGCCCTCAGCCAACTGGAGATCCGGGTCGCCAGCCTGATCACCGAGGCGGACGCCGCCAATGGCGATCTGTTCGATCAGGACCGGGCCAATCTGGCCGCCGAACTGGACCGGGCTCGCGGTCGTGAGCGCGAGCTGGAGGCCGCCGGCGCCCAGGCCTCGGAAGCCCTGGGTCGGGCCATTGTCGAGATCCGGGCCGCCCTCAACGAGGACGAGTCCGGCGTGGACGCCCCAGAGCCGGACGACCAGGCTGAGGACGATCTGGGCCAGGACAGCGGCGCCCGCGCTCCCGAGATCCCGCGACACGCCCAAGAGGGCGAACTTCCCTTTGGCCAACCCTCCGACGAGACGGCGTAAGACATGGCCCAGGTGACGATCGAGGTGAACGGCCGGCCCTATACGGTCGGTTGCGAGGATGGGCAGGAGGCCAATCTGGCGGAGCTGGCGCGGCTGTTCGACCGCCAGGTGCGCCAGGTCAGCCAGGAGGTCGGCCAGCTGGGCGAGACCCGCCTGTTTTTGATGGGCGCCCTGTTGCTGGCGGACGAGCTGGCCGACACCCGCCTGCGCCTGGCCCACGCCCAGGCGGATCTGGCGCGGCTGCAGTCGGAAAACGCCCGGGTCGAGGGGCGCGCCGCCATCGCCCTGGACACCGCCGCCCGCAAGATCGAGGCCCTGACCCAGAAGGTGGCGCGGTAGGGGCGGCGGCGAGGCCGTCAGCGCTGGGATCATTCGCCGCCGCCAAGCGCCCTTGAGGTTGGGGTCGCGAAGGCCTACCTTGATTGGTGGCGGGTCATGCTGTGGCTCTCGTCGAAGCAATCACATCCCGGGGACCTTAATTCATCTCTTAGGGAGCTGTCCCTGACCAGGATCGTGGTCTTGGTCACACGGCGCCCACCTGGTCTGACCAGGTCCGAGTGGATTGAAACGCCTTCACGGTTCTTGCGGCGCCGCCACCCTATCCCCGTCCGGGCGCCACCCGGACGGCCCGCGCCTCTTAGGCGCCGTCCCCATTTCACGAGCGCCCTTGGTTCACGCCTCCGTCCTGTCCGCCAAGACCGCCCTGCGCCTGGAGGCTCGCGCCCTGCGCAAGGGCCTGGCCAAGGCCAATCCCGAGGCCGCCCGCCAGATCGCCGCCGCCGCGCCGTTGGAGCGCCTGTCCCGGTTCGCGGTGGTGGCTGGATACCGGCCCCTGGGTGGGGAGATTGATCCCTGGCCCCTGATGCGACGCTTGGTCGCCGCTGGCGCGGCCCTGGCCCTGCCCGTGACCCTGGACCTGGATCTGCCCCTGGCCTTCCGCGCCTTCGCAGAGGGCGATCCCACGGCGCCGGACGCCCTGGGCATCCCCTCGCCCCAGGAAAACGCCGCGGCCCAGGAGCCGGATCTGATCATTACGCCTCTCCTGGCCTTTGACCGCTCGGGCGGCCGCATGGGGCAGGGCGCGGGCTGCTATGACCGCACCATCGAGGCCCTGAGGGCGCGCCGTCCGATCTTCGCCCTGGGCTTGGCCTATGCAGGCCAGGAGGTCGCCAGACTGCCCGTCGAACCCCACGACCAGAAGCTGGACGCAATCCTTACGGAAAACGGCTATATCGAGATCGAAAAGGATCTCTGACCATGCGTTTTGCTTTCTTCGGTGACGTCGTCGGCCGCTCGGGCCGGGACGGTCTGGCCGACTATCTGCCCGACCTGCGCCGCCGCCTGGGGCTGCATTTCGTGATCGTCAACGCCGAGAACGCCGCCGCCGGCTTCGGCATCACCGAGAACACGGCGCGGGAGCTGTTCGAGGCCGGCGCCGACTGCCTGACCCTGGGCAACCACTCCTGGGACCAGAAGGAAGCCCTGACCTATATCGTGCGCGAGCCGCGCCTGATCCGGCCGCTGAACTATCCGGTCCTGTCCGACGTGCCTGGACGGGGCGTCCAGCTGTTCGAGACCGACAGCGGTCACCGGGTGCTGGTGACCAATCTTCTGGGCCGGGTGCACATGGACGCCCTGGACGACCCCTTCGCCGCCGTGGACCGGGAACTGGAGGCTTGCCCGCTGGGGGCCATGGCCGACGCCATCATCGTCGACATGCACGCCGAAGCGACCTCGGAGAAGATGGCCATGGGCCATTTCTGCGATGGCCGGGCGAGCCTTGTGGTGGGCACACACACCCACGTGCCGACCGCTGACTGCCAGATCCTCAATGGCGGCACCGCCTATCAGACCGACGCGGGCGCCTGCGCCGACTATGACAGCGTGATCGGCAACCAGAAGGAAGAGCCGCTCAAACGCTTCACCACCCGCATCTCCGGCGGCCGCTATCGTCCCGCCGAGGGACCGGCGACGGTGTGTGGGGTGTTCGTGGAGACTGATCCCAGGTCGGGGCTGGCGATCCGGGTCGAGCCGATTCGCGTGGGCGGACGGCTGTCCCAGACCATTCCGGTGGTGGAGCGGGCGAACGCCTGATCAACCCTCGTCATCAACCCTCGTCTGGGGGGCGATGTCCGATGGCCAGGGGCGGATTGAGCACGGTCAGGCGCCTGACCACCAACTCATCGATCTGAACCCGCTCCAGGCGAGTGCGGCTGATATCGGCGCGGGCGAGCGACAGACGGCCCACCACCAGCCGGCCTATGACCAGCATCCCCAAGGTCGCGGCGCCAAAGGCGATCACGCTCACGGCCACGGCGCCGATCGCCGATGCGCCAAGAGCCCTCGCCCCACTGGGCATAACGCCTCCGCGACCCCGCCAACGATGAGGCGGACCCTTGATGCGGACGGGTTCGGGAAGGCTTTCGGTTTTCGCCATGGTCCGGATCCTTGGGCCCCTGGAGCGCCATCCTTGACGCTCGCCTGGAGTCTTGGCCCTGATCCAGGTCAACGCTCGAAGCTTTGGTTCGGCGCCAAGCTGAATTAGGTTTATGCGCTCGCGTCCAGGGAATAGCCGGCCGATCGCACGGTGCGGATCGGGTCATTGTCCACATGCTGGTTCAGGGCCTTGCGCAGGCGCCCGATATGCACATCGACCGTGCGGGCCTCCACATAGACGTCCGAACCCCACACCGCGTCCAGCAGCTGCTCGCGGCTGAACACCCGGCCCGGGTGCTGCATCAGATAGTCCAGCAGGCGAAACTCGGTGGGGCCCAGGTGGATTTCCTTGTCCGCCCGGCGCACCCGGTGGGCCACCCGGTCGACGATGATATCCCCGTGATGCAGGCGATCCTCGGCCAGACCCGGACGGATGCGGCGCAGGACGGCGCGGATCCGCGCGGCCAACTCGCTCATGGAGAAGGGCTTGACCACATAGTCGTCGGCGCCGGTGTCCAGGCCGCGGATGCGGTCGCTTTCCTCGCCCCGGGCGGTGAGCATGATGATCGGCAGGTTGCGGGTTTCGCTGCGGGCCCGCAGGCGGCGGCAGACCTCGACCCCCGAGACCTTGGGCAGCATCCAGTCCAGCACGATCAGATCGGGCATCTGCTCATCGATCATGACCAGGGCCTCTTCACCGTCCCCGGCGATGGTGACCCGATAGCCTTCCTTGTCGAGATTGTACTGGAGCAGGGCGGAGAGGGCGTCCTCGTCCTCGACCACAAGCACATAGGGGATCATCTTAGACCTCGTCCTTCGGCGCGGCGGCGATGTCCGCCAGGGCCGTCTTGCTTGGCGCGTTCAGGGCGTCCCACTTGGGCCGCTCGCCGATATCGGCCTCGCCGGTGATCTCGAAATGGATGATTTCGGCGATATTGGTGGCGTGGTCGCCGATCCGCTCCAGGTTCTTGGCCACGAACAGCAGGTGCGCCCCCGGGGTGATCGTGCGCGGATCGCCCATCATGTAGGTCAGGAGCTCGCGGAACAAGCTGTTGTAGTGCTCGTCGATCTCATCATCCCGCATCCAGACCCCGGCGGCCTTTTCCAGGTCGCTGGCGGAATAGGCGTCCAGCACCTCCTTCAGGCGGCTGGCCACCAGGCGGCCCATGCGGTCGATGGAGCGGGTCAGGGGGGTGAGGGGCTCGGCGCCGCTCAGCACCAGGGTGCGCTTGGCGATGTTGCGGGCCAGATCGCCGCAGCGCTCCAGGTTGTTGGCGATCTTCATCGCCGCCACGGTGCGCCTCAGGGTGCGACCGGTGGGCTGGTGGCTGGCGATCAGTTCGATGGCGCGGCGCTCGATGTCGGCCTGCAATCGGTCGAGCTTGGGGTCCCGGGCGATCAGGGCCTGGGCCAGGGGCACGTCTCTGCGGGTGATCGCATCGACGCAGTCGGCGATCTGGGCCTCGGCCAGGCCTCCCAGACGCGCAACCTCTGCAACCAGAGGCTCGACCAGTTCGGCGCCGGTCTTAGCCCAGTGTTCGTTCATCGAAACCCGTCACCGTCTGCACAAAGCCGCTACCGACGCGGCGAAGCCGGCCCAAGGTCCAGAGTGCCTTGGGAATGCAGTCGCTATGCGACAGTTATGTGACAGTTTTATTACGGCGTGGGAAAGTAGGCGATAAAGGTCGTGCCCTGACCCTCGGCGCTCTCGATCGCCAGGCCCCCGCGGTGCCGATTGATGATGTGTTTGACGATGGCCAGGCCCAGGCCCGTGCCCAGGCGCTCCCCGCTTTTCTGGCCCTCGACCCGATAAAAACGCTCGGACAGACGGGGCAGATGCTCCCGGGCGATGCCCGGACCCTGGTCGGTGCAGCGCAGGACGGTGAAGCGCTCGCCTCCCACAAGGTCCGGGGTCAGGATCGACAGCCGCGCCGCCCCCGGACGGCTGAGCGCGATGGCCGCCTCGGCGGTGAGGCCCACCGCCACCTCGATCTGAACCGCCCCGCCGGGAGGGGAATATTTGGAGGCGTTGTCGATCAGGTTCTGCGCCACCTGCAGGATCTGGTCCCGGTCGCCGACAATGGTGGCCTGACCCTTGGGCGGCAGTTGGGGCGACAGCTTCACGCCGCGCTCGGCGGCCAGCGGCGAAAGGGCGTCGATCACGTCGAGCACGGCCAGGGCCACGTCCACCCGGCCTTCCGGGGCGATGTGCTCGTTCAGCTCGATACGGCTGAGGGACAACAGATCGTCGATCAAACGGGCCATCCGCCCGGCCTGGGCGGCCATCACCCCCAGGAAGCGCTCCCGGGCCACCGGATCGTCCTTGGCGTGGCCGCGCAGGGTTTCGATGAAACCGGTGAGAGAGGCCAGGGGGGTGCGCAACTCGTGGCTGGCGTTGGCCAGGAAGTCCGCGCGCATGCGCTCGTTGCGCCGGGAATCGGTCTCGTCGCGGATCACCAGCAGGGCTTGGCGGGCGCCGTCGGCGGTCTGGGCCAGGGGGCGGGTCAGCACCCGCCAATAGCGATCCTGGGCGCCGCCGGTCTCATAGGAGGCCTCGCCGGCCAGGTCGCCGAACAGGCTCTCGTCCACCGCCTCCAGCACCCTGGGATGACGGATGGCCGAGACCAGGGTCGCCCCCTCGCTCTGGATGCGCAGCAACTCCCGCGCCGCCGGATTGGCGAACACCACCCGCCGGTCCGAAGAATCCTCCGCGTCCCTGGCCGTCACCACCAGCACCGGGTCCGGAAGGCTGTCCACCATGGCGGCGAAGGCCGGTCGATCCGTCTGTGGGGCGAGGGAAGCGGCGGTGGGGAGGGTGGATATCGGCATGGGCATCCTGGTCGTCTGCGGCGCGAGGCCGCACTTCGCCTAGGGTAATTCATTAGGGGCTGTCAGCAAAACTTACCGTGACGCCGATTAATCTCGATTGTCACGCTAGGACTAAACGGATTTTATCCGCTCAACCCAAAGGGAGGGGTCATGGGGACTCATAAGAATATTCGAGGCGCGGGCCTGTTGGGCGCCGGCCTTCTGGCGCTTCTGTTCGCCGGCTCATCCAGTGCCGCTTTCGCCCAGGCTCCGGCCGCCGGGGCGCCCGCGGCCGATCCGCGTGAGGCGCGCATTGAGCAACTCGAAGCCGAGGTCCAGGCCCTGGCCGATCAGGTCGCCGACCTGAAACGGGCCCAGGCCGCGCAAATTGTCACCCTCGCTGGCGTCGAGGCCAAGACTCCGCCGCCGCCCACCGCCCTGGTGAGCATCACCGGCGGCAAGCCGGCGATCACCAGCGCCGACGGCAAGTTCAGCGCCAACTTCCATGGCGTGGCTCAGCTCGACCTGGGGCAATACAACCAGAAGTCCGCTGGGCCAACGGCCACCGATCTGCGCCGCAGCGGACCGGCCATTGGCTATAGCGCCTCCAATGTGGATCTCACCCACGCCCGCGACCTGAAGAACGGCGACAATTTCCGCCGCGCCCGGATCGGCATCGACGGGGTGGCCTTTGGCGACTTCGACTATCGCGTGCTGTTCGATTTCGCCGGCACCGGCACGGAAAACGCCGGCCAGCTCTATGAGACCTGGATCCAGTATAACGGCTTCAAGCCGATCCGCGTACGGGTGGGCGAGTTCGCCCCCTCCTTCGGCCTGGAAGACGCCGCCTCGACCAACGGCACGGTGTTCCTCGAGCGGCCGGGCTCCAGCGACACCGCCCGCAACCTGGCGGGGGGCGACACCCGCACCGCCGTGCAGCTGTTCGGCTATGGCGACCACTGGCTGGCCGCCGCCGCCGTCACCGGCCGCACCGTGGGCGTGGTCAACTCAGGCACGGTGGTGACCCTGACATCGACCCCGTCCTCCGGCTCCCCGGCGACGGTGGCCGTCGGCACCGCCCAGACCTATGGCGATCAGCTCGGCTTTACCGGCCGCCTGGCGGGCACGCCCCTCTATGGGTCCGACTGGCTGATCCATGTGGGCGCCCACGGCAGCTATGTGGCCCGTCCGGCCAATGTCACCGGTCCGGACACCACCGGCGTCACCCCGCTCAAGGGTTCGGTCATTCGCCTGAGCGACATCACCGAACTGCGGGTGGACGGCACCAAGTTGGTGGACACCGGCAATATCAACGCCCGCCACGCCTATACCGGCGGCGTGGAATTCGCCGCCCAGAAGCAGAGCCTGTTCCTGGAGGCCGAGTACGAGCGCTTCCACATCGACCGCTCCGACGTGGGGCTGTCCAGCCCCTCCTTCGACGCCTTCTATGTCGAGGGCAGTTGGATCATCACCGGCGAGGCGCGCAAGTATAACGCCGCCACCGCCGCCTTCGATGCGCCCCCCGTGGCCCATCCCTTCAATCCCAAGAAGGGCGCCTGGGGCGCGTTTGAGCTGGGTCTGCGCTACTCCGACCTGAACCTGAACTACCATGCCGGCGCCGCCGGCGCGGCCCCAGCCGCCGATGCGATCCGCGGCGGCGACCAGCAGATCATGACCGCGGGCTTGAACTGGTACCTCAACCCCCTGATCCGCTTCATGTTCGACTATCAGCACGTCAAGATCGACCGGCTGTCGCCGAGCGCCTCGACCTATAGCACCACCACCGGAGCACAGATCGGACAGTCCTACGACGCGTTCGCCGTGCGCTCCCAACTGGCCTTCTGATTTCCCGACAACAGCAGCGAAGACGCCATGACGACTGACACCCGAACGACAACGACTTCCCGCCGCGCCGTGCTGAGCGCCGCGGCGGGGGGCGCGGCCGCCTTCGCGGCGCCAGCCGTCATCGGCGGAAGGGCGGAGGCCGCGGCCCCCGTCAAGCTGCTGAACGTCAGCTACGACCCCACCCGGGAGCTCTACAAGGACTTCAACGCCGCCTTCATCGCCTATTGGAAGAAGGCGACCGGCCAGGACGTCGCCATCGACCAGAGTCATGGCGGATCGGGCAAGCAGGCCCGCTCCGTGATCGACGGGCTCGAGGCCGACGTGGTCACCCTGGCGCTCGCCTACGACATCGACGAGATCGCGGCCAAGGCCAAGCTCTTGCCGGCCAACTGGCAGTCGCGCCTGCCGGAAAACTCGACGCCCTACACCTCGACCATCGTGCTCCTGGCGCGCAAGGGCAATCCCTGGCGCATCCACGACTGGGGGGACCTGATCCGTCCCGGCATCCAGACCATCACCCCCAACCCGAAGACCTCGGGCGGGGCGCGCTGGAACTATCTGGCCGCCTGGGCCTGGGCTCTGAAACAGCCGGGCGGCAATGCGGCCTCGGCCAAGGCCTTCGTGCAGAAGCTCTACCATCAGGTGCCGGTGCTGGATTCCGGCGCCCGGGGGGCGACCACCACCTTCACCGAACGGGGCATCGGCGACGTGCTGCTGGCCTGGGAGAACGAGGCCCATCTGGCCCTGAAGGAGCTGGGGCCGGACAAGTTCGAGATCATCTATCCCAAGGTCTCGATCCTGGCCGAGCCGCCCGTGGCCCTGGTGGACAAGGTGGTGGACCGCAAGAAGACGCGCAATATCGCCACCGGCTATCTGAACTTCCTTTACAGCCCCCAGGGCCAGGACATCGTGGCGCGCAACTTCTATCGGCCGCGCAACGCCCAGGTCGCCGCCAAATACGCCAGCGTGTTCCCCAAGATCCCGATGGTGACCATCGACGACACCTTCGGCGGCTGGACCAAGGCCCAGGCCACCCACTTCGCCGACGGCGGGGTGTTCGACCAGATCTACAAGCCGAGCTGACCGCCCCCTTGATCAGCATGGCCACTGAGGCCCCCGGACCGCCGCGCGGCCGGGGGCTTTTTTTGTTGGGGGGAGTGATACCAACGGCCCTTGAAGCTGACTCCTACGACGTCATCCTGAGCCGCGCTCGCCAGAGCGCGAGTCGAAGGACGCACACCGCCGCCGCTGCGTCCTTCGACTCGCCGCTTCGCGACGGCTCAGGATGACGTAGTCAGGGTCTGACCTGGCTTTTCCCTATTTCTTGGACAAGGCCGGGGCGTGGGTCAGGCG
>JARLIP010000076.1 GCA_031291685.1 Caulobacteraceae bacterium | reverse complement strand
TGGCCCAGCTTCAGGGTCGAGGAGCCGTTGGCCGTGGCGAAGGTCTCCTCCACCGCCGCCTCGTGCGGGGCGTGCAACTCAATCACCTGGACGATGGATTGGAACAGGAACAGCAGCCGCTCGGCGAAGGGCAGGGTGTCCTTGGGCGCGATCACCCCATGGGCGACGTGGCTCAGCCGCGCGCCCTCCACCGTCACCACGCCCCAGCCGGTCCGGCGAAGGCCGGGGTCGAGCCCCAGAATGCGAATCGCGTTCGTCATGTGTTCCTACAGCATCGCCCGGTCGCGCCCCTGAGGCAAAGCCGCAATTGCGGTAAACGAACCCTTAAAAATCATGGTTATCAAACCCTTAAAACAAAACATGAACGAGGTATAAAAACCTTATGGTTAACAAAACCTAAATAGCAATTTTATCATTCTACTTCAGATAGATACGGCCCTATAGAAGGCGTTTTTGGGCCTTCGGAACCCTCTTAATATTCACTTTTTGTTCCGTCAATCGGCGTACGTTTTCCGCCCGTCAGGCAGGCTTGGCTCAACCGGGAGCACGAATAATGCTCTCTGTCTCCATGGAGAAACGAAGCCCCCGCCGTAGAGCGTGGAGGATGAGGGGTGCAAACCCCTTCTGGCTGAAACGCGGTTCGCCGTGCGCGCCCGCCGGATCGAACCCGTCAGCTAAGGCGCGGCCTGGAATACGGGCCCTAGGCGCCCCAGCTGGCCAGCTGCTCTTCGGTGAAGTCGGCGTTGCTGAACACGGTCTGGACGTCGTCGTCATCGTCCAGGGCGTCGATCAGCTTGAACAGGGTGGTCGCCTCGTCCGACGACACCGGGGTCGGGGTCTTGGGCTTCCAGACGATGGCAGTGGACTTGGGCGCGCCCAGCCCGGCCTCCAGGGCCTCGATCACCACCGCCTGGTCCTCGAAGGCGGTGTAGATGGTGTGGTCCTCCTCGTCGGACTCCACGTCCTGGGCGCCGGCCTCGATGGCCGCCTCCATGATCGCGTCCTCGGAGCCGGCGGAGGCCGGATAGACGATCTGGCCCAGGCGCTCGAACATGAAGGAGACCGAGCCGGTCTCGCCCATATTGCCGCCGTTCTTGCCGAACAGGGAGCGAATCGAGGCCGCCGCGCGGTTGCGGTTGTCGGTCAGGACCTCGACGATCAGGCCGATGCCGCCGGGACCGAAGCCCTCGTAGCGGATTTCCTCAAAGTTGTCGGTCTCGCCGCCCTGGGCCTTCTTGATGGCCCGCTCGATGTTGTCCCGGGGCATGGATTCAGCCCGGGCGTTGGTTATCGCCAGGCGAAGACGGGCGTTGGCGTTAGGGTCAGGCAGGCCCTGCTTGGCCGCCAGGGTGATGTCCCGCGACAGCTTGGAGAACAGCTTGGAGCGCTTCTTGTCCTGGGCGCCCTTGCGGAACTGGATGTTCTTGAACTTTGAGTGTCCGGCCATGGTGTCTTCGGCTTCGGTCTGAATGGGGTGGCGGGGCTTCTAGAGCATTCCGCCCCGTAATTGAACCGCCTAATGAAGATTGCGCCGCACCCCCGCCGTCATCGCGCCACGCGCTTGAGCGCCCCGGCCCGATAGATCTCGAGAATCCGCGCCTTGATCTGAGCGTGAAGACGCGGGGGAATGAATCCGTAGGCATAGGCGCCCTGCGCGTTCGCACGAAGGTCGAACCCTGGCCAGCCGGTCTCATTGACCTCGTCCAGCACGATCCAGGACCGCGGATCGTCCAGCCCCAAATGCCGCTTGACGGCCGTCGGCAGCTCTATGGCCTCATCGCCCTCCCTGGGTTCGGCGTGGGTGATCGGCGCCAGCATGACCATCAGCGCCCCATCAGAATCGCGCCGATAGGAGATCACCACCGCGCAGGGCCTGGGATAGCGGGCCTCCTCCCGCCCCTGGAGGCGCTCGTGGCTCCAGAGATAGTTGAAATGAACCACCAGCCCAGGTTCGGGCGCCGGGATCGTCATTCTTGGATCATTCGTCCAGCAGGGCGTTCAGCGCCTCGTGTCGGCTGTCCATCTCGGCCTCCGACAAGGCCCGCACCGCCTCCTCGGACAGGTCCGTCACCGGCAGGGTCCGCGTCATCAGGCTCTTGAGCCGCATATATTCGTCAAAGTCTTCCTTGGAGACCAGGACCTCGGTGATGCGGCTATGATGGGTCACCGCCACTGGCTGGCGATGGGCGGCCAAACGGTACTGCGAGAACCGCTTGGCGAATTCGGTTGAGGTGACTTCGATCATGGAACGCTCCTACACCCCGCATTTTACGGAAATTCCGCATTTTGGCAATCAGACCGCCGGCTCGCAATCGAACCGCTCGATGCGAGCCCTCAGCCAGAGCACGACGCTTCCGCCAAGCGCCGTTGCATCTGAAATCAACCCGACAACCTTCACCATGGCGTAAGCGAAAGATCCGTGCGAATACCCGCCAAAGCTGAAATGGGGGACGACATGAAATCCATCCTTGCGATCGCCGCCATGGGCCTTTGCCTCGCCGGCTGCGAGACAATAACTCCGGAACAGCTAGCCGCACAAAACGCCCAGGCCTCCAGGACGGTGGAGTGTCGGGGTCAGGAAGACTGCGACGTAAAGTGGGGCAGGGCCACACGTTGGGTTTTGGACAATAGCGAATTCAAAATCCGCTCGCAGAGCGAGACGATGATCGCAACGATGGGGCCACTCCCGAACGACCCCACCCCCGCCTTCACGATTACGAAGATCGCGCTAGGCCAAGGCGCATATGAGTTCGATTTCCGCGGCGGCTGCGACAATATGTTTGGCTGCGTCCCATCAATGACAGCGAGCCGCGCGAGCTTCGTCAATGCCGTAATGGACGGCGTAAGCACGGGAAGATAGGCGAGTTGCGCTCGCGAAACACGGCCGCGACCGCTTCAACACGGAGTGAGAAGAGCGTCCCGACGCCCCCTTCGCATCACGAAGAGGGCGCGCAGACGGTGGTATTGATCGAACTAGATGTAGCGGCGCAGGGACCGGGCCAGATCGGTGGCGCCGGACCGCTTGCGCGGCTGCTGCGGCTGATAGGCCACCCGGGCGTGCTCACCGCAATAGGGACCGTCCGGTCCGGTGCGACGGCCACAGAACGTGAAGCCGTCGGCCGAAGGATCGCCGATCGGCCACTTGCACATATGGGCGCCCAGGGTCAGCACCGTGGCCGAACCCGGCTCTTCCACATAGACCACCGGCGCGGGGGTCGGGGCCTGGGGCTGGACCACCTCGACCCGGCGCTGAGCCGGCTGGGTGGTGGCCGCGGGCCGCGGCGGACGCGGCGCCTTGAACACCGGACGGGCCGGCTGCGAGGGCGCGGCGCGTCCCGACAGGCCCAGACGATGCACCTTGCCGATCACGGCGTTACGCGTAACGCCGCCCAGCTGCTTGGCGATCTGACTGGCGGACAGCCCGTCCAGCCAGAGTTTCTTAAGGGATTCAACCCGTTCGTCGGTCCAACCCATTGTAAACCTCCACCCCGACCTGCGGTATGTCAAAAATCGGGATTCAAGATGTGGTGTCCGACGCCCGATCGACGAACCGCTTCTACAAAATAGAGTAACTAAACTCTTAACAGACACAATAGGCGCCATGTCGTCCGTCCACAGGATCAATATGTTGAATCGGAAATGTCGCGGAACGCGGGTTCGCTGGCCCCTCTTGCCGATCGGGCCGGCAGAGCGCACATCACAGGCATGAAGGACATGGCTGACAGCGCGGCCGCACCGGTGATCCCGCCGGCGCCGCGAGACTATCCCGGCGTCAACTGGACCGGGGTGACCACCCTCTATCTCAAGGAGGTGCGGCGCTTCTGGAAGGTCGGCATGCAGACGGTGATCGCCCCGGTGGTGAACACCCTGCTCTATCTGATGGTGTTCACAGTGGCCGCCAGCGGCGCCCGCCCGCCGGTGCACGGGGTGCCCTTCGCCGTCTTCATCGGCCCCGGCCTGATCATGATGTCGATCATGAACGCCGCCTTCGCCAACTCGTCCTCGTCCCTGATGCAGTCCAAGATGATGGGCCTGACCCAGGATTTCCTGACCCCGCCGCTCACCCCCACCGAACAGGTGGTGGCCTTCGCCGGCGGCTCGGCGACGCGCGGAGTGTTCGTGGGCCTGATCACCGCGGCTTCGGTGTTCGTCTTCGCCCGTTTCAGCGTGGTCCACTGGTGGGCCGTGCTCTATTTCGGCCTGGGCGCGTCCGTGGTCATGGGCATGATGGGCATGATCACCGGGCTGTGGGCGGAGAAGTGGGACCATCTGGCGGCGGTGACCAATTTCATCGTCATGCCCATGAGCTTTCTGTCGGGGACCTTCTATGTGGTCGACCGCCTGCCGGAGCCGTTCCGCACCATCTCCCACTACAACCCGTTCTTCTACATGATCTCCGGGTTCCGCTACGGCTTCATCGGCCAGTCGGACGGCTCCGTCGCCGTGGGGGTGGCTGTCATCGCCGGCCTGACAGCCGCGATCGGGGGCCTCTGCTGGTGGCTGTTCCAGACCGGCTATCGGCTGAAGAGCTGAGGCGCCCCGCCCAAACGAGCGCCGCGAATGCTTTGTGACAGCAACGAGGTTGACATCTAGCCTTGCTGCGGCGAAAAGCCTCGGCCTTCCGGATCCCCCTTTCAGTCTGACCCTGCGGATCCCCCTCACCTGGGAGGCCTAAGATGCCCGACCCATCGCCGATCGGCTCCAGCGACCACATCATGGGCGTCTATAACCGCGCCCCGCTGGCCTTCGAACGAGGCGAGGGCTCGCGCCTCTATTCCACGGACGGCGAGGTCTATCTGGACTGCGTCGCCGGGATCGCGGTCAACGCCCTGGGACACAGTCATCCGGCCCTGGTGAACGCCCTGAAGACCCAGGGCGAAAAGCTGTGGCACGTCTCCAACATCTATCGCATTCCCGAACAGGAAGTCCTGGCGGCCAAGCTGTGCGCGGCCACCTTCGCCGACGTGGTGTTCTTCACCAATTCCGGCACCGAGGCGGTGGAATGCGCCCTGAAGACCGCGCGCAAATATCACTGGAAAAACGGCGAGCCCGAGCGGATCGAGGTGATCGGCTTTGAGGGCGCCTTCCACGGCCGCAGCTACGCGGCGGTGTTCGCCGCCGGCAACCCCTCCTATGTGGAGGGCTTCGGCCCGGCCCTACCCGGCTATCAGCGCCTGCCCTTCGGCGACATGGAGGCCCTCAAGGCCGCCGTCGGCCCGACCACGGCGGCGGTGATC
>JARLIP010000075.1 GCA_031291685.1 Caulobacteraceae bacterium | reverse complement strand
TCCTGGGGCGGACCCACCGGCGCGACATAGGGGCGGCGGGACAGTTCCGCGGCCCGGGCCTTGAGCCGGGCGATGGAAAAGGGCCTGGCCTGGCCCAGCCTGGGGCCCTTCGAGGGCGGGGCGGTGGCCAGGGCCAGGGACGGATCACCGGCAAGGATCGTGGCGCCGAGCAGGGCGGCCATCAGGTTTCGCCGGGACAGGGACCGCCGGGACAGGGACATGGACCGAAATTTCCTCGTGGTCGGGCCAGGCCCTGGCGCTCAGCGGAGCGCGGATCAACTCTCCGTTAACGACGGAAAAGTCCAGAGGGCCGTTGAGTTCCGCCCCCGGGTCCATCGGCGCGGCGAAAACGCCCAAGAGCCGTGCGCCTTAAGCCCATGATAGGGGCGCCGGTCCAGTCTGGGTGGTATGGTCCTGCGCCTTCCCTTAGGATGTGTATCGTCGCCCCGTTTGAGTTCAGCATGATGGCCGTCTCCCCGTGGTGGACGATCCTGGCGATCGCCCTGCCGCCAGTACCCGCATTGGCCGCCTCTCCGGCCGATCCCTATCAGCTCGACGTCAAGGTCGCGCCGGGGGAAGGGGCCAAGCTGACCGCCGACGCCAATCTGAAGGCGGAGTTCCCCAGCCTGCAGACCGGTCTGCGCTTCGTCGTGGAGGCCGATCCCGGGCTGGTCAGCACCGATCCGCTCAGCGCGGGCGCCATCACCGCGGCCCATCGCGAGACCCTGAACCTCAACGCCGCCTGGGCCATCCCCGCCGGGGTGAAGCTGGAGCTGAAGGCCGCCGACACCCTGGGCCAGAGCTGGAATCCCCTGACCCTGGGCCTGACTCCGGCCAGCGACCACCAGATCCTCACCGATAACCGCGTCGCCAGCGTCGGCGTGGCCTTCACCCCGGCGCGGGCCGTCGATTTCAACCTGACCGGGGCCACGGCGCAGAATTCCGTGCTCGACACCGTGATCGCGGAGAATTCCGGATCCCGAACCCGTAGCCAGCTGATCACCGCCACCCAGAGCGCCACCGCCGCGCTCAAGTGGCGCCCGACGTCCTGGTTCACCCTGGACGCCAGCGGCCGGGTGGAGACCACCAACGCCCAGTGGCGGGGCGGACAGGCCGGCGCCAGCCTGACCGGCGCGGACCTGACCTATGGCTATTTCGAGCCGTCGGTGACCGGCGCCCTGGCCATTCCCACCCATGGGCGGCTGGGCATGACCTTCGAGCACGCGGTCTCGCCCCTGGACGCCCAGGCCTTCGCCACCTACGCCGCCGTCGGCGATCGCGGGGACAGCGCCCGTTTCGGACCCAACCGCGAGTGGCGCTACCGCCTCAAGCTGGAGCAGCCCCTGCTGTGGCGTTCGACCCTGACCGCCGCCCTGGTCCAGGCCCGGATCGAGAGCGCCACGGAACTGGGCCCGGCCGGCCCCGTCACCCAGGCCCCGGTCAGTGTCACGGGCGGCGCGCGGCAGGAATTCGACCTGTCCCTGACCGCGCCCCTGGCCGCGA
Organism: Caulobacteraceae bacterium; assembly: GCA_031291685.1. Classification (GTDB taxonomy): domain Bacteria; phylum Pseudomonadota; class Alphaproteobacteria; order Caulobacterales; family Caulobacteraceae; genus Poindextera. The sequence continues at coordinate 3,203 of JARLIP010000075.1, read as the reverse complement.
TCGGCCTGCCCACGGTGACTCTCAAGGGTAGCGGCGCCTGGCGCAGCTCCCATGTGCGCGACCCCTTCACCGGCGACCTGCGCCAGGCCTCGGCCGAGACGCCCCAGGCCGGCAGCGTCGGCATCGTCCAGACCCTGGACTCCGGTCGCGCCCGGTGGGGGATCGAAGGCCATTTCAGCGGCGACCAGAACCTCTATCAGATGAGCCAGATCACCACCGTGACCGTGTCCGACAGCGTCGGCGGCTTCATCGAATACGCCCCCGGGTCCTTCGCCGTGCGGCTCCAGATCGATGGCCTCTATGGCGGGGACCGGGCCTATACCGACACCATCTATAACGGCGTGCGCGGCGCGAACGGCTATATCGACCGCATCGACCGGCGCACCGACAGCGGACAGGCCGTGCGTCTGTTCCTGCGCAAGGCCCTGTGAGAGCGAACAAGCTCCACTTTTAGACGTCACCATTCCCGGCTAGATTGAACCCCTCAAGGTTGGGGGTTTCATGCGTTCTGGATTTGCGTCGCTGCTGTGCGCGGCGAGTTTGGCTTGCGCCGTGGGCGCGCACGCGGCGCCGTTGGAGGTCTATGGACGCCTACCGTTTCTGGAACAGGTTCAGATCTCGCCCGACGGAACCGAGCTGGCCTTTGTCGCCACCACCGAAGACACCCGCCGGGTGCTGGTCAAGCGCCTCACCGACGGCAAGATGCTCGTCGGGGTCAACGCCGCCAAGACCAAGCTGCGCGACCTGCAATGGGCCGACAACAACCATCTGCTGATCACCACCTCCACCACCACCGCCGTGGCGGGGCTCGAGGGCGGCGCGGAGGAGTGGTACTTGCTCAACGCCCTGGATGTCACCAGCGCCAAGCTCAGCGGCATGATGCAGGGCGTTCCCGACGCGATGAACGTGATTGAAGGCGAGCCCTTGATCCGGAGGGTCGGCGGCAAGGCCGTGGTCTTCTCGAGCGGCCAGAACTTCGTCAACAGCTATGGGACCATCAGCCTGTTCCGCTCCGATCCCGCCGGCGGCCACACCAGTCTGGTCCAGCAGGGAACCCCGGACACCGACGGGTGGATGGTGGGGGCCGATGGCGAGGTCATAGCGGAGTCCCGCTATGATCAGCCCCACGGCCGCTGGACCCTGCGTGTCCGCGACGCCAGCGGCCATTGGCGGCTGAGCAAGACCATCGATGCGCCGATCGAGCGCCCCTCCATCGAGGGGCTTGGCCGTGACGGCAAGTCCGTTCTGGTCTGGGTTTGGGAGAATGAAACCTCGATCCTGCATGAAGTTCCGCTGGACGGCGGCCCCTGGGGCGAGGCTATGCCCGACCCCTATGACGGTCTGATCTTCGACGCCACCACCCACGCCCTGATCGGCGCCATGCGCCTGGACAAGGATGAGCTCAACTACACCTTCTTCGACCCCGCTTCGGATCACGCCTGGAAGCTTATCCAAAGAGCCTTCCCCCACGAGCGGGTGGAGCTGATGTCCTGGACAGCCAACCGCCGCAAGATCGTGGTCAAGGTGACCGGCCAGAACGATGGTTACGCCTATGCTCTGGTGGACATGGACGCCAAGAAGGCCGACTGGATCGGCGATATCTATGCGGACCTGCCGGACGCTGAGGTCGTCCAGCCGACCCCGTTCAGCTACAAGGCGGCCGATGGCCTTGAGATCCCCGCCTACCTGACCCTGCCCAAGGGCAAGCCGGCCAAGGCCCTGCCCCTGATCGTTCTGCCCCACGGGGGGCCGGAATCCCGGGACGACACGGATTTCGACTGGCTGCGCGAGGCCCTGGTTTCCCGGGGCTATGCGGTGCTGCAGCCCAATTTCCGCGGCTCCTCCGGCTATGGCTGGGACTTCGTGCAGGCCGGATTCGGCCAGTGGGGGCGCAAGATGCAGACCGACCTGTCGGACGGGGTGCGCGATCTAGTGGCCAAGGGGACGGTCGATCCCAAGCGGGTCTGCATCTTCGGCGGCAGCTATGGCGGCTACGCGGCCCTGGCCGGCGCCGCCTTGGACAAGGGGGTCTATCGCTGCGCGGTCGATCTGGCCGGCATCTCGGACATTCGGCGGATGCTGAACTGGGTCCAGTCCGAGCACCGGAGCAGCAAGAACGACACCCAACGCTACTGGGACCGGTTCATGGGGGCCAAGGGACCAGACGACCATGACATGGACCTGATCTCCCCCGCCGATCAGGCGGCCAAGGTCGAGATCCCCATCCTGATCATCCACGGCAAGGACGACACCGTGGTGCCCTATGAGCAGAGCCAGGTGATGGCGGACGCCCTGAAGCGCAACAACAAGCCCTTCACCATGGTCACCCTCAAGCACGAGGACCATTGGCTGTCCAAGAGCGACACCCGCCTCCAGGCCATCACCGCCGCCGTCGCCTTCCTGGAGGCCAACAACCCGCCCAATTGAGGGCGGTGGGAGCCGCCGTCATAGCGAAAAAGCTTGCGGACCCGGCCCCGGCTCCGCTCATCTGGACCCCAAGTGAGATACGCGACACGCGGGGAGCCGGTTCTTACGATAGGTGGAACCCCGCCGCACCGGCGCGCCCTTCGCGCCTGGATCAGAGGAACAGAGTTTGATGAACGGCGCCGACGCAATCCTCTCCACCCTGGCTGACAACGGGGTCGAAGCCTGCTTCGCCAATCCCGGCACCAGCGAGATGCAGTTCGTCTCGGCCCTGGACCGCGAGCCCCGGGTGCGGCCGATCCTGTGCCTGTTCGAAGGGGTCGCCACCGGCGCCGCCGACGGCTATGGCCGCATGGCCGGCAAGCCCGCCGTGACCTTGCTGCACCTGGGCCCCGGCTACGGCAACGGGATCGCCAACCTGCACAACGCCCGCCGCGCCTTCACTCCCATCGTCAATGTGGTGGGCGACCACGCCACCTATCACCGCAAGTATGACGCCCCCCTGACCTCGGACATCGAGACCCTGGTCAAGCCGAACTCCCTGTGGGTGCGGGTGGCCGAGACCCCGGACCAGGCCGCCGACCTCGCCGCCGAGGCCGTCGCCGCCAGCTTTGGGCCCCCGGGCGGTCCGGTCAGCCTGATCCTGCCGGCCGACACCGCCTGGTCCCCGGCCGCGCGCAAGGGGCCGGTCCTGGCCCGCCCCGAACGCCCGGCGCCGCCTTCCGAGCAGATCGACGCCGCCGCCAAGGCCCTGAGGGCCGCGGCCAAGCCGGTGCTGC
>JARLIP010000012.1 GCA_031291685.1 Caulobacteraceae bacterium | reverse complement strand
TACGCCGCGCCCCGGGGGGGTTTTTATGGGCGCGGGGGGGGGGGCGCGGGGGGGCGGCCCCCCCCCCACCACCGCTTCGCGGTCCCCCTCCCCCAAAGGGCTACGGCATTCACACATCTGGGCGAGGCCCACAATCTTCCCTTCTCCCCTTGTGGGAGAAGGAGGGGCCCGGCCGCGTAGCGGACGGGAGGTTGAGGGGTCGCGCCGGCCACGGCGGCATACCTCTATCCACCTTGCAAAGGCGCTTCCTCGCCACGGCCTGAGAAACCCCTCATCCTCCCATGGCTTCGCCATGGGCCCCTCCTTCTCCCACAAGGGGAGAAGGGATCTCTGGCCGCCTAGCGAATGTGTGAATCCGGTAGTCCCCAGAGGGGGAGGGGGACCATGCGAAGCATGGTGGAGGGGGCTCCACAGCCTCGTGAATAGCGGAATTTCATCATGAACAGCCCCGCCGCCCCGCCGATCCGTGATCCCCGCTATGCCGGGCGCCGCTTCGAGATTGAACATCGGCCGGATGGGACCATCATCCTGGGCAATCCGACGCCCTATTCCGACCTCTTCCAGACCACCAACGCCGCCCTCGACCATTGGGCCAAGGCGGCGCCGGACGCCCTGTGGCTGGCCGAACGCGCCGGAGACGGCTGGCGCAAGGTCACCTATGGCCAGGCCCACGATGTCGTGGAGCACCTGGCCGGCTCGCTTAAGGGGCTGGGCCTGGGGCCGGAGCGGCCCCTGCTGATCCTGGCGCGCAACGGGATCGACCACGCCCTGATCGCCTATGCCGCCATGCGTATCGGCGCCCCGGCCGCCCCGGTCTCGCCCCAGTACGGCCAGAAGGGCGCCAACCCCGAGCGGCTGGCCCACGCCGTGGCCCTGATCCGCCCCGGCGCCGTGTTCGTCGATGACCGCGCCGCCTTTGACGAAGCCCTGGCCGCCCCCGCCATGGCCGGGCTGACCGTGATCGCCGCCAAGGGCGCCCGGGCGGGAGAGCACCTCCTGGCCGACCTGATCGCCGAGGGTCCCGCCACCCCGGACAGCGCCCGTCCGGATCAGATCGCCAAGCTGCTGCTGACCTCCGGCTCCACGGGCCGGCCCAAGGCGGTGATCGGGACCCAGGGCAATATCGCCCTCAACGCCGCCCAGATCGCCGCCTGCTACGCTGATCCCGAGCCGCCGGTGGTGGTCAATTCCGCCCCCTGGAGCCACAGCCTGGGCGCCAACGCCATCCTGCACATGGTGCTGCACCGGGGCGGCAGCCTCTATATCGACGCCGGCCAGCCAGTGGCCGGGCGCTTCGATGAGACCCTGCGTAATCTGCGGGAGATCTCCACCACCTATCACAACATGGTCCCCGCCGGCTGGGCCCTGCTGGCCGGTGAGCTGGAGCGGGACGAGGCCCTGGCTCGGGTCTTCTTCGAGCGGGTGCGGGTGCTGCAATATGGCGGGGCGGGCCTGGCCCAGAGCGTCTGCGACCGCATCCAGGCCGTGGCCCTGCGCACCGTGGGCGAGCAGATCACCTTCGCCACCGGCTATGGCTCCACCGAGACCGGCCCCACCGCCTGCAACGTTCATTGGGAGAACCTGCGCACGGGCATGATCGGCCTGCCGGTGCCCGGCACCACGGTCAAGCTCGCCCCCCAGGACGGCAAGCACGAGATCCGGGTCAAGGGCCCCCAGGTCTCGCCGGGCTATCACAACGCCGGGCCGGACCTGGCCGATCCCTTCGACGAGGAGGGCTATTATCGCCTGGGCGACGCCGCCAAGCTGATCGATCCGGAGCGCCCTGAACTGGGGATGATCTTCGACGGACGGCTGGTGGAGAACTTCAAACTGGCCTCCGGAACCTTCGTCACCGCCGGCGCGCTTCGGCTGACGGCTCTGTCGGCCATCGGCGGCGCCGCCCTGGACGCGGTGGTCTGCGGCGAGGGTCGCGAGGGCGTGGGTCTGTTGCTGTTCATCGATCCCGCCACCCGCGCCCGCCTGACCCACGATGAGCTGCGCGCCCAGATCCGGGCCGGGCTGGAGCGCATGAACGCCGCCGCCAAGGGCTCCGGCGGCAAGATCGCCCGGGCCTTGATCCTGGAGGGCGCCCCCGACGCCCACAGCGGCGAGATCACCGACAAGGGCTATATCAACCAGGCCCTGGCCCGCGCCCGCCGCCCGGCCGAACTGGAGCGCCTGTTCGCGGACGCGCCGGACCCGGAGGTTCTGGTCTTCTGAGCGTGACGCGCGTCCTCAACCAAAGGGAAACATCTGGGCGGCTATAGCAACTGGCCCTAGTCTCCGGACCGCGCCCGCCCCCATGAACTTCATCCGCGCCCAGCAGGACTACGACAATCCCAACTCCCTGGCCTCGCGGTTCCGCCGGGCCCGGGCCAGGCATATCGTGGCCCTGATCCAGACGGTCTTCGCCGAGCGCGGCGCCTGCCGGATCATCGACCTAGGGGGTCGGCCGGACTATTGGCGGATTGTCGATCGCGGCCTCCTGGAAGCCTGCAAGGTGCGCATCACCACGGTCAATCTGGAGGATCAGCCGCCCTGCGATGATCCCCTGTTCGACCAGACCACCGGCGACGCCTGCGCCCTGGAATTCGCGGACAACGCCTTCGACATCGCCCACTCCAACTCGGTGATCGAGCATGTGGGCGACTGGGGCCAGATGGAGCGCTTCGCCGCCGAGACCCGGCGCCTGGCCCCCCGCTACTATGTCCAGACCCCCTATTTCTGGTTTCCCATCGAGCCGCACTTCTCCGCCCCCTTCTTCCATTGGGCGCCGGAGGCGGTGCGCGCCCAGCGCCTGATGAAGCGCGACCACGGCTTCATGTCCCGCGCGGACGATCTGGGCGCGGCCATGCGGGCGGTGCAGCACGCCCGGCTGCTGGACAAGGCCATGATGCGCTATCTGTTTCCCGACGCCCGGCACGAGGACGAGACCGTCCTGGGCCTGACCAAGTCCCTGATGGCGATCCGGGCATGAGGCCCCATCGTCGCGCGCTTCTGGGCGCCCTGCCGGGCCTGGCCCTCAGCGCCTGCGGTCAGGGCAGCGCCGGCGCCCCGGCCATGATCGGCCCCGCCCCGCCCCTGAAGGACGCCGCCCATTTTCCGGTGGGAACCTGCCTGATGACCCCGGAGTTGAGCGATCCACGGTTCCTCGACCTGGCCCGCCGCCACTTCAATCAGATCACCCCCGAGTGGGAGATGAAGATGGAGCGGGTCCTGGCCGAGGATGGAACCTTCCGCTTCGAGGCCGCCGATTCCATCGCCGATTTCTGCCGGCGCGGCGGCATGGCCCTGCACGGCACCACCCTGGTCTGGTACGCTCAGGACCCGCCGGCCTTCAAACGCATCATCGATGACCGAGCCAGGTTCGAGAACGGCCTGCGCAACTATGCGCTGGCGGTGATGGGCCGCTACCGGGGCCTCGCCCGGGGCTGGGACGTGCTCAACGAGGCCGTGGCCGAGGACGGCTACGGCTATCGCGGCGGGATCTGGGAGCAGGCCCTGGGGCCGGACTACGCGCGCCTCGCCTTCGAATTCGCCCACGAGGCCGATCCCGGGGCGGTGCTGTTCTTCAACGACT
>JARLIP010000074.1 GCA_031291685.1 Caulobacteraceae bacterium | reverse complement strand
CGTGCCTTAGTGCAGTGTGGTAAGGCCGTCCGCCGTAACCCCCTCGAACAGGCCCGGGGCGGCCTGCGCCCCCAGGCCGGGCGCGGTGACCAGGATGCGGCAGGTCAGTTCGGTGGCGTCCGCCCCGCCGGCCCGCACGCGAAACCCGCCCCCGGCCAGGGGCTCGGCGCCCTCGAAGGGGGTGGCGACCACCACCGCGCCCCCGCGATCCTCAATCTCCCCTTGCAGGGCCAGCATGTAGCCGTGGCTGTCGAACACCCCGCTTTGCGGCGAGGTCAGGGCCATCACCGCCCTCAGGTCCGGCTCCAGGGCGTGAACCTGGGCGGCGCTGAGGGGCGCGATCCCCTCCACGTCATTGATATGGGACTGATTTTCGATGGCCTCCAGGCGCGCGACTTCGGCCTCCTCGGTAGCCACCACCAGCTTGCCGCAGCGGTCATAGGCCACCCCGTGGCTGTCCAGGAAGCCATAGAGCGCCCGGCGCCCCTGGACGCACAGCCGCGCCTTCAGCGATCCGGTGGGGTAATAGAGCCCGGCGTGGATCACCTCGGAATTGCGCGAGGAGACCCCCTGGCCGATCGCCTTTTCCTTCTCCAGGACCGCGACCACGAGGCCCCGGCGGGCCAGGGCGTAGCCGGTGGCCAGGCCAACGGCGCCGGCCCCCACGACCACGGCGTCGAAATCGAAATCAGGCGCGGTTTGGCTCAAATCCAATCCCAATTCTGGTGGGGCGAACGCCGCTGATGTCTCACCCGGCGGCCAGGATCAAGCAACCTGTTGCGATAGGCCTATGCAACGGCAGCCTGGGATAGGCGCCCTGCGAAATTATTGGTTGCGAAACCCGTGATTTCGAGGCTCTTTCCGCACGAACCGGCCGGCGAACTGCTCCCAGGGGATAAAATATTGCCCGAAACGCTCGACGCGATCGACGCCAAGATTCTTGACCTGATCCAGCACAACGCCGCCCTGTCGGTGGCGGAGATCGCCGATCACGTGGGGCTGTCCTCCAGCCCCTGCTGGCGGCGGATCAAGCGCCTGGAGGACGCCGGCGTCATCCGCCGGCGGGTGACCATCCTCGACCGCGAAAAGCTGGGCCTGGATTTCGAGGTCTATTGCACGGTCAAGCTGACCCTGCCCACCCGGCAGAACCTGGAGGCTTTCGAGGCCGCCGTGGAGGACTGGTCGGAGGTGGCTCAATGCGCCACCGTCACCGGCTCGGCCGACTACGAACTGCACATCGTCACCCGCGACATGCACGCCTTTGACGATTTTCTGCGCGGCAAGCTGCTGGCCCTGGGCCTGGTCTCCAACATCGAAAGCCGCATCGTCATTCGCGCGGTGAAAAACTCGACGGCGGTTCCCTTGCGGTTGATAAGTCCCCATCTGGACGATTAACTGACCTCAAAAACCTGACCTTCGGAGCGCCCCCATGATCGAACTCGTCATCGACCAGCGTCGTCGGGACCTGGGCGGGTTCGAGGTGGGGCGGGTGCTGCCCTTCGCCAAGCGGCGCACCGTGGGGCCCTTCGTCTTCTTCGACCATATGGGGCCCATGGAGATGGCCGCGGGCGTTCCCCGCAGCGCCGATGTGCGGCCCCATCCCCATATCGGCCTGTCCACGGTCACCTATCTGTTCGCCGGCGAGATGCGCCACCAGGACAGCGTCGGCTCCGACCAGCAGATCCGCCCGGGTGAGGTCAACTGGATGACCGCCGGGCGGGGCATCAGCCATTCCGAGCGGTTCGATGGGCCCCTGCGCGACCATGGCGGCCTGATGCACGGCATCCAGGCCTGGGTGGCCCTGCCCACCGAGCTGGAGGAGATCGATCCGGCCTTCGCCCACCACAGCCCGGAGGACCTGCCCACCTATGAGGCGGACGGTCTGTGGGCGCGGCTGATCGCCGGCAAGGCCTTCGGCGCCGAGGCCAGGGTCAAGACCCACTCGCCCATGTTCTATGTCCACTGGGAGCTTCAGCCCGGCGCCGTCGCCGACCTGCCGGCGGACTATCCCGAACGGGCGGCCTATGTGGCCAAGGGCTCGGTGGAGGTCGACGGCCACACCTATGGGACCGGCCAGATGCTGGTCTTCGCCCCCGGCCAGACCGTGCGCTTCACGGCGCCCGAGCCGGCCACCATCATGCTGCTGGGCGGGGAGCCGATCGGCCCGCGCCACATCTGGTGGAACTTCGTCTCCACCACCCAGGAACGGATCGAGCAGGCCAAGGCCGACTGGACCGCCGGCCGCATCCCCCTGCCCCCCCACGACCACGACGAAACCATCCCCCTGCCGAAGGATTGAGGCCGCGAAAGAGTCCCTTCGCCCCTTGTGGGAGAAGGAGGGGCCCGGCCGCGCAGCGGACGGGAGGATGAGGGGTTTCTCAGGCCGAGGTGAGCGAGGGCGTTCAGCAGAAGGATGCGGGTATGGCGTCATCGCCGGTGCGACCGCTCATGCTCCCAAGCCTGCGGCGGGCGCCCCACCTTGTCCCGCAAGAGGAGAAGTCATCTAATTACCGCGTCACGATCGGGAAATTGGGATGGGGTGGGTCCATCCAGCTCATCAGCCTGACCAGGGCCGCCGGGTCCCCGTCGATCTTGGCCGCGCCGCTGGCGACCTTGGCCGCCAGGGGAACGCCGGTGAAGATGCTGGCCAGGAAGTCCGCGCGATTGACGGTGAAGGTGGCGTCCACCGGACCCGGCGCGGCGATCGCCTGGTGGATCAGGACGCCGTTCTCCACCGTCACATAGGTGCGCTCGTCCCGGTCGGGGAAGATGAAGGCCAGCTTCAGGTGGCCCGCCCCGGCCTTGTCCCCGTTCAGCCGCACGGCCAGAAGGTCGAACAGCATCGGGGTGGGCAGGTTGGCGATCACCGCCGCCTGCCCCGCCTGCCCCCGCGCGCCTGAGGGCGGCCCATCCCGCAGCTCCCCGGCCCCGGTCAGGTACATGTTGCGCCACAGGGAGTTTTCCGACTGCCAGCCCAGCTGGTCGTAGCACCGGGCCAGGAGCGAACGGGCGGCCGTGTCGGTGGAATCGGCGAACACGGCCCTGTTCAACAGTTCCGCCGCCCAGGCGTAGTCCCCCTGGTCATAGGCCGCCTGGGCCATGGCCCGCACCTTGGCCGCCCCGCCCATGGCCGCCACATAGCGTCTGCCCGCCTCCACCGGCGGCAGGGGCGACAGGTGGACAGGATTGGCGTCGTACCAGCCCATATAGAACTGATAGACCGCCCGGCTGTTGAAGCTGAGGGAGCCGTAATAGGGCCGGTCATACCAGGCCTGCTCCAGGGCCGCCGGCAGCTTCAGCCGCGCGGCGATCTCGTCCCCGGTCAATCCCTGGTTCATCAACCGCACGGTCTGGTCATGCAGGAAGGCGTAGGCGTCCCGATGCTTGGCCAGGTAGTCGTCGATCTGGGCCTTGCCGAAGCGCGGCCAGCCGTGGCTGGTGATCAGCACGTCGCTGTCGCCGAACAGGGTCAGGGCCTCGGTCAGGTGATCGGCCCAGGTCTTGGCGTCCCGCACCACCGCCCCCCGGGGGGTCAGGATATTGTGCTGGGTGGCGTTGGCGTTCTCGGCCATGTCCACGATCCGCCAGTCGGGAAAGTCGATGTTCATCTCCACCGGCGCCTCGGTGCCCGGCGTGAACTGAAACACCATCCTGACCCCGTCGATGGTCAGGGTCTCGCCCGTATGGTCGATGTCCCGGGTGGGCGCGATCAGGGAGGTGGTCCCCACGGCCACCCCCGGCCCGATGCCGGAATTGACCTGGCCAAGGGCGCTCTTGGGCAGGGGCACGCCGAACTGATAGGCGGCCCGGCGCTGCATGGCGGGGCCGGCGATGATGTTCTCGCCCACGGCGGCGGCCAGGAAACCCTTGGGGGCGATCACCTGGACCTGGCCCGCCTGCACATCCGCCAGGGACACCAGCCCGCCGGCCCCGCCAAAGTGGTCCACATGGGGATGGGTGTAGATGATGGCGGTGATCGGCCGCTCGCCCAGGGACTGATTGGCCAGGTCCAGGGCGGCCTTGGCGGTCTCGATGGAGCCCAGGGTGTCGATGACGATCCAGCCGTGGTCGCCCTTGACGAAGGTGATATTGGCCAGGTCGAAGCCGCGCACCTGCCAGATGCGGTCGCTGACCTTGAACAGGCCGTGGATCGCCAGCAGCTGGCCCTGCCGCCACAGGCTGGGATTGACCGTGGCCGGCGCCTCGCCCTTCAGGAAGTCGAAGGCCGACAGGTCCCAGACCGGCTGGCCGGCGGCGTTGCGGATCAGGGGATCGGTTCGGGTCGCCACGAAGCCCCGGCGGGCGAAGTCGAAATCCTGGCGGTCGGCGAAGGGGCTGGTCCGCAACACCTCGGCCTGGGCGGCCTGGGTGTAGGCCGAGGGCGGGTCGGCCGACTGCGCGGCGGCGGCTGAAGCGGCCAGGAGGCCCGCCATGGCGAGCAACATCCGTCCCATGGTCGATGTCATGCGCGATCCCTTCCGGCGTCTGCGCCTCAAGCCCTTCAGGTCATGCTCAAGGTCGTTTCGCCCTTTCTTGATCCGCCAAGGCGCGGGGTCAAGCACCAGACCGGACTGAGCTAGGCGCTCCGAAGGTCATCGCCCTTCAGGGCCTTGCGCGCCGCCAGGGCGTATTCCACCCCGGTCCAGACGGTCACCAGGGCCGCGACGTCCAGCAGAACCTCGGCGCCGGTCAGGGCCTGGCGCAGGGTGGCGATGTCGGTGGTCACCCCCCAGGCGGGCCAGAACCACAGGACCATGATCGCGCCCAGGGCGACCAGTTGCAGGGTGGTCTTGGCCTTGGCCAGGAAGGTCACCGGCAGCTTGATCCCGCGCGGGGCCAGCACCTCGCGCAGGGCCGAGACGGCGAACTCGCGAAACAGGATGATCCCCCCCGCCAGCATCACCCCCGGCGCATGGACGCCCATCAGCCCCAGGATCGCGCCACAGACCAGGATCTTGTCGGCGATCGGATCGAGGATGGCGCCGAACAGGCTGGTCACTTGCCAGCGACGGGCCAGCCAGCCGTCGAAGAAGTCGGTCACCGCCGCGACGAAGAACGCCACCACCGAGAACTGGACCAGCAGCCTGGCGTAGGCTTGCAGAACGCCGGCGCTAAGGGCCGCCATGGCCCCGAACATGCCCAGGCACAGGACCAGACGCGCCAGGGTGAGAATATTGGGCAGATGCTTCTTCATAGGGCGCTGTCCTAGCAGGCCAGGCCCGTCTAGGCCTTGTGAAAATGGTCATGGATCCGCTGGGCCAGGGCGTCGCTGACCCCCTCGACCTTGGCCAGGTCCGCGACCGCCGCCCGGGACACCCCCCGGGCGGAGCCGAAGGCGTGCAGCAGGGCGCGTTTGCGGCCCGGGCCCACCCCGTCGATCTCGTCCAGGGGGTTCTTGGTCATCTCGATCTTGCGCCGGGCCCGGTGGGCGCCGATGGCGAAGCGGTGGGCCTCGTCCCGCAGGCGTTGCAGGAAATAAAGAACCGCGCTCTTGGGCTCGAGCATGAACGGCTCCTTGCCCGGGATGAAGAACCGCTCCAGGCCCGCGTCCCGGTCCGGCCCCTTGGCCACCCCCACCACGGCGATGTCGTCCACCCCCAGGTCGGCCATCACCGCCATCGCCTCCGCCAGCTGCCCCGCGCCGCCGTCGATCAGCACCAGGTCCGGCCGGGGCGAGGAGGCTTCTCCGACCTCCTCCTCCTTGATCATGCGGGCGAAACGGCGATGCAGCACCTCACGCATCATGCCGTAGTCATCCCCGGGGGTCAGCTCGGTGCTCTTGATGTTGAACTTGCGGTACTGGCTCTTCTGGAAACCCTCGGGTCCGGCCACGATCATGCCGCCGACGGCGTTGGTCCCCATGATGTGGGAGTTGTCATAGACCTCGATCCGCTCCGGCGGGCTCTCCAGGCCAAAGGCCTCCGCCAGGCCGTTCAGCAGGGTCGACTGGGCCGAGCTTTCCGCCAGCCGCCGGCCGAGCGCCTCCCGGGCGTTGGTCAGGGCGTGCTGCACCAGCTCCGCCTTTTCCCCCCGCTGCGGCCGGGCGATCTCGACCTTGCGCCCGGCCTTGAGGCTGAAGGCCTCGGCCAGGATTTCGCTGTTAGGGGGCTCGTGGGACAGGAGCACCAGGCGCGGGATCGGCTGGCTATCGTAGAACTGACCCAGGAAGGCGTCGAGAATGCCCTCCTCCGCGCTGACGCCCTCGCCCTGCGCCCCGTCGATGGTGTTGGCCACCTTGGGGAAATAGGCGCGGTTGCCCCAGTTCTGCCCGGCGCGGAAGAAGAACACCTGCACGCAGGCCTGCCCCCCCTCGGCATGGGCGGCGAAGACGTCAGCCTCCTCCAGGGTCTGGGGATTGATCGACTGTTCCTGGCTGACCGAGGACAGGGCGCGGATGCGGTCGCGCAGGCGGGCGGCCCGCTCGAACTCCAGATCCTCCGCCGCCGCCGTCATTTGCTCGGACAGGCTGGTCATCACCGCCCGGCTCTTGCCGCGCAGGAAGTCGTGGGCCTGTTCCACCAGCTGATCGTAGTCCTGCTGGGCGATCAGATCCACGCACGGGGCGCTGCACCGCTTGATCTGATGCAACATGCAGGGCCGGGTGCGGCTCTCGAACACGCTGTCCGAGCAGGAGCGCAGCAGAAACGCCTTTTGCAGGCTGTTGACCGTGCGGTTCACCGCCCAGGCCGAGGCGAAGGGGCCGAAATAGTCCCCGGGAATGGTGTGGGCGCCCCGGTGCTTGCGGATCTGGGCGGCCCGGTGGTCCCGGCGGATCAGGATCTCGGGAAAGCTCTTGTCGTCCCGCAGCAGCACGTTGAAGCGCGGCTTGAGCTGCTTGATCAGGTTGATCTCGAGCAGCAGGGCCTCGGTCTCGGTCTTGGTGGAGACGAACTCCATGCCCCGGGTCAGGTGGACCATGTGGGCGATGCGCTGGGTGTGGAAGCGCCCCTGGGCGTACTGGATCACCCGCTTCTTCAGGCTGCGGGCCTTGCCCACATAGAGCACCTCGCCGTCCGCCCCCAGCATCCGATAGACGCCGGGCGCGTCGGGCAGCCGCGTGACCTGATCCTTGATCAGCTCGGCGCCTTCCAGGGGGGCGCCTTCCGGGGGGACGGTGGTGGTGATCTCCTCGCTCATGGACGTCATATAGGCGAGTCTGGCGGCGAAGGCATGGGCGGGCGGAAGGGCCGATCTACTCGGTTCGCTTCACGATCCCACTGCGCCTTGTGCGGACAAAGTCCAGAAAGCGCGCCCGCACCGCCGAGAACACCGCTGGAGGCAACCTGCCGTAGGCTATGCTGTCAGCGCCCTCACCCTGCACAAACCGCAGATCGGGACCCGGCCAGACGAAGCTGTTTCCCTCGGTGACAACAACCCACGAGCGCTCCGCGTCAAGGCCCAGACGCGCCTTGGTTGGCCCAGGCAGTTCCACCGCCTCCTCGGGCCGCGATGGGGCGACGTGGGTGATCGGAAGGACGTAGACCGTAGCTTCTTCTCCGTCGTTCTTGATCGCCAGAACGATCGCGCAGGGCCGGTCCTTAACCCCCTCTTCGCGCCCCTCCAGCGCCTCACGACGCCACAGATAGGAGTAGCGGATAACGAGCCCGGGCCGAGGGTCTGGCCAACTCACGGCTTCCAGTTCTCGGTCTCAGCGTCGAGGTGGTCATGGCCGGGCTCCACCTCAGCTTGAGCGATCAGGGCCAGCACCTCGTCCGTCAGGTCCTCCGACCGAAACACCTGACGGTCCCGCCGCTTCAAGCGATCATATTCCGCGGCCGAGAGCACCACGAGCCGGTCCCGACCATTCTTGGTGATGGTCACCGGCTCGGCCAGGGCATGGTCGGCCAGGGTCCCATAGTTCTTGATGAAATCCGCTGTCGAAACCCGCATCGGAACCTCCACGTAATACGAATTATACATATAACTCGCATCGCGCACATCAACCAAGCGTCAGATCCGCACGGCGCCCTGGTCGATCTTCTCCGCTTGGTCCTTGGTCAGCTTCACATAGCCCTTGTCGCCATCGCGGACGAAAAGGGGCTGTTTGATCACCGACGGGTCGAACCCGTCCTTCACCAGATCCACCTTGCGATATTTGAAGGTGCCGGTGATCTCCATCTCCGGCTGCAAGCGCACGAACACCGGCCGGGCATAGGCGGGCAGGCCCGCGTCCACCGCCGGGGCCAGCTGGGTGATGTCAAAGTCCGGCCCGACCACCAGGGAGACCATCCCCGCCCGGCCGTCCATCGCCCCCACCTTGACCCCATAGACCGTGGCCTCCTTCACCCCCGGAATTCCGGACAGGATGCCGGACACCTCGCCCGTGGAGACGTTCTCGCCTTTCCAGCGGAAGGTGTCCCCCACCCGGTCGACGAAATAGAAATAGCCCTCCGCGTCCTGGCGCATCAGGTCCCCGGTGCGGAACCAGGCGTCTCCGGCCTGGAACACGTCGCGCAGGATCTTCTTTTCGCTGGCGGCCTTGTCGGCATAGCCGGCGAACTCGCCGCGCACGTCGCCGCCGATCTGGCCGATGCACTCGCCCACCTCATCCGGCGCCGTCTCGGTGCAGCGACCGTCCGGGCCGCGCACGGGCGCCTCGGTCTCCACATCGAAACTCACCAGCCGCACATTGAAACGGCTCTTCATGTAGGACGGCACCCGGCCGATCGAGCCGCTCTTGCCGTCGAAATTGAACATCGAGACATTGCCCTCGGTGGAGCCGTAGAACTCCAGGATCTCCGGGATGTGGAAGCGGGTCTTGACCGTGTCCCAGATGTCCGGCCGCAACCCGTTGCCGAAGGCCAGGCGCAGTTTGTGCCCATGCTCGGCCTCGCTCTCGGGCATGTTGACCAGATAACGGCACAGCTCGCCGATATAGACGAACAGGGTGCAACGCTCGGCGGCGACCTCGGTCCAGAACTGGCTGGCCGAGAACTTGCTCCGAAGCGCCACCGAACCGCCGTTCATCAGCACCGCGCCCATGCCGCACAGCCCGCCGGTGGCGTGATAGAGGGGCAGGACCATGTAGAGCCGGTCGTCCTGCGTCGCCCCTGTGGATCCAGCGAAGCCACGCATATAGA
This sequence comes from Caulobacteraceae bacterium, assembly GCA_031291685.1. Lineage (GTDB taxonomy): Bacteria > Pseudomonadota > Alphaproteobacteria > Caulobacterales > Caulobacteraceae > Poindextera. Next base: position 3,089 of record JARLIP010000074.1, on the reverse strand, counting down.
GCTGGGCGCGCATGTGGGTGACCTTGGCCGCCTTGGGCAGGCCGGTGGTCCCAGAGGTGTAGATATAAAGCGCCACGTCGTGGGCGGTCATGCCCTCGCGGCTGGAGCGGTCCGGGCGCAGGGGGCTGCAGCTCTTCAGGGCCTTGGCCAAGTCCCGCTGCTCTCCATGGGCCGGACCCAGGGTCCAGACCACCACGGGATGGCTGAGCCCGTCCTTGACCCCCAGGAACACCGGGGTGGTCTCGGCGTCGGCGATCACATTCGTGGCGCCGCTGATCTCGATGCAATGGGCCAGCTGCGCGCCGGACAGGTTGTTGTTGATCAGGGCGGTGGCCACCCCGACCTTGCTCAGCCCGTACCAGATCGACAGGTAGTCGATGCGGTTGGGCAGGAACAGGGCCACGGTCTGCCCCCGGCGCAGGCCATGCTCCTTGGCCCAGTGGGCGTAGCGGTTGGCGATGGCGTCCATCTCGCCATAGGTGATGGTCCGCCCCTCGAAGGTGATCGCCGGCCGATCCCCCCAGGCGTCCACCGCCGCCTCGAGATCGTCGCAGATCAGGTTCGGGGAATCGGCCGCGATCGAGCGCACCCGCTTCAGGGTCCGTAGCAATCCGCGCAGGAATCGGAATTCCCGTTTAACTCGAGCACTCAACCGCATCACTGGTCCCTCCGGACCGCACCTTTGAGGAAGCGGCAACCCCCGGTCAAGGCGCGGATCTGCTACAAGAGCCCATGCTGAGTCCGCCACGCGCCATCCTGTTCGATCTGGACGAGACCTTGCTCAGTTTCGGCCACCGCCCAGACCAGATCCGCGCGGTGGTCGATGAGACCCCGGACCTGTTCGCGCCCCTCCCGCCCGAATCGGCGGTCGAGGTGATCGAGGCGGCGTTCCGCGCCCACTGGGCCGATCAGGCCCGTCACCGGGCCTGGCGGGCCAAGCCCCTGATCGAGGCCCGCCGCCACATCGCCCGGGACGCCTTCGCCGCCCTGGAGCGCCACGGCTGTATCAACCTCACCGACGACGCGGCCGTGGCCTTCGGCGACCGCTTCCACGCCTATCGCGAGACCCAGATCACCCTCTATCCGGACGCCCTGGAGATCCTGGCCGCCTTCCGAGACCGCGGCTTACGCCTGGCCCTGGTGACCAATGGCGCGGCGCAGGTGCAAAGGCCCAAGATCGAGCGATTCGGCCTGGCCGGCCTGTTCGACCACATCCAGATCGAGGGCGAGCACGGCTTCGGCAAGCCCGAGCCGAGGGCCTATCACCACGCCCTGGAAAAGGTCGGCGCCGCGGCGCACGAGACCTGGATGGTCGGCGATAATCTCGAATGGGAGGTGATCGCCCCCCAGCGGATCGGGGTCCACGCCATCTGGTTCGACCCCCGCGGCGCCGGCCTGCCGCCAGACTCGCCGGCCCGCCCAGACCGGATCATCAAGGCGCTCAGCGAATTGCTGGATTAGGGGCGACCGCGTCTTTGCCGCCGTCATCCTCGGCACGCAGTGTCGGGGATCCATGCCGTTCAAGTGACGCCGCGACGGGCTTTCAGACTGAATCCCATGCACAATGACCCGGTCTCGTTCACGGAATGGATCGCCGCAAGCGGCGATGACGGCGAACAGGCTCCAACGGCCAGCGCCAAGGGCCGCCCCCGCCCTACTCCAGGTGGACGTCCAGGCCCAGGGCGCTGAGCAGGCGGTGCTGCTGGTCGATATCGATCTTCATCCCCTCGCGGGTGGCCAGGGCGGCCAGGTCCAGGCCGCTGACCTCGGCGCCCCGCAGATCAGCGTTGGCCAGCCGCGCATCCCCCAGCAAGGCGCCGAACAGGTTGGCCTTGCGCAGGTCCGCGCCCTCCAGATCCGCCGCCGACAGATCCGCCTCGCGAAAATCGCTGGCGCTCAGGTCGCAGCCCGGCAGCCGCGCGGCCGACAGGTCGGCGAGGTCGAAATTGCAGCGGCGGAAGGTCGCCTCCACCCGCACCACCTTGCGTCCGAAGCCGCGGGAAAAGTCCGCCTGCTCGAACCTGGCGCCCCGCAGATTGCAGTCCTCCATCTGGATGGCGTGCAGGCTGGAACGCTCGAACCGGGCCAGGGTCAGGTCGCAGCGGCGAAACACCGCCTCGTCCAGGCGGCTGAAGACGAAGACCGGGCCTGTCTTGGCCTGAGGGTCGGCGAAGACGCAGTCCTCGAACAGGGCCTCGCGCAGGTCGGCATGGGAAAAGCGCACACCGGTGATGCGGCAACGGCGGAACCGCGCGGTCTGCAAGACCGCCTCGCCGACCGCCGCCCCCTCGATCACGCAGTCCTCGAACACCGCGTCGGTCAGGTCCGCGTCGGACCAGCCGCAGGCCGACAGATCGGCGCCGCGATAGATTGCGCCGGACTCCAGGCTCGGAGGCTGATCGGTCATGGGCGCGCCAGATCGAGAGGATGGGCGCCCCGGCCATCAGGCCAGGGCGCCCTTGCGCCATTCAGCTCTTGGCGGGCGCCGTGTCCACATAGATCTGGCCGCCGCCTTCGCGGAACTTCTCGGCCATCTGGGCCATGCCGGTGTCGACGTCGTTCTGTCCGGCGGCCGCGGCGCGGATCTCCTGGCTGATCTTCATCGAACAGAACTTGGGCCCGCACATGGAGCAGAAGTGCGCCACCTTGTGCGCGTCCTTGGGCAGGGTCTCGTCGTGGTATTCCCGGGCGGTTTCCGGATCCAGGCCCAGGTTGAACTGGTCCTCCCAGCGGAACTCGAACCGGGCGCGGGACAGGGCGTCGTCCCAGATCCGGGCGCCGGGGTGGCCCTTGGCCAGGTCGGCGGCGTGGGCGGCGATCTTGTAGGCGATCATCCCCTGCTTGACGTCCTCGAGGTTGGGCAGGCCGAGGTGCTCCTTCGGGGTCACGTAGCAGAGCATGGCGGTGCCGGCCATGCCGATCACCGCCGCACCGATGGCCGAGGTGATGTGGTCGTAGCCGGGGGCGACGTCGATCGTGAGCGGTCCGAGCGTGTAGAAGGGGGCGTCATGGCACACCTCCTTCTGGAGGGTGACGTTCTCCACCACCTTGTGGAGCGGGACGTGGCCCGGGCCCTCGATCATCACCTG
>JARLIP010000011.1 GCA_031291685.1 Caulobacteraceae bacterium | reverse complement strand
GGCGCCTGTAGCGATGGAATGGAGCGATGGGATCTCGACTCTGGCGTGTCCGCCCGGTTAGCTGGAAAGCGCCGAGAAGATCACAACTGGAGGATCGTGATGCCCCACACCGCCGCGTCCATTATCATCATCGTCAAGCCGGTCGGTGGAAACACCAATGGCATGGCCGCCGCCCAGGCCCAGAGCTATCTGACCAATGTCCTGAACGACAACAACCGGATCGCCAGCCTGAAGCAGGCGCTGAACGACGTGACCGGCGGCAAGGGCAAGGCCACGGGCGCCTATAAATTCAATGGCGCCGCCGTTTGGCACGCCTCGTCCGGCAACGGCCAGCAAAGCGTGACCCTGTTCTACACCGTGAACGGGGTCACCGCCTCGATCTTCGCCATGGGCGCCCATGAGGGCGGCTCGCCTGCGGTGCAAAAATACCGCATCACCGATTTTGGCCCCACCACCGGGGACTTCGCCCCGAACAGGGTGATCTCGATCTAGGGGAGCGAAGATCCCTTCTCCCACAAGGGGAGAAGGGAAGATTGTTGGCCCTGCGCCTATTTCACCCCCTGAAGCCACAGCACGATCAGGGATTCCAGGGCGATGCGGCGGTCGCTCCAGGCGTGGTCGGTGGGGGCGTGGACGGTGGTGGCCTGGGTTCCGCCCTGGGCGCGGATGGCGGCGACCAGGGCGTCGGTGTCCTGGCCCAGGCCGTCGTCCGAGGTCATGGCCAGGTAGGGGGTGTGGACCAGACCCGGGGCGGCCTTGGGCATGGGGTATTGGGTGACGGCCGGGCTGGCGACGTCCTGCGCCATGCTCTGGGCGGTGACGCCAGCCAGGGATTCCATGTCGCCGGCCATCTCCTTCTCACGGAAGGCGAGGGGGGCGGCGCCCAGGCGGGCCATGTCCCCGGCGGAGATGCTGATCACCCCGACCAGCCCCTTGTCGTGGGCGGCGGTGTTGACCGCGACCCAGCCGCCCATGCTGTGGCCGGCGATGACCAGGTGATGGACATCGACGCCCAGGGCCTTGGCGTTCGCCGGATCGCGGACATAGGCCAGGACCGAGTCGGCGTCCTCCAGGGTCTGGCCGAAGCGGAACGCCCCGGGGCTGCCCCAGGAGCCGCGGTAGTTGAAGGTGACCACGTTCCAGCCGGCCCGGCGGACGGCCTGGGCCAGGTCCAGGTTCTTCTCATTGCCGGGCAGGCCATGGAGCAGGATCAGGGTGGGGTGTTCGCCGGCGCCCGAGGCCAGATAGGCCACCCCGTTGATGTTCACCCCGTGGCTGGGGATGTGCAGGACCTCCATCCGCGCGGGGTGGGCGGGGTCGGGGGCGGGGTCGGTATAGATGGCGGGGGGCGGCAGGTCGACCGGCGGTGGCGCCGGGGCCGGTGCGGCTTGGGTCGGTGCGGCCAGGGTTGGGGCCGCGTGGGTGGGGCCCATGGCCAGAAGGCCGGCGCAGAGGGCGAGGATGAGGATCGAAGGCGAACGCATTCCAGGCTCCAAAAGGATGAGACATAACAGCGATAGCGTAGTTTCGCACGAAAGACACCCCCGGGTTGAAATTGCGCGGACCTTGCGTTCCTCCTGGCCTCGGCGCCCGGCCTGGGCCAATGTTTTGGGCCTTCGATCCTCGGCGCAAGGGCCATTCCATGAGCGATATCGCACCCCCGACCATCCAGGCCTGGCACGCCTATATGGCCTCCCGCGATCCGGCGGCCTTGGACGCGCTGCTGGCCGAGGATGTGGTGTTCGAATCTCCCGTGGTCCACACCCCCCAGAAGGGCAAGGCCATCACCACCAAATATCTGGCCGCGGCCGCGGTGGTCCTGGGCAATCCCAGCTTTCGCTATCTGGACGCCTGGTATGGGGCGGACTCGGCGGTGCTGGAATTCGCCTGCGAGATCGAGGGGATCAGCGTCAACGGGATCGACATGATCCGCTGGGGCCCGGACGGGCGGATCACCGGCTTCAAGGTCATGGTCCGTCCACTGAAGGCCATCAACACCCTGCACCAGGCCATGGGCGCGATGCTGATGAAGGCGGGCTAGGGGCGTGTGCGATTCCTCCCCTCCTGGGGGAGGGGGACCACGCGCAGCGTGGTGGAGGGGGCTTCGCAGGGCTGTCCAGAGGGACCTGTGAGGCAAAGACGCCTTTGGGCGGATCGACCGAACCTGCGGTGGGCCCCCTCCACCGCTTCGCGGTCCCCCTCCCCCAAAGGGGGAGGAATTTCAGGGGACTATCCGCCCCGCGTCGCCAGCCAGATCACGTGCCGGGCGCCGCGGCCCCGGCCGGCGCGGACCTTGACCTCCTCGGTGGCCAGTCCCGCCTGGCGCAGGCGCTTGGTGAAGCCCGCGTCGGGGGCGGAGGACCAGACCGCCAGGACGCCGCCGGAGCGCAGGGCGGCCTTGGCGGCGGCAAGGCCCGCGCGGTCATAGAGCCGGTCGTTGGCGGCGTGGGTCAGGCCCTCGGGGCCGTTGTCCACGTCCAGCAGGATGGCGTCATAGGCGCCCCTGGCCCCGGCGATCAGCTCGGCCACGTCGCGCTCGATCAGGGTCACCCGGGGATCGTCCAGGCAGCCGGCGAAGATCTCGGCCATGGGGCCCCGGGCCCAGGCGGCCACGGCGGGGACCAGTTCGGACACCTCCACCCGGGCGCCGGGGGGTAGGGCCTTCAGCGCCGCGCGCAGGGTGAAACCCATGCCCAGGCCGCCGATCAGGATCCGCGCGGCGCCGGGGGCCTTGAGCCGCTCGCAGGTCAGGGTGGCCAGGGCCTCCTCCGAGCCGCTGAGCCGGCTGTTCATCAGCTCGTTGGCGCCCAGCATGATGGAGAACTCGCTCCCCCGGCGCATCAGCTTCAGGGTTCCGCCGTCGTTCGGGATTTCGGCCGTATCCAGATGGACCCACGGAATCATGGCGCGCTCCTCGGCGGAGAGGCGCTGATACCAGGGCGCCGATGGGCGGGGCTAGTCCCGCTCGGGTCGGCGGATCACCTCCGGGCAGGCCCCGCAGGCGTTGGCGCCGTGCTGGGCGTACCAGCGGCAGGTGTTGCGGATGCCGCAGCGAGGCAGGGTCCGCGGCGCCTCGGTGATGGCCAGGGCCTCCAGGGCGTGGTCGATCAGGCCGCAACGGCCGGACCCGGCCTCGTCCTTCCATTGCACACAGCCGCCCTCGGCGCACTGACAGGCGAAGCGCACGCGGTTTTCCACCGGAGCGCCTTTGCCCGCCAAGGCCTCCAGCAGCCTGGGCGTCACCGGGGGATGGGGATTGAGATAGGCGACCTGACCCGGGGCGGTGACCACCCCCAGCAGCACCGACCCGACCTCGGGCGGGGCGCTGGGGCAGGTCTTGGGCGCCTGGGCCGGGGTCTGTGATTGCGACCCTGGCCCGTCCATCAGCCGCGCTCCACGCCGCCGGCCAGCTTCGGCAGTTGCACGGCCAGGGGGTCGCCCTTTTCGAACTGCTCAAGGTCCGCCACCCGCTGCCAGATGCCCCCATAGATGCGGTGCAGGACCAGGCTGTCGGCGCGGAAGCCGCCCGGATCGTCCCCCATCAGCACCTCTGCAACCACCGCGGCGATGGCCTGGGAAATGGCGGTCTTTTGTTCGTTGGAAAGATTTACACCGGAGACTGTATAGGTGAACTTATGTTCTGACATGGTCGTGCTCCCTGGCGTTGATTACAGTTCGTCATCTCACGTGATGGTGCTCACGTGGTGTAGTTAAGCTTTCTAACAACCTGAGCCGTGGCGCTCTATTGCCGGGCGAGTTCATTGAACGCAATCCCACACGCCGCGCAACGGAAAAATCCCGTAAAGAGGGATTTATGATAAAATACGATACAAACGGGCATTTGTGAGCGGGGCGCCCGATGCGTTGAGTCGGGGCCTCGCGTTCCGGACGGCCCCAATCCGCCGCCCGAACAGGCGCCCACTCGGCATGCGCGCGGAATTTCGTGTCGCTTACGTAATGATGTTTCCCGACCGATTGACCCGTTACGGTAAAGCTTGCTACCGAGGCAAGAGGAGGGGTGCATGATGCAGCCCTTGGGGGATTTTGGGGGCGTTATGCGGATTATCATTCGGGGACTATCGGTTTTGGCGCTGACCGCGGGGTTGGGCGCCTGCGCAACCGTGACGCGCGGCACAACCCAGCAATTCACGATCGAATCGACCCCGCCCGCCGCCAAGGCCCGGACCTCCAGCGGCTTCAGCTGCGAATCCACCCCCTGCACCATCCGCATGCCCCGCAAGGACGCCTTCACCGTCACGGTCTCAAAGCCCGGCTACAAGACCTCGGTGACGGACGTGAAGCCCAAGATCGCCAGCAACGGCGCGGCTGGCTTCCTTGGCAACGCCTTGATCGGCGGCGTGATCGGCGCGGCGGTGGATGTCGGCAGCGGCGCAACCCTGGACCTGTCGCCCAACCCCTTGCACATCGACCTGGTGGCTGAGGGCGCCGATCCCGTGGGCCCCGCGGCCCCTGCTGCGGCTGCGACCCCGGCCGCCGCCCCAGCGCCCGCGCCGACCCCGTCGGCTACGGCGACGCCGGCGTCTGCTACGCCCGCAGCCTCCACCGTCGCGGCTCTTGCGCCCAGCGGCGCGAAATAATCCGGGAGATCTTAGTGTTCAAAACAATCATCCGGGCGGCCGCGATCTGCGGCGCCCTTATAACCCTGTCGGCCTGCGCCACAGGCGCTGTTCCGACGGCGATGGTGGTCTCTCCCAACG
>JARLIP010000073.1 GCA_031291685.1 Caulobacteraceae bacterium | reverse complement strand
GGGTCCCGCAAGCCCGGGCCAGGTGCGGCACGGCCTGGACCGAGGTGGCGCCCGTGCCGATGATGGCCACGCGCTTGTCGGCCAGCGTCTCCATCAGGCCGCCCTTGGGATCACCCCCGGTATAGGCGTAGTCCCAGCGGCTGGTGTGGAAGGAATGGCCCTTGAAGGTCTCGATCCCCCGGATGCCCGGCAGCTTGGGCACGTGCAGGGGCCCGGTTCCCAGGCCGATGAAGCTGGCGGTGAAGCGGTCGCCCCGGTTGGTGGTGATCACCCAGCGCTTGTTCGCCTCATCCCAGCTCAGGTCCTCCACCTCGGTGTGGAACAGGGCCTTGTCATAGAGGTCGTACTGGCGGCCGATGCGCTGGCACTGCTCCAGGATCTCGGGGGCGTGGGCGTATTTCTCGGTGGGCATGTGCCCCGTCTCTTCGAGCAGGGGCATGTAGATCATCGAAGCGGTGTCGCACTGGGCGCCGGGATAGCGGTTCCAGTACCAGGTGCCGCCGAAGTCGCCGCCCTTCTCGATGATCCGAACGTCGGTGATCCCGGCCTCCTTGAGGCGCGCGCCGGTCACCAGGCCCGCGAAGCCGCCGCCGACAAAGGCGAAGGTGACGTGGTCGGTCTTGGGCTCGCGTTCGACAAAGGGGGTGTAGGGATCGTCCAGATAGTGGGCCAAGGTTCCCTTGACCTGGAGATACTGGTCGTTGCCGTCGTCCCGCAGGCGCTTGTCCCGCTCGGCGATGTACTTGGCCAGCAAGGCCTTCTTGTCGATCGGCCGCTTGGCCTGGGTGTCCGCCTCGGTGGTGATCGTCGTCATGCTGCAGACCTCGAACCCTATGGGCGGCCCGGTGGGGTCGGGACGCCATCGCGCTTCGCCGCGCAAAATGCTTGTTCAAGAACAAGCAAATCACAGGCGAGGGCCGGAGGCAACCGCCTTCAGTCCAGCGCCCAGTTGCGGCGCAGGCCGCCGATCAGGGCGTCCCGGGCCGCCTCCAGGTCGAACTGGTCAGGATCGCCTAGCCAATGGGTCATCAGACCCCGCAGGGTGGCCAGGAACAGCACCGCCTCCAGCCGGGGCTCCAGGTCCGCCCTGACCTCACCCTTGGTCATGGCCGTCTGGATATTGACGATAGTGGCCTCCAGGGTCTCGTCGTTCAGCCGCAGCACCGTGGGCGCCCCCGGCGGGCGGCGGGCGGCGGCGTCGGTGACCTCGTAGAAGGCCTTCAGGCCCTGGGGCGAACGGCGGGCCTCCTCGACGAAGAAGGACACGCCGGCCAGCAGGGCCGGCAGGCCCTCAAGCCGCCCGTATTCGCTGGCCAAGAGCCTCTGGCGATAGTCGGTGATCACCTGCTCGACCACGGCGGCCAGCATCACCTCGCGCGAGCCATAATAGTGCGCCGGCAGGGCCCGGCTGAAGCCCGCCGCCTCCCCGGCCTCCTGCAAAGTCAGGCCGTCTAGCCCCCGCTCGGCCACGATCTCCAGGGCCGCGCTGAGAATCCGCCGCTCGGCCTCCCGGCGGCGTTCGGCGTGGGTGCGTCCAGGCTCGGTCTTTGGGTTCTCGGCTTTCACGAGGGCGAGCATGGCATGGCGGGCGGATTCGGCGAAAGGGCGCTCAGGTTTCCCTTCTCCCCTTGTGGGAGAAGGGGGGGCCCATGGCGAAGCCATGGGAGGTTGAGGGGTTTCGCAGGCCGTTGTGAAGGGCCGAACCTATGAGGGCGTGAGAGGGTGGCGCGGCCGGCGCGACCCCTCATCCTCCCGCCCGCTACGCGGTCGGGCCCCTCCTTCTCCCGCAAGGGGAGAAGGGGTTCTTGCCCCCAAATCAGATCGCCAGACAGATCTTACCGAAGTGCTTTTGCGAGATCTGGTGGGCGAAGGCCTCGGCGATCCGGTCCAGGGGATAGGTGGAATCGATCACCGGGGTGATGGCGTTGGCCTCAATGGCCGCGATCATCTCCTCCTGCTCCTGGCGAGAGCCGACGGTCACCCCCTTGATGGTGGTGTTCTTGGACATGGCCAGGGCCGTGGCCACATCCCCGGAAATCCCAGTCAGGACCCCGATCAGCGAGATATGCCCCCCGATCCGCGCGGCGTGGATGGACTGGTTCAGGGCGCCCGGCCCGCCGATCTCGACCACGGCGTCCACCCCGCGCCCGCCGGTGAGTTCGCTGGCCGTGCGGCCCCATTCCGAATTTTCCCTGTAGTTGATCAGATGGTCCGCCCCCAGGGCCTTCAGCCGCTCCAGCTTGGCCCCCGAGGAGGAGGTGGCGATCACCGTGGCGCCCGCCGCCTTGGCCAGTTGCACGGCGAAGATGGAGACCCCGCCGGCGCCCTGGGTCAGGACCACGTCGCCGGGCTTGATCCGCGCCTCGACCATCAGGGCGCGCATTGGATGGCGTCCTTTCCTATCGCCCGCAATCGATCGGGTGAAGCCGATCCACGTGGCGCATCGTGGGCGGGTTTGACGAAACTCTAGCGGCCGCTCTGGCCGTCATCGACGCGGATGCAGGCGCCGGTGACGAAGTCCGAAGCCGGGGAGACCAGGAACAAAAGCGTGCTGTCCAGCTGGGCCGGATCGCCCAGGCGCTTGCGCGGGAAATGCTGGGAGATGTCCCCCATCCGCTCCAGCATCCCGTCCATCATCTCCGAGGCGAAGGCGCCCGGGGCGATGGCGTTGACGTTGATATTGGCGCTGGCCCATTCCACCGACAGGGCCTCGGTCATGCGCACCACCGCCGACTTGGTGATCGAATAGAGGGCCGCGCCATTGCCGCGATATTCAAAGGCCGCCACCGAGGCGATATTGACGATCCGCGCCGGCCGCTTGGCCGCGATCGCCCGGCGGGCGACCTCGCAGGACAGGATGTAGGGCGCGCGCAGATTGACCCCGATCACCCGGTCGATCAGGTCCACCGACATCTTCACGGCCCTCTGGGCGTCGGGAATGCCGGCGTTGTTGACCAGGATGCTCACCGGCCCCAGGGCCGCCTCGGCCTCACCCACCACCGACAGGAGCTGATCGGCGTCGGTGACGTCCAGGGCGAAGGCCGCGGCCTGACCGCCCTCGGCGCGGATCTCCTGCGCCAGGGCCTCCAGCCGGTCCAGGCGCCGGGCGGTCAGCGCCACCTTGGCCCCACACCGGGCCAGGGTCCGGGCGAAACGCGCACCGAGGCCAGAGGAGGCGCCCGTGATCAGGGCCGTCTGGCCGGTCAGGTCGTTGGACACATTGGGAATCGGAAAGGTCATGACGGGCTCCCTGGATCGCGGATCTCGGCCCATCTTTTCGTTGTGGCGGGCTCGGCTCCCCTAACGCCTGTGCGCCCCGAAGCCCGCTGTCAATTATGACCCAAGGGAAGTGATGCGCCGGTCTCGAGGTGGCGACGCCCTACAATTCCTAATGTTGGCGCCCATAAGGATCATCAGCCATAATGCCAGCGCACACTGATCCCAAGGCGAACGCAGCATGGCTCGCAATCTCGACATCACCGCCCTTCGCGCCTTTGTCACCGTCGCCGATCGGGGTGGCATGACCACGGCGGCCAACGCCCTGCATCTGACCCAGGGCGCCGTCAGCCAGCAGATCGGCCGGCTCGAGGACCAGTTCGGCGGCGCCCTGTTCACCCGGGATCGCCGGGGCATCCAGCTCACCGCTTTCGGCGAACGCCTCCTGGGCCGCGCCCGGCGCCTGCTGAGTCTCAATGACGAGATCTGGACCTCGATGACCGAGGTCGCCATGGACGGCACGGTCCGCCTGGGCGCGCCCTATGACCTGGTGGGCCCGATCCTGGCGCCGGTTCTGAAGACCTATGCGGAGGCCCGCCCCCGGGTGGAGATCTCCTTGACCTGCGCCTCCTCCCCCGATCTGCTGACCGCCATGGCCCGGGGGGACGTGGATTTGGTCCTGGTGGAAGAGCCCCTCGGCGTCTCGACAGGGGAATGCCTGGCGGTGGAGCGTCTGGTCTGGGTCGGCGCCAAGGGGGGCTCGGCCCACCTGCGCGATCCCCTGCCGATCTCGATGGTGGCGGAGACCTGCGCCTTTCGCCCCGCGGTGATCGCCGCCCTCAGCGAGCGGGGCCGTAACTGGCGCACGGTGTTCGAGAACGGTAGCATCGACGCCACCACCGCCACGGTGCGCAGCGACCTGGCGATCACCCCCAGCCTGATCTGCACCGTGGCGCCCGATCTCGACATCCTGTGCGACGCGGGCCTGCCGGAACTGCCGCCCTTCTCCATCAACCTGCACCTGCCCAGGCATCAGGTCTCCGCCGCGGTGGTCGAGCTGGCCCATCACATTCGCGAAGGTCTGGCCCGCGGCCGGCGCGCGGCTTGAACCGCCAACGTCATCACAAGGCCTAATGCGGATCATCATGACAATTTGTTTTCGTAATATGAGTTGGGGGCGTAGGAGATCGGTCCCAACAGCAGGGACAGGCAGCATGTCACATCGATTTCCTTCCCAGAGCGGTCCACAAACCGGCTTGGCGCGCGCCCTGGCGCCCCTTGGCGCCGCCGTGCTCCTGACCAGCGCGATCGCCACACCCGCCCGCGCCGAGCCCGAGGCGCCGACCCAGGCCGTGTCGGTGCGTGGCTACGACCTCGGCGACCCCAGAGACGCCGATCGCCTGCTCAAGCGGATCGGATCGGCGGCCCTGGAGGTGTGCGGCGCCAGCGCCTTCAGCTTCCCGGACGTGCGCCAGGCCGTCGCGCGCTCGTCATGCTGGCGGGACAATGTCAGCCAGGCGGTGGCCCAGGTCGGCGACGGCCGGCTGAGCGCGGCCCTGCGGCAATGGCCAGCCTTCGCGGGTCCGGGCGCGGCGGGATCGGGTGCGGCGGGCCGTTGATCGTGGTCGAACGCTACGCCGCCTTCGCCGATCAGGGCGAGGGCGGCAATCCGGCGGGGGTGGTGGTGGATGCGGCCCTGCCCGATCCCCAGACCATGCAGCGCATCGCCGCCGAGGTCGGCTATTCGGAGACGGTGTTCGCCGCCCCGCGGGGTGACGCCTGGCGCGTGCGCTATTTCGCGCCGGCCATGGAGGTCGCGTTCTGCGGCCACGCCACCGTCGCCCTCGGGGTCGCCCTGGCCCGGCGGCGGGGAGACGGCCTGTTTCACCTGCGCCTGAACGCCGGCGAGGCCCAGGTGGAGGGCCGCTATTCCCCGGCCGAGGCCAGCGCCACCCTGCGCTCTCCGCCCGCCTCCAGCCGCCCGGCCTCCCCCTCCGCCCTGGCCGAGGGCCTGGCCCTGTTCGGCTGGTCCCGGGACGATCTGGCCCCCGACCTTCCCCCGGCGATCATCAACGCCGGCGTCGATCACCTCTTGCTGTCCGTGCGGGATCGGGAAACCCTGGCGGCCATGACCTACGATCTTGACGCGGGCCGCCGCTTTATGGAGGCGCAAGGCCTGACCACCATCAGCCTGGTTCAGGCGGAACGGCCGGACCTGATCCACGCCCGCAATCCCTTCGCGGCGGGGGGCGTCTATGAGGACCCCGCCACCGGCGCGGCCGCCGCCGCCCTTGGTGGCTATCTGGGTCGGATCGGCTGGCCCCACGCCGGCGAGGTCACCATCCTGCAGGGCGCGGACATGGGCCAGCCCTGCCGCCTGCGTGTGGCGATCCCCACGGCGCCCGAGGACGGCGTGCGGGTCGGCGGCGCGGTTCGACAGATCGTCTGACGGCGTCCATGACCCTGCTCCGCCCCATGGAGACCGCCTGCGCCCCTTCCGTGAGCGCCGAGGCGCCCGTGTCCATCGACTGCCGGGACGGGGTCATCCTGGGCGGGCGCCTGTGGCGCGCGCCGCACTCAACCCCGCTGGGTATGGTGGTGATCAATCCCGCCACCGGCGTCCTGGCCCGCTACTACCACCGCTATGCCCGCTTCCTGACCCAGGCCGGGTTCGATGTCCTGACCTACGACTATCGCGGGATCGGCCTGTCGCGCCCCCGGAGCCTGCGCGGCAGCGGCTATCGCTGGCGGGATTGGGGGCAGCTGGATTTCGACGCCGCGATCCGCTTCGCCAGGGCCAGCCGCAGGTGCGGCAAGCTGCTGGTCGTCGGCCATAGCGTGGGCGGCTTCCTGCCCGGCCTGGCCGAGAGCGGCTGGATGGTGGACCGGATGCTGACCGTGGGCGCCCAATACGCCTTCTGGCCGGACTACGCGGCCCGGCGCCGGGCTCACCTGTTCCTGAAGTGGCACCTGGTCATGCCCGCGGCGACCCTGCTGTTCGGCTATTTCCCCGGCCGGCGGTTCGGCTGGCTGGAGGATCTGCCGGCGGGGGTGGCCCTGGAATGGAGCTTCAAGGGCGCGCGCACCGAGCACAGCTATCCCAGGGCCAGCCGGGCGGCGGTGCTGGACCGCTTCGCCGCCTTTGGCGCCCCGATCCTGGCGGTCACGGTCAGCGACGACGAGTTGGGCACGCCCCAGGCCATCCGGCGAGCCCTCGCCTATTACCGCAACGCCCGAAAGACCGAGGTGACCCTCGCCCCGGAGCGGCTGGGCTTTGAGGCCGTCGGCCACTTCGGCCTGTTCCATGCGCGCCACGCGGACGGCTTCTGGACGGACAGCCTTGCGTGGCTGCGGGACGGGACCAATCCGTGGCATAAACGCCGCGCGTCAGCCTGAGAGGACTCCCATGACTTCCTGGCCGATGAAACACCCCAGACCGACCCGGAGAGCCTGAATGCTGTCTCACGTCCATCTCGGCGTCTCGGACTTCCCCCGCGACCTGGCCTTCTATGAGCGGCTCCTGCCGATCCTGGGCCTGGAGCTGAAGTTCAACGACCCTCAGAAACCCTGGGCTGGCTGGATGCGACCCGGCGTGGCCAGACCCCTGTTCCTGATCGGCGTCCCCTTCGACCGCCAGCCCACCACCCCGGGCAACGGACAGATGGTCGCCCTGCTGGCCCCGTCCCGCCAAGCCGTGGACCAATGCCACGCCGAGGCCCTGGCCGCCGGCGGAACCGATGAAGGCGCGCCTGGCCTTCGCCCCGAGTACCACCCCAACTTTTACGGCGCCTATTTCCGCGATCCCGCCGGCAACAAGCTCTGCGTCTGCCATCACGATCCGCAATAGCCGAGCCGCCCGCGCCAAACCGTTCCCAAGGCCGAGAGCCGTTATCTCGCCGATCGGGCTCTTGACTCTTTAAATGATGATCGTCATTCAAACGGCCCGGTCATTGCGGAGCCAAGCCGATGAGCCTCGACGCCTTTGACGAAACCCATACCCGCCGCCGTGAAGTCGCCTGGCAAAGTCCGGCGGCGGTCCGCGGTCAGGTGGATGGGCTGAGCGGCCTGGCGATCATGCGAGGCATCCGCGACGGGACCATCCCGCCGCCGCCCATGGCCCGCCTGATCGGCTTTGCCTGCGTCAAGGCCGAGGCCGGGGAGATCGCAGGGCTCTGAATCCGGGTTAACGGCGAATATTTCCGATTAGGGTGTTGAGGTAGTCGGTGTCCCATCCGGCGATCTTTCGCCTGGCTTTGACGGATCGCTTATCCTTTGTTGCGCGCACGAGGTTGATGGCGAAGTGT
>JARLIP010000072.1 GCA_031291685.1 Caulobacteraceae bacterium | reverse complement strand
GTGGAGATCGTGATCCGATAGGCTGAGTCAAATCAAGGCCCTTCGACCTTCAGTCCCCGGGCCCGCAGCATGGCGGGCACGCTGTCGGGCCCCACCAGATGGCCCACCCCCACCACCATCACCCGCACCCCGGGCCGCTTCAGCCGCCCCAGCATGGTCCGCACCCAGCGCTTGTTTCGATCGACCACCAGCAGGCGATAGACCTCCGAGGCGTCATGGCGCAGGGGGTCCACCGCCTCGGCCTGGATCGCCTGTGTGTCCCCCGCCATCCAGGCCGAGACCAGGCGCGCGAAACTGTCCCGCCCCTCCTCCAGCTCCCCCAGGGTCTCCACCAGGGAGGCGATCTGGGCCTTGGCCGGGGCGCCCGACAGATAGCCGATCTGCTCCTCGGGGGTTTCGAAGGCCAGGCGCGGAAGGGACGGCGGCGCCAGGGCCGAAAGCGCCCGCTCGACGCCGGCGTCCTGAACGGCGCCAGCCTGGCGATAGGCCGCCAGGGACAGGGTCACCTCCGCCAGCCAGGGCTTGAGCTGATCCAGCCCCTCGGCGGACACCCCATAGAGGCTGGCCACGTGTTCGAGCTTGGCCCGCTCCGCCGGGCTCAGCTGCCCCCGCAGGGTGCTTCCCTTGGGCTGCATGCCCTTGGCCAGGGCGGCCCGGGTGGCGGCCAGGGATGAGGCGTCGTCCAGGGGGATCTCGAACCACAGCTCGTCGGCCTTGGCCACGGCCGCCTTCAGCCGGTCCGGCTCCCAGTCCAGCCCCCGGGGCAACAGATGCACCGAGCCGAACAGCACCAGGGTCGAGCCGTGGTCGCGGACGATCCACACTGGCGGCTGGGCCAGGGCCGCGCCCGCCAGCCCCCAGAAACACAGCAGGACGGCGGCGAGAAGGGCGCGGGGAAATCTTAGCATGGGCGCAGGTTAGGGCCCCTCGCACGTCAAAACCAGGGCGCCCAATCCTATCGCTGGCACGCCACACAATGGAAGGTCGAGCGCCCGCCCTGGACCGTGCGCTCGATGGTCCCCTTGCAGCGGGGGGTCAGGCACGGCTCGCCTTCCCGGCCATAGACGGCGAAGCTGTGTTGGAAATAGCCCAGGGCGCCGTCGGTGGCGGCGTAGTCGCGCAAGGTCGAGCCCCCGGCCTCGATCGCCTCGGCCAGGACCGCCCGCACCGCCTCCACCAGGGCGGAGATCCGCGCGCCAGGCACGTCGCCGGCCGCCTTCAGGGGCGAGATCCGCGCCCGTTGCAGGGCCTCGCACACATAGATGTTGCCCAGCCCCGCCACGATCCTCTGGTCCAGCAGCAGGGTCTTGATGCTCTGCCTGCGCCCAGCGAAGGCCCCCGCCAGCTGGGCGGCGTTGAAGTCCGGCCCCAGCGGCTCGGGGCCCAGGGCGGCGAACCACGGATGGGCTGGCAGGGCCTCGGTGTCGATCAGGTCCATGTAGCCGAACCGACGGGGGTCGAAATAGGTCACCCTCTGGCCGCCGTCGGTCTCGAACACCACATGGGCGTGCTTGGGATCGGCCGGGGCGGCATAGACGAAATCCCCGGGTCTTTGCGGAGCCGCGCCACCCTCGATCTCGAACCGGCCGGTCATGCCCAGGTGCATGATCAGGGTCTGGCCCCGGTCGAGGGGCGCCAGCAGATACTTGGCCCGCCTTTGCAGATCCAGGATCCGCGCGCCGGTCAGGATCTGCACGAACCCCTGGGGCAGGGGAAAGCGCAGGTCCGGGCGACGGGCCTCGACGCGGATCAGCCGCGCGCCCTTCAGGGCGGGCTCCAGGCCTTTGCGGACGGTTTCGACCTCGGGCAATTCAGGCATGTCCTTGCCTCTAGAGCGCGTTCCGAAAAGTGGGAACCGGTTTTCGGACCAAACGCGCTCCAAGCTTTTGAATTCATCCGCATCGGGTCCCCGGACCAGGGGGTCTGGGCGATACCGGGCGCGGGAACTGCGTCCAAGGCGTCGCGGGCCTATGGCGGGCGCGGCTCTTCGGGGTTAAGAGGCGGACTATGAGCCAGACCTCCGCGACCTTCGGATTTCGGGATGTCGATCCGGCCGAGAAGCCCCGCATGGTGCGCGGGGTCTTCGACCGGGTCGCCCGCCGCTATGACCTGATGAACGATCTGATGAGCGGCGGCGTTCATCGGATCTGGAAGGACATGACCGCCGCCCGCATGAACCCCCAGCCCGGCGAGGTCATCATCGACTGCGCCGGCGGCACCGGGGACATGGCCCTGCGCTACGCCAAGCTGGCCCGGGCCGCTCAGCAGCGTCGGGGCGGGGAAGACGCCCGGATCATCGTCATCGACTATAACGCCGAGATGATCGCCGCCGGCCGCGAGCGGGGCGGCGCCCCTGAGATCGCCTGGGCCGTGGGCGACGCCCAGGCCCTGCCCCTGCCGGACGCCTGCGCCGACGCCTATTCCATCGCGTTTGGCATCCGCAACGTCACCGACATCAGCGCCGCCCTGCGCGAGGCCCGGCGGGTGCTCAAGCCCGGCGGCCGCTTCCTGTGCCTGGAGTTCTCCCGGCCGGTCACCGAGGCCCTGCGCGGCGCCTATGACGCCTATTCCTTCAAGGTGATCCCCGCCGTGGGCGGCTGGGTGGCCAAGGACCGCGACGCCTATCAATATCTGGTGGAGAGCATCCGCCGCTTTCCCGACCAGCAGACCTTCGCCGACATGATGCGCGACGCCGGCTTCGCCAGGCCCACCTGGACCAATTTCACCGGCGGCGTCGCCGCCCTCCATCAAGGCTGGGCGCAGTCCCAGGGATGAGCCGACCGGCAGCCTTCGGACGGCTCCTGGGCGCCGCCTTCGTGCTGGTGCGCGCCGACGCCATCCTGCCCAGGGAGCTGGACCCGGTCCTGCCGCCCTCGGGCCGGGCCGCCGCCGCCTTCCTGCGCCTGTTCGCCGGCCCCGAGGCCAGGCGCGGGCGCCCCGGCGAGCGCCTGGCGCGGGTGCTGGAGCGCCTGGGGCC
>JARLIP010000010.1 GCA_031291685.1 Caulobacteraceae bacterium | reverse complement strand
TCCCAGGTCTGGGAAACCGAGCACGACATCGCCGAAGCCTGCACAAACGCTTGGCGCTTCCTGACCGACGATCCAGAACGCATCCGCTCAATCGGATACCGCCATTGGGCATGTGTCAATCTTTAGGAGGGTTGGTATAAGACGCGGCCCCGACGCGCGCCCTCAGCGGGTGTTGGAAGATTCCACGAAAAATGGCGCGCGACCGGGCGCGCGCCATCCCGTCCGGAGCCGATCAGGGCTTGGAGACGGCGGGTCCGTAATAGAGGGCGTTGAACAGGAACTTGAAGGTCCCGTGCGGCTGGGCGCGCATGGTGATCTCCGGTCCCATCAGGAACACCTTGCCCTTGCCGAGATCGGCGTCGATCACCGCGGTGGTTCCATCCAGGCGCTCCTGCCCCCACGCCCATCCGCTGCGCAAGGGGTGGGCGCCGGAGAACCAGGCCACCCGATGCAGACCGGGGCCGTCCGCGACCTTGAACACTGGGCTCTGGTCAAAGAACATATCCACCGTATCCGGCTCACCGAACGCCAAGGGATCGGTATTGTCGACCTTGGCGGACAGCACCGAGCCGGGAATGTAGAACTTGGTCCTGGGCAGGGGCTGAACCTTGCCGTCGACCACCTCCGCCGTCCCGGATTCCACCGGCAATTTCAGGAACGAGGCCAGGGCGGTGGAGCTTCCCACCGAGACCACCGAGCCTCCGTCTCGCACAAAGCGCTCGATTTGCGGGCCCGTCTTTTCACGGGTGATGGTTCCCAGCCAGCCGCGATACTCGGCCGGAATGGCCTCGGGCTTGGGTTGGGGCGCGCCCATCGAGGCCGCGCCCCGGAACATCCCGCCGCTGAAGCCGCCGGCCTCGCTGATCGCCGAATCCGGGAACACCAGGACGTCGAAGTCGCGCCCCAGATTTCCGGCGTCTAGACGCTGCGGACGGACGACGGTGTAGGGGATCTCGAACTGCTCCATCAGATATTGGGTCCATCCGCCGCTCATCAGGCCGCCATAGATATCGACCACGCCGACCCGGACGGGTTTGAGCTTGATCCTGTCGGCGGCGGGGGCCGCCTTGACCGCCCGGATATCGATGCCGAGTTCCGCCCCGCCAGCCTCCAGGATCGCGCGGGCCTTGGCCGAGGCCGGAACCCAGATCGCGCCCGGCGCATAGGTCTGGCCATCGACTGTGACGGACGGCTTGAGCCAATAGACCGGCTGCCCCGCCTTCAGCAGGCGATTGGTCAGGATGACGCTGTCATTGACCTCGTGGCTGACCAGGAAGCCGGCGCCCCCCTCGCCCAGCACATGGCCGGCCGGCGGCTTGATCAGGTCGGGGACCTTTTCGAACGGACCGTCGAAGCCATCCAGAACACGATCGAACTTGACCCCCATCTGGAAGGCCAGGGTATAGCCCGCAGCGTCATAGGGCGGGATCGGCGGGCCGCCGGGATAGGCGAAATTGTTGGGGTGCCGCTGCGGCTCGAACATATCGAGGATGTGCGGCCGGTAGGCCTGCGCGGTCCTGACCACATAGGAGCCCGCGGGATAGGTCTTGCCGCCCACGGTGAAGGTCGTCGTGGCGCGATCCACCGCCACGCCATTCTTGATCAGGGCGTTCAGGAACTTGATCGCCGTCGGAAAGTCGGCCTGATCCGCCGGGAGGATATAGCCGCGCGGATCCCTCTGGGCCGGGTCATGCAGGACGGTGTCGTAGAGCTTGGGGTCGGCGAGGCCCACCGCCCTGAACGCCGGCGCCCCCGACGCCGCCAGGGCCGCGGCGCGCACGGCGTCCGGCGTGGCCTTGTCGGCGGCCTTCAGGGCGTCGATGCGGTCGCTGGTGATGGTCCAGCTATCCTGGCCGCCCCGCTGGATCGCGTTGGCTCCCATCCGATAGATGTTGAACATCAACCGTTCGCGATTGTTGGCGGCGTAGTCCAGCACCGCGCGGTTCATCGAAACCGAATAGTCCACGGATTGCTTCAGATGCCAGGTCTGCGGCTTGATCGGCATCGGCAGATCGTTGCGCGGCAATTGGTTGTCGGGAACCAGCGGCAGGCTGAAGGGCGTCGGACTGCCGATGATCTCCGTCAGTATGCCGATCGTATTGTGGAAATAGGCGACCGTGCGCTCCATTCCGTTGTTCCAGGTCGAATAGGTCGCCGCCGAGCGCATGGCCGACCCCGGCTTGCCCTCGGCGATCAGCCGGCTGTGCATCTCGCCCGACACCTCGTTGAGCTCGGTCATCACGAGGGGGTCGTAGTTGTAGTTGAAGGGATCGCGAAACGGCGGGACGAACACCACCGCGCCCTGCGGGCCGGTCTGGTGGTGATTGTAGATGATCTGCGGGAACCATTCGCGGAAGAAGATCCGGTTGAGGTTGGTCGTCTCCTTCATCGCCGACATGTAGGAGTCGCGATTGTTGTCGTGGCCCACATATTTCTGGAACAGATGCGGCAGGGTGCTGTCGCCGAACCCGCCGCTGTCGCGCTTTAGGGGATCGGGATTGCGCATGTACCAGTCGGCCACGAAGTCCTGACCGTCGGGGTTGGCCTGACCGAACAGGATGATGACGTTGTCGAGTATCCGCCGCGTCTCGGCGTCGTCGCGGCTGAGCATGTCATAGACGGCCTGCATGAGCGCCTGGGCCGGCTCGGTTTCGTTGGCGTGCAGACCGCCGTCGATCCAGATCACCGACTTGCCTTCCGCCGCCAGGGCGTGGGCCTGATCGTCCGTCAGCCCCTCGGCCAGGGCCAGACGCTTGGCGATATCCCTGTAGTGATCGAGCTTGGCCAGGTTCTCCGGCGATGAGACGATCATCATATACTGACGGCGACCTTCCGAGGTCGCGCCGATATCGACCAGCTTGGCCCGGTCGCTCTGCGACGCCAGCTTTTTCCAATAGGCGGTCAGTTGCGCGTAGTCGGCGAGATAGTAGTCCTCGCCGAGGTCATGCCCCAGTTGTTCACGCGGCGATGTGATCGGTCCGGCGGTCGCCGACGCGAGGGGAATGGAAAGACAGAGCGCCACGGCCCCGGCCGTCGACAACAGGAACTTCTTCATCAGCCATCTCTCCCAGGACGGAGAGTTGACTCTCTCCGTCTCATAGGACGGCGCCCAGCCGGGAACCCTCACCGCGGATCCCGCATAGGATGAAAAAATCAGTAGCGGACCAGATCGATCCGCTGCTCGTCGGCGTGGCCGACCTTGGCCAATCGATAGCTTTCCAGGGCCGCGACGAAGGCGTCCACCTGCCCGGTCTTGAACACGCCGCTTACCGGCTGGGCGCCAAGTCCGCCATCGGCCAGCCGCAACTTCCGCCGCGAGAAGCGATTCATCTCCTCAACCACCGTCGACAGGGGTTCGCCATCGAACACGAGACGGCCCTGAAGCCAGCTGACCTCCCGCGCCGCATCGACCTCCACGAGCCGCCAGTCGGCGCCGCTCGGGGCGATGAACTGGGAGCCGGCCGACATCTCGACCATCTGATCGCCATTGCCGCGCGGGGCCGGGCCGGCGATTCTCACCCGCCCCTCGACCAGGGTCACCGACAGCCTGTTGGGATCGAGGCGCACATCGAAAGCCGTGCCGACGGCGGTGACCCGCATATTGGACGCCGCCACGATGAAGGGTCGGCTCTTGTCCTTGGCCACCTGGAAATAGGCCTGCCCCCGCAAAAGGCTGAGACGGCGGACGCCTCCCGTCCAGTCATTCACCCGGATCGCCGAGTCGGTGCCGAGGGTGACCATGGAGCCGTCCTCAAGACGAAACGCGGTCTGCTGTCCCACGGCGGTCGTGAAGGTCGGGCCGTCATCCGCCGGGCGATCGCGCTGAGTTGCGCCAAGGGTCGATCGCCAGGTCAGATAGCCACCCGCGCCGACCGCCAGCACCGCCCCCGCCGCGATCGCGCCAAACGCCCGTCGATCCATGCCGCCACGGGTGGCCGCCGCGCCCAGGGCGTCGGCGCGCAGGGCCGCGAAGGCGGTGTCGGCGTCCAGTCCGCCCAACCGCCCCCACAGGGCCTGGCAACGGGTCCATGCGGCCTCATGACGGGCATCGGCCGCGATCCATTGATCAAAGGTCTCGCGATCATGAGCGGAAACGGCCTCATTCCCCAGGCGAGCGAACCACTCCGCGGCGGCGCTATCGGGGTCGCCGGGACTCATGCTGTCCTGAGGCGGGTTCGGCTTCATTCTGATCCCGTAAACGCGCGCTCAAATGCTTCAGCGCCTTCATCACATGCTTCTCGACCGCGCTAACCGAGACGCCCAGGCGTTGGGCGACGAGCTTGTAGCTCATCTCCTCGAAGCGCACGAGGATGAAAACCCGCCGGGTCCGCTCCGGCAACTCGTTCAGGGCCGTCAGGGCCCTCGCCATCTCCTCCCGCCCTTGTAAGACGCGCTCGGGAGACATTTCATCAACGGGGTGATGAAGTTCGGTCAGTTCGCAATGATCGGATCGTTTACGGGTGCGGTCGCGGCGGCTTTGGTCGATCAGGACGTTGGCGGCCACTTCGAAAATGTAGCCCTCAACATTACGCACCACCGTCGCGGGGCCGCGCTTATGGATGCGCAGGAGAACCTCCTGCACCAGATCCTCGACGTCGCCCATGGGCGAGCGACGGGAGAAAAACGCCCGCAAGGCCGGCACAAAACCGGCGCCGAGATCCGCAAGCGCCTCGTCGCCTATGTGATTCGACGACGCCGGATCCCCGTACACCGCGACGCCCTCCCCCTCGAATGTCGTCATTTCTTCGCACAAGCATGCCGGTGCGTCTCGTTTCGATCAAGCTCGGATGACCATTGGCCAGTCCGTGCCCAGATCAACGGCGTGCTGCCTAGAACACGGGCAAACCATGATCTAGCATTCCACCGGTTGGGGGTGGGCGCATTGCGCCAGCGGCGATCGCATGGTCTGCGCCTGCGGGGCGCGTCACAAGCCTTCCATCAGGAGGCGGCAATCGTCGTATCGGGGACTTGCAGGGGGGAGGACTCGATCAGGCGTCGTATCTTGATCGCGGCGCTTCTCGCCTGGCTTGCCCCATGGGCCGCCGACGCGCGCGCCGCGCCCCGCGCCGTCGCACACTTCAACATCCCCGCCGAGCCGCTCAGTTCGGCGCTCAATCAGCTGGCCGTACAGAGCAACCACGAAATATTGTTTTCGCCGGCCCTCACGGCGGGCCGACCGAGCGACGGCCTTCGGGGCGACTACAGCGTCGAGGAGGCCTTGGGGCGGCTGTTGGCCGGTACGGGGCTTGTGTTCCACCTCCAGGGCACGAGCATTCTGATCGAGGCCGCGCGCCGCGCCGCGCCAAGCCCCTCGGCCTCGAAACCCGAGCAGATGACGCCCAGCGACGTCGGGACGATCATGGTCACCGCGCTGAAGCGGCCCACCCTCGCCCAAGAGACCCCGATCAGCATGACCGTGGTGCGGGCCGAAACCCTGGAGCGCCGGGTCAGCGCCGATCTCGACCGCATCGCCGCGCAGCTGCCGGGGCTCCAGGTCGCGCATTCCAGCTTCGGGCGCCGCCTGGTCGTCCGGGGCGTCTATGGCTACGGCGAGGCGACCACCGGGCTCTATTATGACGACACCCCGGTCACGGGTCCGGTGGGAACCACGGCCGATCCAGGGATGATGGTTCCCGAACTCGCCATGGTCGATGTGGCGCGGATCGAATTGCTGCGTGGGCCTCAAGGCACGCTCTACGGCGCGGGTTCCATGGGTGGGACCCTGCGCATCCTGTTTCGCAAGCCGGACCTTGATGCCTCCGCCCTGACCGTCAGCGGCGGCGTGACCGCGGCGACCCACGGCGGCCTTACCGGGGACTTCGCCGCCACCCTCAACCAGCCCCTGGTCGATGACAGGCTTGGGGTGCGGGTCGTGGTCTATGACCATGGCGCCCCCGGCGTGACCGACAATATCCGACTGGGGATCAAGGACGTGGACACCTCACGGGAAACCGGCGGGCGCCTGTCGATCCTTTGGGAACCCGACCAACGAATCTCCCTTCGCATATCCGGCGCCGCCCAAACCACCAGACAGGACGACATGTCCACCTGGCGGGAAAATGTCGGACCCTGGCGCACGCAACACGCGGTGCGAGCGCCCTTCGACGGCGACATCACCCTGATCAACGGCGTCCTGGCCTGGAAGAGCGATGTGGCGACCGTCACCGCGACGTCGTCCTGGTACCAGTGGCGGATGACCCGCAGATGGGACTACAGCAACGTGCTGGACGGCGCCAAGAACAGCGCCACCGGCTGCGCGCGCTATTTCAGCTTCGGCGACGGCGTGGCCTGCAACGCGGACCAGCTCTCCACTTACAATGGCTATGTCGCGGGTCTCTATCCGGCCACCCTCAATCAGCCGGGTCATGTGCGGGCGTGGATCAACGAGGTACGCGCCGCCTCGCCCGACAAGGGCCCGTGGCGATGGACGGTCGGCGCCTATAGCGAACAGCGGGGGGACGGCATCGACAGTCAGGTCCTGCAGGTCAATCCCGCGACCGGCCTGTCCTACGATCCGGCGCGTTTCATTGGCCGGCGGAGTATCGACAACGACCTGCGTCAAGCGGCCCTGTTCGGCGAAACCTCCTACGCGCCAAGGGTCGGAACCGACATCACGCTGGGCGCGCGCTGGTTCGACTACCGCAAGCGCGATCAGGGTCTGGTCCAGATCCCGAACGTGATCTCCGGCACCTCCGCCGATTTCCATACCGACGCGGCGACCCGGGAGCAGGGCTGGAGTTTCAAGCTGCTGGCCGACCAGCGGCTTGGCCGCAACGCCATGGCCTATGCGCAGTTGTCCCAGGGCTTCCGGCCCGGCGGGGTCAATGTGGTGCCGGGGCTGCCCGACAAGCTGGCGCCCTACCGGTCCGACCGTCTGACCAACTATGAGATCGGATTGAAAAGCGAGTGGATCGACCGGCGCCTGACGGCCAATTTCGCGATCTACCAGATCGATTGGCGCGACATGCAGTACAGCGCCACGACCCAGAACGGGGCCTTTTCCTTCCTCGCCAATATCGGCGCCAGCCGCATACGCGGCCTGGAGGCGGAGTTCGCCCTGCGCGGGCTCGCCGGCTGGGATGCGACCCTGAGCGCGACCTATACCGACGCGCGCCTGACGGCCGACCAGACCGCCAACGCCGCCATCGGATTGGGGCGCAAGGGCGACCGCCTCCCGATGGTTCCGCACTTCACCACGGCCGGATCGCTGGAGCGTCAATGGAGCCTGCCCGGCGGCCTCGACCTCCTGGCGCGGCTGGACGCATCCTATGTCGGCGCCTCCTGGTCTGGATTTACGTCCGCGGCCTCCGACAACATCCAGATGGGAGGCTACGCCCTATTCGGCGCGACCTTGGCCCTGAACCTGAGAACCTGGCGCGCCAACCTGGTCGTGGACAATCTGCTGGACCGGGCGGGCAAGGCGCAAACGACCAGTGGCTCTGGGCCAATCGATGTCTTCGGCGTCCAGCCCAGAACCCTGCGCCTATCGCTCACCAAGAGCTTCTAAGCTCCCTCCCCGCCCCGCCGCCGTCTTTTTTTCGCCACAGATGAGGATCGACGCCGCCCCTGCGTCTGATCGGAATGGCCGTGGTTCAGACGGTCGAATTAGGGGATGACGAATGACAAATCATATTCGGGGCCTGAAGGCGCTTGCCTTAAGCGCCACGGCCTTGACCGCGCTCGGAGGGGGGCAAGCCTTCGCCGCGGAGCCCGTGACGACCAAACCCGCGACTGACGCGGTCGCGACCGCCGAGCCGGCGGGGATCGCCACCACCGGCGAAATCATCGTCACCGCCCTGAAGCGGTCGACCACGATCCAGACCACGCCGATCAGCATCAGCGCCGTGACGGAAAAGTCCCTGCGGCATCTCGGCGCCACCAGCATCCAGGACTACTACCGCACGGTTCCCAACCTTCAGGTCGAAGGCTCCTCGCCCACCTCGCGGCGCCTGACCCTGCGCGGCGTGCGCAGCGCTGGCGAAGCGACGGTCGGCCTCTATTATGACGAGACGCCCCTGACCGGCCCGGCCGGCACCACAGCCGACGCCAGCTCGACCACCGCCGACATCAACCTGTTCGATGTGGAGCGGGTGGAGGTGCTGCGGGGCCCGCAAGGCACGCTGTACGGCTCCGGCTCGATGGGCGGCACCCTGAGGGTGATCATGAACAAGCCCGACAGCCACAAGTATTCGGGCGAGATCGACACCCAGGGCACGACGACCGAGGGCGGCGATCCGGGCTATCAGGTGAAGGGCATGGTGAACGTGCCCCTGATCGAGGACAAGCTCGCCGCGCGCCTGGTGCTCTATAAGTCCGAACAGGGCGGCTATATCGACGACACCGTACTGCACAAGAAAAACATCAACAGTCAGAATTCAGAAGGCGGGCGCTTGATGATCGGCTACACGCCGATCGAAGACCTGACCATCACCGCTACCGGCATGTATCAAAAGACGGTGCTGGATGGTCAGAGTTCCTGGTATGAGACCCTCGGTCGCGATTCCTACAAGACCAATGCCCGGGTCATCGCGCCGACATCCGACACGCTGAAGATGTACAATCTCACGGCGAAATGGAAATTGCCCTTCGCCACGCTGACCGCGACGTCTTCTTACTATAAGTGGAATCTTCTGCGGAATTCGGACTACACGCCGACCCTGGCGGCGAGCGCCACCAACGCCACATCCTGCGCCAACTATATCGCTGGCGGCCCCCCTCCCCCCCTCCCGGTGGGGGGAAGCAACCCGGCCTGCACCATCCCGACGCAAATGGCGCAGTACACCGCCTATGCGAACAGTCGCCTGCCCGGCGCGCTCTACCAGCCCATGGGGCTGACTTCCTGGAACCATGAAGTGCGGCTGACCGGCTCGGCCCTGGCAGGCAGGGTCGATTGGACGGCCGGCGCCTACTATGAAGACCGCTCGGACTATATCGAAAGTGAGGTGGTCCTGGCCAACGCCGCGACCGGGACCGTGATCCAGCCCCTGAACCTGACGGCCTGGCGGCATGTGGGCACCGACACCAAGCAGACAGCCTTCTTCGGCGAAGTCACCTATAGGCCGATCCCGAAACTAAGCGTCACC
This sequence comes from Caulobacteraceae bacterium, assembly GCA_031291685.1. Classification (GTDB taxonomy): domain Bacteria; phylum Pseudomonadota; class Alphaproteobacteria; order Caulobacterales; family Caulobacteraceae; genus Poindextera. The sequence continues at coordinate 5,053 of JARLIP010000010.1, read as the reverse complement.
ATTGGCGTGCGCCGCTTCAACTACGACAAGACCGTCAACGGCCAAGTCTATATTTCAAACTTCATCACCCAGTCCTATGCCGGTCCACCGGCCAAGGTCAACGCCAGCGCCGACGGGTGGGTCAGCAAGTACAATATCAGCTACCAGTTCACCCCCACCCTGATGGTCTATGGCCTGGCGGCCAAGGGCTTCCGCCCCGGCGGCGCCAACAATGTGCCGGGGCTCGGCACGGCCCTGGTGGCCTATCAGCCCGATAGCCTCTGGAACTATGAAACCGGCGTCAAAAGCCAATGGCTGGACCGTCGCCTGACCCTGAACCTGGCCGCCTATCAGATTGATTGGAGTAATCTTCAGGTCCAGGCCACCAGCGCCAACGGCGCCTTCAGCTTCCTGACCAACGCCGGCAAGGCGCGGATCAGAGGCGTGGAGCTGGAGGCCATAGCCCGTCCGATTTCAGGTCTGACCCTGAGCACGACGGCCGCCTATGTCGACGCCAGACTGACCCAGAATCAAACCAACTCCGCGATTCTGATCACCGGCTCGACCGGCCTGTCGGGGGACAAGTTCCCCAACGTGCCCAGCTTCAGCGGCTCGGCCGCGGCGGAATACACCTGGCCGATCACCGCCAGCCTGTCGGGTCTCGCCCGCCTGGACTACGCCTATGTCGGCAAGTCCGCATCGCAGTTCCGGCCCACCTATCGCTACTACGAAACGCAGGGTGACTATGGTTACGCCAACCTGCGCGGCGGGGTCGAGGGCGAGGACTGGGGCGCCTATGTCTTCGTCAACAATATCGGCGACACCGTCGGCTTGCTGAGCGTCATTTCCGCGGTCAACAATCCCAAACAAGTGACGAGCCTCAACCCCCGCACCGTGGGCGTCGAGGTGCGCAAGCGGTTCTAAATCCGCTTCAAAGGCTACCCGTGGTTCGATCCAAGGCCTCACATCGAAGAAGGCCAACGGGTCGAACCACAAACGGGTGATGGCCTTATCCGTTCGCCAAGCCCCTGATCGATTTCGACGTCCGGCGCCACGTTGATTTCATGGTCCAACCCTTCCGACGCGGATGCTGGCCAAGGCCGACATTCGCGTGAACTCCGCCCACCCCGGCCAGATCGCCACCAATCTGGGCGCCGATTGGGAGCCCGCCCGCGATGACGAGGGCCAGTTGCTGTCCCCGGAAGCCGCCCTGGCGCAATGGACGCGCCTGATCCCGATGGGGCGCATCGGGGTGGTGGACGACATCGCCCCGGAGATCGCGTTTCTGGCCAGCGACGCCGCCCACTTCATTACCGGCGCCGAGATCGCTATCGATGGCGGCTATACCGCCGTCTGACTCGCCCGGACGCCCGGATTTCGCGGTATGCGCCGCGGCCCATAGAGCAGGATAACCAAGTGATGGCCGGAATTGGCATGGACGCAGCCCTTGAGATCGCTCAGCGGGTGGAGACCTTTGTTCGGGACGTGGTGGCCCCCTACGAAAAGGATCCCCGCCGCGATCACCACGACTGCCCCACCGATGAACTGGTTCGGGAACTGCGGGACCTGGCGCGCCAGGCCGGGGTCCTGACCCCGCACATCCTGCCGGACGGCCGGCACCTGTCGCAGCGCGAAACCGCGATCGTGCTGCAGCGCTCCGGCCTGTCGCCCCTGGGTCCCCTGGCGGTCAATACGGCCGCCCCCGACGAGGGCAACATGTACCTGCTGGGCAAGGTCGGATCGCCGGAGCTGAAGGAGCGCTTCCTGACCCCCCTGGTCGAAGGCCGGGCGCGCTCGGCCTTCTTCATGACCGAGCCGGCGGAGGACGGCGGGGCCGGATCGGACCCCTCGATGATGCTCACCACCGCCCGGCAGGACGGCAATCACTGGGTGATCGACGGCCGCAAGGCCTTCATCACCGGCGCCGAGGGGGCCAAGGTCGGGATCGTCATGGCCAAGTCCGCTGATGGCGCCTGCATGTTCCTGGTCGATCTGCCGAACCCGGCCATCCGGATCGAGCGCGTGCCCAACACCATCGACAGCTCCATGCCCGGCGGCCACGCCACTGTGCGGATCGACAACCTGCGCGTCCCGGCCGACCAGATGCTGGGTCAGAGCGGAGAGGGCTTCAAATACGCCCAGATCCGCCTCTCCCCCGCCCGCCTGTCTCACTGCATGCGTTGGTACGGGGCCTGCGTGCGGGCCAACGAAATCGCCACTAACTACGCCAACCGCCGGCAGGCCTTCGGCAAACCCCTGATTGATCACGAGGGCGTTGGCTTCATGCTGGCGGACAACATGATCGACCTGAAACAGGCCGAGTTGATGATCGACTGGTGCGCCGGCGTGCTGGACACCGGCGCGCTTGGCACGGTCGAAAGCTCCATGACCAAGGTCTCGGTCTCCGAGGCGCTGATGCGCGTCGCCGACCGCTGCGTGCAGGTGATGGGCGGATCCGGGGTCACCGGCGACACCATAGTGGAGCAGGTGTTCCGCGAGGTGCGGGCCTTCCGCATCTATGACGGCCCGACGGAAGTCCACAAATGGTCCCTGGCCAAGACCATCAAGCGCAACTGGAAGGCCGCGCGGGCCTGAGCGCGGCGGCCGGTCGGGCAACTTCGGGACCCGGTTCCACAACTTTCTCTACAGGGAACTGGGCCTGAATTACCTCTATAAGGCCTTCACGACCAAGGACCTGCCAGCGGCGATCGGCGGGGTGCGGGCCTTGGGCGTGCGCGGCTGCGCTATATCCATGCCGTTCAAGGAGACGGTCATACCCTTGGTTGACCAGATGACGCCTTCGGCCGCGGTCATCCAGTCAGTCAACACCAGCTGGCCTGATCCGCCGTGGGCGCCCGCAACAGTTCTTGGATATTGGCCTCCAGCACCCGGAAGCCGACATTGCCGTAGAGCTTCTGACGCCCCTCGTTGAGCACGAAGCTCGGGCTGCCCTGGATGCGCATGGCCTCGGCGTCCTGCAGGTCGCAGCACAGGTCGGCGAAGGCGCGGCCGTCATGGATCAGGGCTTCGATGGGCCCAGGGTCCACCCCCTGCTCGCGGGCCACGGCGCGGAGCACCTCCCAGCGGCCGATATCCCGGGCGGATTCGAAGAAGGCCCGCCGCACGGCCCAGGTCAGGTTGTCGGTCGTTCCGGCGGCGCATTCTCCCGAGGCCTCGAGACGTTGCTGCGCCTTGAGAAACAGGTGGGCGGCATTGGACGAAGCCGGCCTCACCGTGAGCCAGATGTCTGGGTTCAGGCTGATTTCAGGGAACTGTTCGGCGGCGTGGCGCAGATGGGCATTGAAGCCCTCATAGCCGCCCTTCGCCCCCCAGTTGGTCGCTATCTTGCGTTCCGAAGCGCCAAACACCGAGCAGAACCGGGTCTCGAAGCGGACCTGCTCGCCGAACGCCGCCTTGATCGCATTGACCCGCCACTGGGCGATATAGGCCCAGACGCAGAGCAGGTCCGAGAAATAGAGGATCGGAACGACTTTCATGGGTTGGGTCCTGCTGGGCGGTTGGGTCTGGACGGACGCGCCTATTGGCCGTGCAGGAGCGCGTTCAGGCGATAGGCGTCAATGACCTGCTGCCCCTTGGCCAGGACAAGGGCGTTGCGGGCGGCCAGGGCTTCGCGCTCGGCGTCCAGCAGATCAAGGGTCGGCTTCTGTCCGACCCGGACCTCGTTGCGGACGCTCTCCAGGGCGCCGGTCGAGGCGAGGGATTGGTCGGACGCCGCCTGGGTCACCGCCCGGGCGGTCTCGACCTCCTGCCAGGCGTCGATCACCGCTTCGCGCACCTGGGCTCGCGCGGCGTCGAGGGCCGCCCTGGCCGCGCGCTCGTCCGCATTGGCCTCGCGGATACGGCCGCTGGTAAGGCCACCCGAGAACAAGGTCCAGCGCCCCTGAACCCCCACCGTCAGACCGTCGTCCCGGTAGCCGGGGAAGAACTGATCGCGGGTGGTGCTGGCGCTCGCCGTCAACGCCACGGTCGGCAGCCGGTCGGCCGCGGCGTAGCGAACCCCGGCCTCCGCGGCCCGGGCGGAGGCCTGCGCCGCCAGCAGCATGGGGCTCGACCGCATCGCGGTGGCCATGGCCTCATCCAGGCTGACCGGGATCGGTGGGGAGATCGGCGAAGGGTCCAGCCCCTCGGGCGGGGCGCCCACGACATCGGCGAAGCGCGCCCGGGCGCGGACCACGTCGCCCTGAGCGCGGGCAAGGTCGGCCTGGGCGCCCGCGAGCCTCGCGCGGGCCTGGTCCAGATCGGTGCGGGGGACCGCGCCGTCCTTGAACTTGAGCGCGGCCTGATCGGCGATGGTCTCAAGCTGGCGCACCTGAGCCGTCTGCAAGACCAGGCGCTGGTCGGCGGCGCCGACAATGACATAGGCCTCCGCCACCTGGGCCGAGAGCAGCGCCTTGTCCCCCGCCGTCCGGGCCAGGGCGGCGTCCCGTCCGGAGCGGGCGCGATCGATTCCCGCATTGATGGCCCCGCCGGCGAACACAGGCTGAATCACCGCCAGGGCCGCGCCACGGGGCGAGACGTCGCGTCGGCCAAAGCCGAAGAAGCCGCCCAGATTGGTGGTCCCCCATCCGCTCTGACCCGACAGCACGACACTAGGTAGCCGGGCCGCCCGCGCCTGGGACAGCCTGGCATCGGCCCCCTCCGCCGCCGCCCTCGACTGGGCCAGGGTCGGGTTGGAGGCCTGGGCCAGGGTGATCGCCTCGGGAAGCGACATGGCCGCCGCGAGCCCCGGAAGGCTGATCGCGGCCATGACGCCAAGGGCCGGCCAGATCCGCATCGGACTCAACGGAAGGCGGCGCCGGGCTTGGCGCCCAGCTTCTTGAATACCATCGCCGCCGGGCAAAAGCCGGTGAAAGCCGCCTGGATCATGTTCAGCCCGGCGAAGATCGACAGGCAGATCCACCAGGGATTCACGAAATGGGCCAAGGCGATGCCGGCGAGCACGACGCACCCGGCGAAGACGAAAACCATGCGATCAACGGACATGTTCGAACTCCTTGACGGCTCAGGCGGACGCCTGGGCCAGAGCCTGGCGCGTCCAGGCGACGATCTGGTC
>JARLIP010000071.1 GCA_031291685.1 Caulobacteraceae bacterium | reverse complement strand
TCCTCGACGCGGACAAGGAGGGCTTCCTGCGCTCGGAGACCAGCCTGGTGCAGACCATTGGCCGGGCGGCGCGGAACGTGGACGGCAAGGTTATCCTCTACGCCGACCGGATCACCGGCTCCATGGAGCGGGCCATGGCCGAGACCACCCGGCGCCGGGACCGCCAGCGGGCCTATAATGTCGAGCACGGCATCACCCCCGAGAGCATCAAGAGCTCGATCAAGGACATCCTGGCCAGCCCCTATGAGCGCGACCACGTCACCATCCCCGCCGGGGTGGCCGAGGACTCCAAGCCGTTCCTGGGCTCTAACTTCCAGGTCACCCTCAAGGACCTGGAGGCCAAGATGCGCGAGGCCGCCAGCAACCTGGAATTCGAAACCGCCGCCCGCCTGCGCGACGAGATCAAGCGCCTGAAACTGCTCGACCTGGAATTCGCCAACGAGGTGATGGTCGGCGGGGAAATGGTCGGCGAGGCGCCGGCCAAGGCGCCCGTGCCCAAGCCACGGGAGGGGAGTGGGGGAGAGCGGAAGCGGCGGGGGCGGTGAGTGCGTACGTCGCTCAGACGATCTCGCTCGTGAGCCTGCAAAAATGCGAAGCTGCTACTTATCGTCTGTAGATTGATCGGGGGTGCTCAGGTCGCTTGGGGCGTGAGCAAATCAATCCTTCAAACTGTGGCTATCGCTGTACGCAGCCGTCGAACCGCCCTCGCTATCTCTCAAGAGGAACTCGGTGAGCGATCGGGACTGCACCGAACCTACATCGGCGGTATTGAACGAGCCGAACGAAACCTGACGCTTGGGGCTCTGGAAAAGATCGCCAATGCGCTTGGCTGCGCGGTTTCTGATCTGGTGAAACCGACGTGACTTACAGCGAGAACGTAAGTCGTGTGGCTCAGTCCGCTCTTCGCTCGCTGGAGCATCAGCGTGCCGCTGTCGATGGGCTGATCTTTGGAGGGCCGATCGCGCGGCCCAAGCGTGTGATTGCCCCAACTCCCGCCAACTCAAAGTTCCAGGCCGAACAGGCGTTGGGCGATTGGGCTGAAGCTTGTCTCGCAAAGGGGCTCAATGAAGCGCTGGGGAGCCACAAAGCTGTTCACTATGGTTTTAGTAGTAAGACTATTGCAGGGCAACCCGGATTCAAGGAGGAATATCAGGCCAGTGTATTTGACACTTGTGAATGGGGGAAGAGGGCTGATCTTCTAATTCTTCCGATAGACTGCGAATGTGCATCAGATATTTCCGATGTTCCGACCAAAGATACACAGGAAATCGTCGGAAAAAGCATTGGATGTGTCGAGGTACGATCGAGTAGGGCGGAGGCTCTCAAGTACATAGCTTACCAGAAGCAGAGGGCGGAAGCTGGCGAGAGGGTCTCAAACCGTGTCCCAAATTTTACGGTCAAGATTGAGGATTTGGTGAAGGTTCACCGATGGATTGAGGTGTTCAATAAGCCGCAAATTTATGCGCAAGTATTTCTGGATGTGATTTATGGAATAAATGTTATAAAAATTATGGAATATATAGCTAGTGGTGTAAAATTAAATATTCATGAGCCTCAAAAAACGAAGAAGATGACGATATTTGTCCCGATTACTGAGGGGCGCTATGTAGGAACTGTTGACCAATATCCAGAATTTAAATTGGAAGATCGCCTGACGGACAATGGTCGCCACGACATATTCGCGCGGCCCTTTGGAGGGCATATTTCAGTCGATGGTGACGTGTTTAAAGAGCTCTTGATTGGGGGCTAAATTAGCTCTGTTTGCCCGGCATTGTGTGCTTCTATGCTTGCGGATTCAATCAGTTTCTCCGCCTCAATTGTTTCGTAGTAATTTTTGCCGCTGCGAGCGCAGCTGTCTGCCTTCAAGAGTCCTTCGCTCAAGCGGCCGAGTGTCGTGGATGATACGTTCCGGAGGTCGGGTAGTGGGATAGATTTCAGATCATTTGGCTCAAATTTAGATAATCCGCCCCCATATGCGCGCATATGGAGCTTTGAATGTCGGCGAATGGACGGTGAATTCAAGCAAAATGTAATTGCTCTTGAAAAGATTGGGTTCTCGATAATTGGGTAAATGCAATGAAAGTTGGTTAAGCTTCTGGATCCAGCTTCATTATAGACAAATTTTAGATCACCTCGGCCGAATACGGTTGCCCAAATCGGCGCAATTTCTCTCTGCTCCATTGAATACCATGGTGATCGGTTGGCAAGGAGGTAGCGGTTGGTCAGTCCGGACCGTTCTCCCATTTTAACGTATTCTCTTTCCTTGGAAGTCAACTCTCCATGGAAATTAATAAGGCGAGTTTTCCCTTGTTTTTCATCCAAACATTGGAAATCCTTATTTGAAAATACTAGGTGTTCGACATCACTCGCCCTGCCAACACAGGGCAGCAGCATCTCCTCTCGTATGCCTGCATCTTGCGCGGATTTACTAGAAATTAGAAAGAAGGCATTTGCTCCGGTCGCGATGCCGCGACGCGTGCGCGCGAGTTGTTCAAGGTGGGTCCAGCCCTTTGGTAGCTCGGCCGTGTCGCCCTTGAGTAGATGTTCCCATTTTCCAGCCGCAACAAGTGAAGATCGGTGAATCTCCAGTCGCTGCGCCTGAATGGAGAGTAAACTCAGCGATGATGGAGCGCTTTCAAAGTCTAATCCGCGCAAATACCATGCCACGATTTTCATTTAGGCATTTCCAGGAGAAGTATTGATGCGGTCGTTAGGGCGTCTTCGAATAATACTGAGCATCCAGAAAACAATATAATTTCCTTTAAGATGTTGTTTTCGATCAAAAGGCGTTTAAATGAGCTCGAAAAATTCGCGTTCATCCATTCACTTGGAATCAAAATTGATGCTCTGCCGCCTGGATTCAGGTGGAGCACAGATTTTATCGAAAAATAAATGTAAAGATTGACTGATTTTGGTACGATGTATCCGCAGCGCACGGACAGATCGGCTCTCACATTATCATAGTTGGGCAGTTCTCTATGACGAATATATGGGGGATTCATGATGACTGCGTCGTAACGTTGAGAATATGGTGCGCGCATGAAATCCGCGTGACGGATCTCTGTGCCAACATGCGTCCCCACATCTGCAAACGCGAGGATCTGTTGGTCCTTTTCATAGGCGGTGATCGAGGCTTCAGGAATTCGATCTTGGACGGCGCGGGTTAGAACGCCTGTACCCATTGCGGGGTCCAAAACGGTCATTGGATTGATCTGGGCGATCCAGTCAGCCATCAGAGCTGCCAATGTGGCAGGTGTGAAATACTGGCCAAGGGCCTTTCTGTGGGCGGGATCCGCCGCCTCGCTGTAGGTTTGCTCAGGAGAGGGAGGAGGCAATTTTCGCAGCAATGTGGCGGCTCTGGCCATCGGCTTCCTTAGAATCGATAGATGTCACAAACCATACCATATCAAGCCGCTGCCAAGGCGTTGGAGGGGCTGCGCCCCGGCGCCCATCGGCGTTTTGGTCGGATAGCCTCTGCCAACACCCCCAACCCAACCCTTCCCCCATCGAGGGGGAAGGGCTTTGCGGTCGTGATTGATCCGGGTCAAGGCGCGCGCGGGGGCGGGCTGATCTTGTTCGCGTGGGGCGCGCATTGGATCGGAGATGTTTTCCATGAAGGCCCTCGTTTATCATGGCCCCGGGCGCAAGGCGCTTGAGGCGCGGCCCAAGCCTGAAATCCAGGCGGGCGGCGACGCCATCGTCCGGATGACCAAGACCACCATCTGCGGCACCGATCTGCACATCCTGAAGGGCGACGTGGCCACCTGCGCCCCCGGGCGGATTTTGGGGCACGAGGGCGTGGGGGTGATCGAGGCGGTCGGGGCGGGGGTGACGGCGTTTAAGCCGGGGGATTCCGTGCTGATCTCCTGCATCACCGCCTGCGGCAAGTGCTACTTTTGCCGGCGTGTCATGTATTCCCATTGCACGACGGGGGGCTGGATCCTGGGCAACGCCATCGACGGGACCCAGGCGGAATTTGTCCGCATTCCCCACGCCGAGACCACCCTAAACCCGAACCCCGCGGCCGCGGAGGAGGAGGCGCTGGTCATGCTCAGCGACATCCTGCCCACCGGGTTCGAGTGCGGCGTGCTCAATGGCAAGGTCGAGCCGGGGTCGAGCGTGGCCATCGTCGGGGCCGGACCCATCGGCCTGGCCGCCCTGCTGACCGCCCAGTTCTATTCCCCGGCCCAGATCATCATGATCGATCTGGACGACAATCGGCTGGGCGTCGCCCGCCAGTTCGGCGCCACCCACACCATCAACAGCGCCGACGGCAAGGCGGCTGAAGCGGTCATGGCCCTGACCGGGGGCCGGGGCGTGGACACCGCCATCGAGGCGGTGGGCGTGCCGGCGACCTTCCTGATCTGCCAGGACGTGATCGGCCCCGGCGGGGTGATCGCCAATGTCGGGGTGCACGGCTCCAAGGTCGATCTGCACCTGGAGCGGCTGTGGTCGCGGAACATCTCGATCACCACCCGGCTGGTGGACACGGTCACCACCCCCATGCTGCTCAAGACCGTCCAGGCCGGGAAGATCGACCCCACCCGGCTGATCACCCACCATTTCACCCTGGACGGAATCCTGGACGCCTACGAAACCTTCGGCCACGCCGCCGACACCCAGGCCCTGAAGGTGATCATCACGGTGTGAGTTGGGCGTCGGCGAGGCCCCCTCCACCGCTTCGCGGTCCCCCTCCCCCAAAGGGGGAGGAATGGGTTCGGCGCTGCCAATATACAAATTCCTCCCCGTTTGGGGGAGGGGGACCGCGAAGCGGTGGAGGGGGCTCCACCACCCTATCCTCAATGCCGGGCCGCGGCGCTGGCGTCGCGGATCGCCTTGAACTCGGATCCGGCCTTCCAGTCGGGCCATTCGCCGGAATTGGCCAGGCGCTCGCCCAGGCCATAGAGCAGGGTCAGGTCCGCCACCTGGCCTGACAGGTCCCAGTCCGGGCTCCATTTGTCCGCCGGCTGATGATAGCGGTGGGCGGTGTATTCGACGGCCCAAGCCTGGCCGGCGGCGACGCCCCCCTGGACCAGATCCTCGCCCGAGTGGAACGAGATCGCCGGCACCCCGACCTTGGCGAAGGAGAAGTGGTCCGAGCGGAAGAAGTGCCCGGCGCCGGGGGTGGGGTCGGGGGTGTAATAGCGGCCGGCGGCCTTGGCCTGGGCGATCAGATCGTCCTGAAGTTCGACCTTGCCGTCGCCGGAGGTGGAGATGTCCCGGGCCGGGCCGTCGGTGCTGAGGGCGTCCATATTGATGTCGGCCACGGTGGTCGCCAGGGGATAGACCGGGTGGCTGGCGTAGTAGGCCGAGCCCAGCAGCCCCTTTTCCTCGGCTGTCACCGCCAGGAACACCACCGACCGCTCGGGCTTCGGCCCCGCGGCGAAGGTGCGGGCCAGTTCCAGCAGGCCGGCTATGCCCGTGCCGTTGTCCACCGCGCCATGATAGATCCGGTCGCCGGTCGCGTCCGGCGCGCCGACGCCCAGGTGGTCCCAGTGGGCGGTGTAGATCTCCGTCTCCCCCGGCCGCTTGGTTCCGGCGATCCGGGCTACGATGTTGTGGCTGATGATCTGGGTGTGATCGACGGCGTAGTCCGCCGAGAAGCTGGCCCCGGTCAGGGGGATGGGGTGGAAGTCCTCCCGCTGGGCGGCCTTCTTGGCCGCCTCGAAGTCCAGGCCCGAGCGCTTGAACAGGTCCACAGCCACGTCCCGCTGGATCCAGCCCTGTAACAGGGGGTGCGCGGCGGCGGGATCGGCGCGGACGATGTCGAACTGGGCGTTGCCGTTGGAATTGCGCACCGTGGCCCAGCCATAGGCGGCGGGGCCGGTCTCGTGCACGATCAGCATCCCCACCGCCCCCTGGCGGGCGGCCTCTTCGTACTTGTAGGTCCAGCGGCCGTAATAGGTCATGGCCTTGCCGTCGAACCGGCCCCCCAGATCGGCCTCGAAATCCGGGTCGTTGATCAGCACCACGGCGATCTTGCCGCGCAGGTCCACGCCCTTGAAGTCGTCCCAGCCCCGTTCGGGCGCCTTGACCCCGTAGCCGACGAACACCAGGGGCGCCTGGGCGATGGCGACATGATCGACCGGGGTCAGGGTCTGGACCACGGCCTCGGTTCCCTGGGTCAGGGCGGTGGTGACGCCTCCGGCGGTCAGGGACAGTTTCACCGGCCCGGTCACCTCGAACCGGTTCAGGGGCACGTCCTGGGTCCAGGCGCCCCAGCGGCCCTTGGAGTCGCCCCCAGGCGCCAGGCCCTCCGCCTTGAAGGCGTTCACGATGTAATCCATGGACTTGATCTCGGCCGGCGTCGCAGGGCCACGGCCCTCGAACGCGTCTGAGGACAGCACCCGCACATGCTCGGACAGGGCGTGGGCATCGATCCCGCCCCCCGGAAGAGTGGCCGACAGGGCCGGGGCGCCCACCAGCAGCAGGGACAGGGCGAGGGTGAAAGCGTGCCGGTTGGCGCGGGCGTGGGGCATGAACATGCCGTTATCCTAGAACCTTGGGCGCCGTGGCGCCTAGACTCGCTGGGGATCACGGAACGCTTTTTCAACGATCCGCGGGGACGGTAAGGGTATGCCGAACATCGATCGAAGAACGCCGATAAAGTAACGCTGCTATTTCAGATTTATCAACCTAAGGCGTCAATGATGCCCCAACTAAGGATTGAGGACGAGCCGACGGGATCTGACGAGCCCGCTCGCCCCCGTGGCGCTGAGGAAGGATGGTCGGACCTGGTTCCGCGATCTGGTCCTTGGACGGATCGATCCGCTGCTGGGGCCGGTTTAGAGCATGCTTGGAATGCAAGGGGACCATCTTAGAGCCGGCTGGATACGCCGCGGCCCGCCCATGGCCTCGGGCATGGATGACGAGCGCACCCTGCGCGGCCTGCTCGGCCTGGCGGAAAGCCTGTCTGGCGTCGGATATTGGCGGCTGATGCTGGAGGAGGGGCGGCTGTTCTGGTCGGACGAGACCTTCCAGATCCATGGGGTTGGACGCGACGCCTTCCGGCCTGACACGCAGAACGTCCTGGATTTCTATCATCACGACGACCGCGCCGCGGCGATCTATCACCTGGACCGCGCCGTTCGGCGCCACCTTGGGTTCGAGTATGAGGCGCGGCTGGTGCGTCCGGACGGTCAGGTGCGCACCATTTTCTCCAAGGGCTGCTGCGAGCGGGACGAGGACGGTAATCCCGTGGCGATCATCGGGGTGGTGCAGGATGTCACCGCCCGCAAGATCGCCGAGGCCGTGGAGCGGGAAAACGCCCAACGCCTGGGCCGCTTCATCGAGCGCCTGCCGGCCGGCGCGGTGCATGTGCGCTCCGGCGCCCTGACCATGAACGCCGAGTTGGAGCGGATCACCGGCTATTCCCGGGAGGAGCTGCCCACCCTGAAGGCCTGGTTCAACAAGCTCTATGGTGATGACGGCGAGCGGCGCCTGGCGCGCTATGAGCAGGCCCGCCGAGAGGGGTTCAAGTCCATTGTCCACGGAGTGATCCGTCGCCGGGACGGCGAACAGCGGGTGCTGGAGCTGCGCGCCTGCGACGATCCCAGCGGGGAGATCTGGATCGTCCACGACGTCACCGACCGCGAGGCCATGCAGGCCGAACTGATGGCGGCCAAGGACCGCGCCGAGGTCGCCGCCCGGGCCAAGTCTGAGTTCCTGGCCAATATGAGCCACGAGTTGCGCACGCCCCTGACGGCGATCATCGGCTTCACCGGCCTGCTGGCCGGGCAGGGCGGGGTGGGGGAGACGGAGCGGCGGTGGGTCGCGCGGATCGACGATGCGGGTAAGGCGCTGCTCGCCATCGTCAATGACGTGCTCGATTTCTCCAAGCTGGAGGCCGGCTCGGTGACCCTGGAGGCCGAGGCGTTCGAGCCGCGGCGCCTGGTGGAAGAGACCGTGGCCCTGCTGCAGGATCAGGCGGACGGCAAGGGCGTGACCATCCAGGTCGCGGTGGATGACTCCGTGGGCGAGGTGCTGATGGGCGACGCCGGCCGGCTGCGCCAGATCCTGATCAACCTGGTCAGCAATGCGGTGAAGTTCACCCATCACGGCCAGGTGCGGGTGATTGTGGGGCCGGCGGTCGCGGCGGACGGCTCGGCCCAGGTCGGCTTCAGCGTGGCCGATACGGGCATTGGCATTCCCGAGGAGGCCCTGGGCCAGATCTTCCAGCGCTTCGTCCAGGCCGATGGCTCCATCTCCCGCCGGTTCGGCGGCACGGGTCTGGGCCTGGCCATCTCCGCGCGGCTGGTGGAGCTGATGGGGGGCGAGATCGGCGTGCATAGCCGCCTGGGCGAGGGCTCGACCTTCTGGTTCACGGTTCCCCTGGATCGGGCCACGGCCATGACCGCCAATATCGAGACCAGCGCCCCCGCCAATATGGAGGCCCTGCGGGTGCTTCTGGTGGAGGACGCCGAGGCCAACCAGGAACTGGTCACCACCCTGCTGACCGCCGTGGGGGTCGATGTGACCGTGGCCTGCAACGGCGCCGAGGCGGTCGAGGCGGTGAGGGCCGATTGCTTCGAGCTGATCCTGATGGATGTGCAGATGCCGGTGATGGGCGGGGTCGAGGCCACCCGCGTCATCCGGGCCATGGGCGGGGACCTGGCCCATATCCCCATCATCGCCCTGTCGGCCAATGTCCTGCCCGAACAGGTGGCCGACTATCACCAGGCCGGCATGAGCGCCCACCTAGCCAAGCCGATCAATCCCCGGGACCTGCTGGCGGCCATCGCCCGCTGGACCGAGCCGTGCGACGGGGCAGAGCCTGTCCCCCAAACGCAAAACGGGGCGGCCTGACGCCGCCCCGCTCGCTGATCTGGGAGGATCGAAAGGTTTAGAATTTCTGGCCGAACCGTATTGAGATCGTTCGCGGGCGATTGGGAACGATATAGGGCTCCTGCCCACAGATTTGGATCGTGCATTCGGCATAGCGGTACATTTGCGCCCGCGTATCGAAGGCGTTGAGGATCGACAGTTCCAGGGACCAGTTGTCCCTCTCGACCCCGCCGCTGAAGTCCGCGGTCGCATAGCCCTGCTGCTTTCCTAGGGCGGAGCGAACGGGGGCGTAGATCGAGGGAGTCGGTGGGATAGGGGCCTGGGTGAGCAGGTCGGACCAACTGCTGGTCTGGGCGACCACCGAGCCTTGCAGGTGGGCTCTGAACGAAGCCAGATCGAACTGGTAGCGCGCCGTCACATTGGCCTTGAACTTCGGTGTGACAGGAAGCTGGGTTCCTTTGGGAGCCTGGATCGGATTGGTTGCCGAGCAGGTTTGACCGCCGCAGAAATTTTCCTGCAGTTCGGCGTTCGTATAGGACGCTGAACCCGAAATGGTCAGGTCATGTGTTGCGCGCCAGCTGACCTGGGATTCCGCGCCCAATATTCGGGCGTTACCGGCATTGGCGATGACGGTCAGGGAGTTCAGGCCGAGATAGGAGAACTGGAAATTTTTCCAATCCTCCCAAAACAGGGCTCCGTTAAAGTTCAGACTCTTATCAAGCCAAGATGTCTTCCAGCCTATCTCGTAGTTGCTCAGATAATCCGGATCGTATGGAGGCAAGCTGCCGTTGCGGTTCACGCCACCTGGCCGGAACCCCGTCGAATAGGTAGCGTAGATCAGCTTATCGCTATCAAGTTTGTATGTAATGTTTATCTTGTGGGTTTCGCCATTGTCACGAATGGTCTTGTTCAGGTTCGTGCAGGGGCTACCGGCGATTATGGGGGGGCGGCCCTCACATTTTGCTTCACCCGTATGGCTGCTGAAATTGGCGCTAAAGCCATAGAAGCCCTCAAGCTGGTTCACTGACTTATAGAAACGAATCCCGCCCGTGACCGACAATTTGTCGGTCAGGTCGAACGTCGTTTCATTAAAGAAAGCGAAATCGCGGTCAACCCGCAGCTGATCGGTCAGCCAAAGCGTTCCTGGCCATCCCGTCACGGACAGCCCGCTGGGGCCCGTGGAAAGGTCGTTGACGAGGTAGTTCTGGATAATGAAGTGGCGCTGATCCTGATAGAAGGCGCCCATCACGAAGTGAACGGGGCGATTGGCTGGCGACGAGATGCGGATCTCGTGACTTTCCTTCGTGAAGTGATCGTTGCCGATAATCCATTGGGTCGGATCGATATTGTGGTGGGCATTGTTCATGAAGTAGGCGGCGTAACCAAAGCCTTTATCGTAGAGGTAGGAGTAATCCGTATAGTCCGATTGGGACGACAGGCGGCGGTCCATATGGCCACCAGAATAGACTAGATCGTAGTCGCCAATTTTACCTTGAACCGTAAGAGCGGCTTGATACCAGCGGTCATGCTGACCTTCCGGCCGGAAATGCTGAACCTTCAGGTCGCCAACGGAGGGGTCGTATCCAAAAATACCCGTATTATGCTCGTCCTGAGCGATGATGGTAGGCGTTACCGTCCAATTCTGATTGAGCTCGATTTTGAGCGCCGCGCGTCCGCCATAGATATCCGTCTTGTTGTAGTTCTTCTTGATGTAGGCGGCGTTGTTGACGGTGATGCCGGTCGATACGAAATTGCGCGTGCCATAGACGTTGTCGATATAGCCGGCGTCGTGTTCGTCCCAACCGACGAGGCGGATCGCCATCTTGTCCCCCAAGGGAACGTTAACGTAGCCCTCGGCGGATCCGCCGACGCCGCCATGATCAACCTGATTGGCTTCGACGTCATAGGCGGCGGAGAATTTGCCCAGTTCCGGCTTGTTGGTCACGATCTTGATCGTGCCGGCTTCCGAGCTTGCTCCATACAGGGTGCCTTGAGGCCCGGACAGAGCCTCGACCCGAGCGATATCATAGACGTGGACGTCGAGGGCGCCGCCGATCGTGGTGATCGGTTGCTCGTCGAGATAGGTCCCGACACTGGGTTGCGAGCCCGAGTGGTTGCTTTGATTGTCCGCGGCGACGCCGCGCATATAGACGTTGGTCTGCCCCGGCGCCGTGGTCTGGAATGAAACGCTCGGCAGGAATTTCACATAGTCGTTGAAATTCTGAACGTGAAGTTGCTGAAGCTGCTGAGTTCCCAGCGCCTGGACGCTGGCAGGGACCTTCTGCAGGCTCTCTTCGCGCTTCTGCGCGGTGACGATGATTTCACCGATGGTGTTGTCGCCTGCGGGCGCGGCGGCCTCCGCGGCGAAGGTCGCTGAAACGCCCGTAAGCATGGTCGACGCCAGCAAGGTTGCGGTCCAGACCGTACGATTCCGGCTGCCCTCTCCCCATAGTCCCACCATATTCGATACCCCCGATTTATTTCCCTTGCTCAATCAGCGGTCTTACCGCCGCCAGTTGTCAAGAACGGGAGCTGTGATCGCAGGATTTTAAGGGGCATTGCGTCCACGGAGACACGCTTTTGTCACGGATCGAGGCGCCGCGGCCGACGGGCAAGTCGTTTTCTCACCCGAATGGGGCATCCGGATAGGTCGTCAGAATCGGCCCTAGCGCGGCTTCGAGGGCCCCCAAAAACGGCTCGAAATTGCGCCATTGATCGACGCCATCAGTGAAAATGGGGCGTCGGACCTGTTCCGAGCTGGCGGTGCGGACCGCGCGACCGGATTCATAGAACCTGAGGCACTGCTCCTCAAAGGGCAGTCCGCAGTAGGCGAGCAGCCGACGAACCTCCGCTTCCGGATCGGCGACCATCTGCTCATAGATCACACGATGCACCCTGCCCGGAAGGACGGCGTCGAAATGCGACATCAGGGCCACATAGTCCGCATAGTAGCGACCGATATCGTCCAGGTCGTAGGTGAACAATTGGCCTCGGGCGAAATGCTGCTTGAAGCCTGAAAAGCAGCAGGCCATGGGGCGCCGCCGAGCGTCGATGATTTTGGCGTTCGGCAGGACCAGGTGGATCATGCCGACGTGCATGAAGTTGTTGGGCATCTTGTCGATGAAGAATGGCCGCCCAAGTTTGCGCTGCACGCGGGTGCGCGCAAGAAATTCCTCGCCGAGTTCCGCCAAGTCGTCAGCCCCAAGCTCGCCCAAGCACTCTGGATAGGCCGATGAATCGCCCACGGCGCGACGCCCGCCCAGGCGTTTGGCGATGGCGATGATGTCGGGCAACTCCATCGTGCCTTCGACAGCTGAGTGGCTCGATAGAATTTGCTCCACCAGGGTTGATCCGGACCGGGGCAGCCCAACCACGAAGATGGGATCCGGCGCGGGGCAACCGGAGCCGGCGCGCGAGGCCACAAAATCCGACGTAAAGGTCGCGATGGTCCGCTGAACGTTTTCGTGCGTGAGGTCGGCGTCGTAGGGCGCCGCTTCGCGGCGAAGGGCGTTTCCTTGGCGATAGTGCTCGAAGGAGTCCGCGTAGAGGCCCGCGTCTTCAAGGGCCTTTCCCAAGGCGAAGTGCAGGTGGAAGCGATCCTCGTTGGTGATGTCCTGTCGGGCGAGTTGCGCCCGCATCGCCTCCATGTCGGAGGCTTCGAACGAGACCGTCTTCAGATTGGCGAGGCTCCAATAGGCTTCGCCGAGCGCCGGCGCTAGGTCGATGCTCTTTCGGTAGGCGGCTATGCTCTCGGCTTGACGGCCGACCGTCTTCATCAGGTGGCCATAGCTCATCCAGATCTTGGGCTGATCTGGAAAGTCCTTGAGCACGCTAGCGTAGTCATCAATGGCGCCCGCATATTCGCCAATCTGGCTCAATATGGCGGCTCTCAGATTTCGATAGCCGGGGTTGCGGGGCTCCTGCTGGAGTAGCGGCTCGATTTCCGCCAGGGCTTCGGTCTGCTTGTTCAGTCGGTTGAGAACGATGGCGTAGTTGTAGCGCGCTGGAGAAAAGCTGGGCGCCAATTCAAGGCACCGCGCGAGCAGGGCTTCGGCGTCCTCATAACGGCCAAGCCGGCCCCCGACCTCAGCCAGCATGCGGATCGCCGCGACATCGGTCGGATTGTCGTTCAGATGCGCCCGCAGCAGCCGCTCGGTCACCGCCAGGCGGCCGTCCACCAGGGCCTGGGCGGCCTCCATCAGCACCGGATCGTTCACCGAGGCCTGGATCTGGCGGGCATAGGCGTCGTCGGCGGCCTTGGTCTGGCCGGCCATGGTCAGCTGGTCGCCCAGGGCCCGCCAGGCGTGGGGCAGGGCGGGGTTTAGGGTCGTGGCCTGGCGCAGGGCGGATATGGCGGCCTTGCCCTCGGCCAGGGCCGCCAGGGTGACGCCGGCCTCATACTGGACTTCGGCCGCGCGGGGCTGGCTGGCCGCCAGGGGAACCAGGATCGCCCGGGCGCCGGCCAGGTTCCCTTGCAAACGCAGGCCCACGGCCAGGAGCAGTTCGGCCTCGGGATGGCCGGGGACGGACCTCAGGATCTCCCGCGCCTGGGCCTCGGCCAGGTCCGGGCGCGCGCCCAGCAGCCGGCGGGTGTGGGCCAGGGCGACGGCGAGGCTGCCGACGGGCTCGTCTAGGGCTTGGCTGACCAAGGCGGTCTCCGGAGGGCGAAACAGCCCTGATCAAAGGCCGGCGCCGCCGCCAATGTCAAACCGGCGCCGGTCCAGGGCCACGGGAAATTGGACGATGGCCCGATTGCGCGTAATCAGGCGCCAGGGAGAGATCCAAAGTGCCAAAGCATTCCGACGCCCCCGGCGAAGACGCCGGAACCTTCGACTATGTCATTGTCGGCGCCGGGTCCGCCGGCTGCGTCCTGGCCAATCGGCTCAGCGCCGACCCGAAGGCGCGGGTGCTGCTGCTGGAGGCCGGCGGCCACGACAACCTGTTCTGGGTGCATGTGCCGATCGGCTATCTCTATACCCAGGGGCGGCCCCGCACCGACTGGTGCTTCAAGACCGAGGCGGAGGCGGGTCTGGGCGGGCGGGCGCTGAACTATCCCCGGGGGCGGCTCCTGGGCGGCTCATCCTCGAGCAACGGCATGATCTATATGCGCGGTCAGTCCGCCGACTTTGACCGCTGGCGCCAGATGGGCTGCGTGGGCTGGGGCTGGGATGATGTCCTGCCCCTGTTCATGGCGTCCGAGGACCATCACGCGGGCGCCGACGACTTTCATGGCGTGGGCGGGCCCCTGCGGGTGGAGCGCCAGCGGCTTGGCTGGCCGATCCTGGACGCCTTCGCCGAGGCGGCCGAGCAGTGCGGTATTCCCAAGACGGACGATTTCAATCGCGGGGACAATTTCGGCAGCGGCAAGTTCGAGGTCAATCAGAAGCGCGGCCTGCGCTGGAGCGCGGCCCGGGCCTTCCTCAATCCGGTGCGGAGCCGCCCCAACCTGACCGTGCTCACGGGCGCCCAGGCCGAGCGTGTCCTGATCGAGGACGGGCGCGCCCAGGGCGTGGCCTTCGTCCATCGGGGCCGCCGCCAGACCGCCCGCGCCCGCCGGGAGACCATCCTGGCGGCCGGGGCGATCGGCTCGCCCCACCTGTTGCAGCTCAGCGGGGTGGGGCCGGGGGCGTTGCTGGCGGCGCATGGGGTTGCTGTGCTGAGGGACGTTCCCGCCGTGGGCGCCAATCTTCAGGACCATTTGCAGATCCGCACGGTGTTCAAGGTGAGCGGGACCCGCACCCTCAACAGCCGGGCCTCCAGCCTGCTGGGGCGGGCCCTGATCGGCGCCGAATACGCCCTGAACCGCTCCGGTCCCCTGTCCATGGCCCCCAGCCAGCTGGGCCTGTTCGCCTATTCTTCCGACCGGGAGGCGAGCCCCAACCTGGAATATCATGTCCAGCCCCTCAGCCTGGACGCCTTCGGCCAGCCCCTGCACCCCTTCGAGGCCTTCACCGCCTCGGTTTGCAATCTTCGTCCCCGCAGCCGGGGCGCCGTGACCCTGGCCAGCCCCGATCCCGCCGCCGCCCCGCGCATCGCCCCCAACTATCTCAGCGATCCGGACGACCTGGAGGTGGCTCTGGAGGCCCTGGCCCTGACCCGGCGCATCTGCGCGGCGCCGGCCCTGGCGCGATTTTCGCCCCGCGAGCACCTGCCGGGGGCGGCGGTGGCTGACCGGGCCGATCTGCTGACCGCCATCGGCCGCATCGCGACGACCATCTTTCACCCCGCCGGCACCTGCCGCATGGGGGCGGACGAGGCCTCGGTGGTCGATCCCAGGTTGCGGGTGCGGGGAATTTCGGGCCTGCGGATCGCCGACGCCTCGATCATGCCCGCCATCACCTCGGGCAATACCCACGCCCCCACGGTGATGATCGCAGAAAAGGCCGCCCGAATGATGCTCGAGGACATCAAATCCCTATAGCATAAGGCCTGCGGCGGGCTCATTGTCCTCGTTGACCGGCGTTATGCGGGTGGGAGAGATCCATGAAGGACAAGGTGGTCGTGGTCACCGGCGGCACGTCGGGGATCGGACAGGTGGCGGCGGAGGCCCTGGCCGGTCAGGGCGCCCGGATCGTGCTGGTGGCCCGGGACCAGGGGCGCGCCGACGCGGCCCTGGGGCGCCTGAGGGCCGCCGGTCCTGGGCTCGCCCACGGCGTGCATCTGGCGAACCTGGCCAGCATCGCCGACACCCGCCGGGTGGCGGCGCAGATCGCCGCCGCCGAGCCCCGGATCGACGTGCTGATCAACAACGCCGGCGCCCTGTTCAACCATCGCCAGCTGTCCCCCGAGGGGCTGGAGATGACCTTCGCGGTCAATCACATGGCCTATTTCGTCCTCACCCAGGGCCTGCGCGAGCGGCTGGTCGCCACCCCGGGCGCCCGGGTGGTCAGCACCGCCTCGGCCGCGCACCAGGGGGCCAGGCTAGACTTCGACGACCTGCAATCGGCCAGGAACTATCGCGGCTTTGCCGTCTATGGCCGCTCCAAGCTGGCCAATATCCTGTTCACGCGGGAGCTCTCCCGGCGATTGGAGGGCACGGGCGTCACCGCCAACTGCCTGCATCCGGGCTTCGTCGCCACCCGCTTCGGCGACCGGTCGGGCGGCCTCGTCCAGGCGATCATGCCGCTCGCCAAGCTGTTCGCCGTGACCCCGCAACAGGGGGGCGACACCATCATCTATCTGGCCTCGGCGCCCCAGGTGGTGACCATCAGCGGCCTCTATTTCTACAAGCGCCAGGCCATCAGCCCGACCCGCGAGGGCCAGGACGACGCGGCGGCGGCCCGGCTCTGGGCGGAGAGCGAGAGGCTGGCTGGGGCGGTCTGAGGCGAGTCCGGTGGGCCCCCTCCACCGCTTCGCGGTCCCCCTCCCCCAAAGGGGGAGGAATTAGAAAAGGTTAGCGCCAAATCCATTCCTCCCCCGTTGGGGGAGGGGGACCATGCGCAGCATGGTGGAGGGGGCTCCGCCGGCTACTGGTGGTCTCTAAGCCACTTCCAGGGCCCTTGCCGCCGAGGGCTCCGTGGCGGTCTGGACGATGGCGCCGAAGATCGAGCGGCCCGCATCGTCCAGCATGTCGATGCGGATCTCGTCGCCGGCCTTGAGGGCGGGGCCGCGCGCCGCCCCGCGCCGGGCGGGCGTCGGGCTGGCGCCGATGATGGTTCCGGCGCTCAAGGCCCGGGTCTTGGCCGCATCCATGATCAGACCGGCGAAGTCGAGGGTCACGTCGGCGCCGGCCTGGCTGAGAGGCTCGCCGTTGATCTCCACCCGCAAGGCGCCGTGCAGCCGTCCGTCCCGCCAGGCGTCGCCAAGGGCGTCCGGGCTCACCGCCACCGGCGAGAAGGCCGGGACCGACATGGACGAAAGAGAGCTGAGCCCCCCGAGCTGTTCGGCCATGAGCAGGTTGCTCAGGGACAGGTTATTGGCGCGCATCACCAAGCGGATGGCCTGGCTCGCCTGCTCGCGGCAGGAGCCCTGGGGCACAGCGCCGGTGAACACGGCGATTTCGCCGGTCTGGTCACGGTTTCCAGCGGGGCTGTCGGCCCACTGATGGGGTGGCCTGGGCAGGGGCAAGGCGCATTCGGCCCCGTTGAAGCGCTGGCGCCCCGGCGCGCCCCGGTTCAGGCAGGCGGCGACCCTCGCCAGCAAGGGGCCGCAGCGGTCCCAGTCGTCAAGGGCGGCCTGCAGGGTCGGGGCGATCTGGGCGGCGCTGATCCGCCAGGCCAGGTCATCCGTGACGACCACCAGCCGCCCGTCGCGGCCGCCATTGAGCGAGGCCAGTTTCATTCGGCGCCGTCCTTCATGTTCCAGCTATCCAGTCGGGTGGGATTTTCGACGGTCATCGCGTCTTTTTTAGGCCGATTGTTGGGCGGGCGGGACGCCTTCGAAGCCCCCGGGCATGGAGGGGATCGTCGAACGGATTGGTCATGTGATATCGCGCCCCGCGCCCCTCAGCACCGAACCCGCATAATGAACCGATTGACCGGTCATAGGCTTGCGAACTGGACCCATTTTCAGGGATAATCGGTGGAAAATATCGTGATGTCCGATAGTGAGGTCATAATGTTGCAAGGCTTGACGCGGACCGATCGCCGGATTCTCGAGGTGCTGCAAACCGAGGGGCGCCTGTCGAACGTGGAGCTGGCCGCGCGGGTGGGCCTGTCGGCGAGCCCCTGCCTGCGCCGGGTCAAGGCGTTGGAGGAGGTCGGCCTGATTTCGAGCTATGTCGCCCTTCTGGACCGGCGCAAACTGGGCCTGGACGTGGTGGCCTATGTCGAGGTGCAGGTGGACCGGCGGGGCGACGCCGGGGCGGACGCCTTTCGCCAGATGGTGCTGCGCGAACCGGCGGTGGTCGCGTGCCAGGCGATGACCGGCGCCTTCGACTACCTGCTGAAGGTGGTGACGCCCAATCTGGACACCTATGCGGACTTCACCATGAAGCGGCTTTTGAAGACTCCTGGGGTCAAGGATGTCCGGTCCAGCTTCGTATTGGAGACGATCAAGGATTCGACGGCCTTGCCCCTAATACAAATGTTTCAAGATTGAATATATTTCGCTATAAATGTATAGAATTATTCAAAATTCCGTCACTAATTCGTCACGTTTTGTCCATGTATGTATTCATACGTGAAGTGTGATGGGGTCGATTTTGTGAAGACGTACATTTCTGGCGCCCTTGTCGCTGCGTTGTTGATTGCGGGTTCGGCCGTCGCTCTAGCCGGGCCGCCGGCTCGGGCTCAGGCGGTTGGGTCCGCCCTGGAGCTGGAGCGGGTGGTTGTGGTTCAGCGTCACGGGGTCCGCTCCCCGACCAAGGCGCCGGAGGCTTTGGCGAAATACGCGGCGCTGCCCTGGCCGGCCTGGCCCGTGGCGCCGGGGGAGTTGACCGCTCACGGGGCGCGGGACGTGCGCCTGATGGGCGCCTGGCTGCGGCAGGTCTATGCGGCCAAGGGCCTGTTGCCGGCCAAGGGCTGCCCCGCGCCCGGCCAGGTGTTCGCCTGGGCCGACGGCGCCGACCAGCGCACGCGAGTCAGCGGCGACGCGGTGCTGGAGGGCGCCTTTCCCGGCTGCGGCCTGAGCGCCGCTCACGGGCCGGAAGGTCAGGCCGATCCCCTGTTCGACGCGGTCTCCAGCGGCGCCTGCCCCATCGACGCCGACCTGGCCCGAGCTGCTGTGCTCGCGAGGGTCAGGGATGATCTGGAACACCCGGGGCCGGGCTATGAGGCGGCCAAGGCGGCGCTCAGCCAGATCGTGGCGCCGGGTGTCGCGTGCAAGGACGACCAGGGCGTCTGCGCCATGAACGGCCACAACAGCTTAAGGGTCCAGGACGGGACGCTGAAGCTGGACGGTCCCCTGGCCGTGGGGGCGACCCTGTCGGAGAACCTCCTGTTGGAATACGCCCAGGGGATGCCATCCGGGTCTGTCGGCTGGGGGCGGGCCGCCGACGGCGCGGCGATCGCCTCGGTCATGCCATTGCATGAGATTCAGTCGGACCTGATGCGCCGCACGCCCTACCTGGCCAGCCACAACGGCGCCCTGCTGGCCCGGGCGGTGGCGGACGCGGTGGATGGGCGCACGCCCCTGACCGGGGAAGGCGCCGCCGCTCCGCGCCTGCTGATCATCGCCGGCCATGATACGAACCTGGCCAATCTGGCGGGGATTCTCGGTCTCGACTGGACCCTGCCCGGCCAGCCGGACAGCACTCCGCCGTCCCTGGCCATGGCCTTCGAGGTCTGGCGCGATCCGGCCAGCGGGGCGCGGTTCGTCAAGATCGCCCTGATCTATCAGACCCTGGAGCAGCTACGGGCCGAAACGGTTCTGGACGCCGCCCATCCCGCGGGCCGGGTCGAGCCGGTCCTGACCGGTTGCCAGGAGGGTCCAGGGAAGATCTGCCCGGCGCCGCGCCTGCGTGCGGTGATCGAGGCCGTGGTTCCGCCGGCTTGCCATCGGTGAGGGGGGGAAGAGGCGCTGCTGCAATGATACCAGCGGCCATTGAGACTGACCGCTGAGGCCTGCTCACCGTCATCGCCGCTTGCGGCGATCCATTCCGTGAACGAGACCGGGCCAATGTGCGTCGGATTCAGTCTGAAAGTCCGTCGCGGCGTCGGCTGAACGGCATGATAGGGGTCGGGAAGGGTTTTGGCCCTCCCCGCCCTCCGAACCGTACGGGCGGTTTTCCCGCATACGGCTCTCCAGTTGGTGG
>JARLIP010000070.1 GCA_031291685.1 Caulobacteraceae bacterium | reverse complement strand
CCTGCCTGATGGCGAGTCCGCCGTGGCCCTGCTGGATGACGTCGATCTGGTGGACGACACCGACCCCACCTGGCGCGCCCTGGTCGCCAGCGCCGTCGATGGAGCCGACGACTAGGCCGGCCCTTTGCGGGAGCATTGCGAGACGTCGATGCGTCCTTCGACTCGTCGCTTCGCGCCGGCTCAGGATGACGTCGTTTAATATTTTCAACATATTACGTCATCCTGAGCCGCGCTCGTAAGAGCGCGAGTCGAAGGACGCACGATTAACCCGGCATCCCCTTTGCGGGACATCAAGGTCGCTCCAGCGAATTCAGGTCAGGCTTGACGAAGATCTTCAACGCTGAGGTGATGAGATGGAATTCGAGCGAGCCCTCTATTCCCGCCGCGCCGTGCGCGAATACGCCGACCGGCCCGTCGATGAGGCGGTGCTGCGGCAATTGATCGACGCGGCCATTCAGGCGCCCAGCGCGGTGGATGAACAGCCATGGATCTTCTCCATCGTCCGCGACCCCATCCTGCTGGCCCGCATCTCGGAGGCGGCCAAGGCGCATGTGCTCGCCGGCGCACTGGCGCGCAGCCTGCCCGAACACCTGCATGACCGGCTGGCTGACGCCAACTTCGACGTCCTCTATCACGCGCCGGTCCTGATCGTGATTTCGAGCGCTTCGCCGGGGCCATGGGCGCCCATCAACTGCGCCCTGGCGGCGGAGAACCTGATGCTCGCCGCCCGCGACGCCGGCCTCGGATCGTGCTGGATCGGTCTGGTTCAGGACTGGCTGACGACCCCGGAAGGCAAGGCCGCGATCGGCGCCCCCGAAACCTGCCTCCCAGTCGCCCCGATCATCCTCGGACATCCCCTGAACCAGCCGGCGCCGGTGGCCCGCAAGGAGCCGGAGATCATCTGGGTAGGTCGATAGGGGCGGCTGGCCCCACAAATCGCCACCCCATAAAAATATATAATTCAATAAGTTAATTCGCAAGAGAAACACCTCTCCCATAGGGAGAGGGAGGGGCCCGCGCCGCAGGCGTGGGAGGGTGAGGGGTTAGGAACGGTTCAGGACAAGGCTGAGAGGCCTTACCCCCTCATCCTCCCATTTCTGCGAAATGGGCCCCTCCTTCTCCCCATGGGAGAAGGGCAAATCAGCCCGCCAGCGTCCGCTGGATCTCGTCCAGCGCCGCGCGGATTTCCGCCAGAATGAGGCCGTCGGCGAGGCCCTGGTCGATATCGGGCACGTCCCAGTCGAAGATCGCCCGGTATCGCTCGACCAGATGTTTGACGTCGGCCACGATCTGGCCGCGACGCTGTTCAAGTTCCGCCTGTTCGATGCTCGCCACTTCAATCTCCCTTTGACGTTCAGATTCGTGGGTCGATCCGCAGGCGGATGTTTCGTGTGAACGGGGACAGGAACGCCCGCCCCCGCTCACGGGATTTAGTTCTAGCGGGCCGCCACGATGATGATCTCGACCTTATAGGCCGGCGCCGCAAGCTTGGCTTCGCCAGTGGCGCGGGCCGGGGCGTTCTGGCCATCGACCCAGGCGTCCCACACCGCGTTCATCTCGGCGAAATCGGCCATGTCGGCCAGCCAGATGGTGGCCGAGAGGATCTTGGACTTGTGGCTGCCGGCCTCGGCCAGCAGGGCGTCGATCTGGGCCAGGACGCCCTGGGTCTGCACGGTCACGCTGGCGCCGGGCTCACCCACCTGGCCGGCCAGATAGACGGTGTCGCCATGGATGACGGCCTGGCTCATGCGGGGACCGGAATGGAGGCGCGTGATGGTCATGAAAGGTCTTTCGTCTCTAACGGAAGTGAAAACGCTTTGAATTGCGGCTTTAGCGGCCGTAGCGGGCGATGGCCAGATCCGATGTCTCGATCGCCGGCGCCCGGCCGCCGATGATGTCGCTGATCACCTGGGCCGAGCCGCAGGCCATGGTCCAGCCCAGGGTGCCGTGGCCGGTGTTCAGATAGAGCTTGCCCACGGCGGTGGGGCCGATCACCGGGGTGCTGTCCGGGGTCATGGGCCGCAGTCCGGACCAGAAGCTCGCGCCCTTGAGATCCCCCGCCTCCGGGAACAGGCTGCCCACGGACCGCTCCAGGGTGGCGCGCCGGCGCAGGGGAAGATCGTCGGTATAGCCCGAGATCTCGGCCATGCCGCCGACCCGGATGCGATCCCCCAGCCGGGTGATGGCGACCTTGTAGGTCTCGTCCAGCAGGGTGGAGACCGGAGCGCGGTCGGGATAGATGATGGGGGCGGTGATCGAATAGCCCTTCACCGGATAGACCGGCAGTTTCAGCCCCAGGGGGCGCACCAGCCCGGCCGAATAGCTGCCCATGGCCACCACATAGGCGTCCGCCTGGATCGGCCCCTGGTTGGTTCGCACCCCGGTGACCGCCCGCCCATCGACCTCGATCGCCTGGATGGTGGCGCCGAACTGAAAGCGCACCCCCAGCCCCTCGGCCAGGGCGGCCAGGGCGTTGGTGAACTTGAAGCAGTCGCCGGTCTCGTCATTGGGCAGGCGCAGGCCGCCGACGAAGGGATCGCTGGCCTTGGCCAGGCCCGGCTCGGCGGCGATGCAGCCGGCGCGGTCGAGCACCTCGAACGGCACCCCGCCAGCCTTCAGCACCGCCACGTCCTTGCCGATGCCGTCGAGTTGGTACTGGGTGCGGAACAGTTGCAAGGTGCCCCGCATGCGTTCGTCATAGCGGATGCCGGTGTCGGCCCGCAGCTGGATCAGCTGATCGCGGCTGTACTCCGCCAGGCGCACCATCCGCGCCTTGTTCAGGGCGTAGCGGGCGTCGGTGCAGTTGCGCAGCATCGCGAACAGCCAGGTCAGCATGTCCAGGTCCAGGGTCGGACGCAGGACCAGCGGCGCGTGCCGCATCATCAGCCACTTGATGGCCTTTTGCGGAATGCCCGGCGCGGCCCAGGGGGAGGCGTATCCGGGAGAGATCTCGCCCGCATTGCCGAAGCTGGTTTCCATCGCCGGACTGGGCTGGCGATCGACCACCACCACCTCATGGCCGGCCTTGGCCAGGTAATAGGCGCTGGCCGTCCCGACCACGCCGCTTCCAAGAACCGCGATCCTCATGGGCGCACACCCTGGACGCGAGAGGCGAAATCGACCTGATGCATGTTCAGCCCTCCAGATAGGTGCGGTGGAAGCGTTGGCCGAGACCCGTCAGGATCTCGTAGGGGATGGTTCCGGCGTCGCGGGCGACGTCTTCCAGGGTCTGGTGCGGCCCCAACAGCTCGACCTCGTCCCCCAGGCCCAGGGTGAAGCCCTGTTCGATCAGGGCGGTCACGTCCAGGGTGATGCTGTCCATGGACACCCGCCCCGCGATCGGCAGCCGGATCCCGTGGCTGTAGGCGCCGCCCACATTGCTCAGCGACCGCAGCCAGCCGTCGGCATAGCCGATGGCGATGGTGGCGATCTGGCCGGGCCGCTCCCGGTGATAGGTCAGGCCATAGCCGACCCCCTCCCCGGCCGCGACCTGACGCACCTGGATCACCCGGGCGTCCAGCCGCACCACCGGGCGCATGGGATTGGGCGCGTCGTTGGGCGCGCAGCCATAGAGGCTGACCCCCGGGCGGGCCAGATCGCCGTGAAAGCCCACCGGCAGGAAGATCCCGCCGGAATTGGCCAGGGACCGGGGCGCCGGAGGCAACTGACCGGCCAGGGCCTCGAACCGGCCAAGCTGCTCGGCGTTGCTCGCCGCGCCCGGCTCGTCGCCGCAGGCCAGGTGGCTCATCACCAGGGCCAGGGAGACATGGGAAAAGAAATCCGTATCCGCCGCCAGCACGGCCACATCCGCCGCCATCAGGCCCAGCCGCGCCATGCCGCTGTCCACCTGCACCGCCGCCGGCAGAACCACGCCCCGCTCGGCCGCCAGATCCCGCCACAGCTTGGCCTGCTCCAGGCTGTTGATCACCGGGATGATCCCTGCGTCCGCGCAGGCCGCCTGCGCCCCGGGTTGCAGCCCATTGAGCACATAGAAGACGGCGCCGGGCGCCAGGGTCGGCTTGAGGCTCAGGGCTTCGTGCAGATGGGCGACGAAGAAGTCCCGGCATCCGGCCCGTTGCAAGGCGCCCGCCACCTGTTCGGCGCCCAGCCCATAGGCGTTGGCCTTGACCACGGCGGCGGTCCGCGCCGGCGCCGCCTGGGCGCACAGCAAACGATAGTTGGCGACGATCGCCGCCAGATCGATGGTCAGGCTGGCGCCGGTAAGGGCCTTAGGGATTGAGGCCTTCGGAATCTCAACGGTCATCTGCGACGAGGCCTCGGTTTGCCCTTGCAAGACCCATCATAACGGCACAGGGTTCGAATTTCCGGCCATTCTGACGCATCAAACGCCAGATATTCGAATTCTTCCGCATCCAATTACAATCGACGCAACAAAATGCTCACCCTCGACGCCATCGACCGAAAGATCATCGGCCAGCTCCGCTTCAACGGCCGCATGCCCAACAACGAGTTGGCCCAGGCCGTCGGCCTGTCGGCCTCCGCCTGCCTGCGCCGGGTGAAGCTTCTGGAGGCGCGCGGCGCCATCCGGGGCTATGCCGCGATCATCTCGGAATCGGCGACCGAGGACGGGGTGGTGGCCATCGTGCGCATCACCCTGGACAAACAGACCGAGGACTATCTGAACCGCTTTGAGCAGGCCGTGCGCATGCACCCCGAAATCGTCGAATGCTTTTTGATGACCGGGGACGCCGACTACATCCTGCGGGCCACCGCCGCCACCACCGCGGCCTATGAGCAGATCCACAAGGAGATCCTCTCGCGCCTTCCCGGCGTGGCCCGCATCCATTCCAGCTTCGCCATCCGCAGCGTGCTGGTGGCCAGCCCCGACCGCCCCGCCTAGCGCCAAACCAACGGCTGTTGAGCTTGGCCGCTAGCGTCCGCCTTCCCACCGTCATCCTCGACACGCAGTGTCGGGGATCCATGCCGTTCAGCCGAAGCCGCGACGGACTTTCAGACTGAATCCCACGCACATTGACCCGATCTCGTTCACGGCATGGATCGCCGCAAGCGGCGATGACGGCGAACAGACTTCAGCGGCCAACCTCAAAGGCCGCCCGTATAAGGCCCCCCTTGAAGCGCGGCGCTCAAGCCGCTGGTATAGGACGCCCCAGGGACACTGACGCGGAGTCGATTCAGATGACGGGAACCAAGCTTGGCCGCCGAGGCTTCGTCGTGGGCGCCGGACTGCTGGCGAGCGCGCCGGGCGCCGTGCTGGCCGCGCCCTCCAAGCCCAGGGTGCTGATCAGGACCAATCACGGCTCGATCCTGGTGGAGCTGGAGGCGCAAAAGGCGCCCATCACCGCCGCCAATTTCCTGCGCTATGTGGACGCCCACGCCTATGACGGAGGCTCCTTCTATCGGGCGGCCCGGGATGGCACGCCGGGCGGCGGCACCATCGTCGGCGCCCCCAACCCCAACACCCACCCCTTCCCGCCGATACATCACGAGAGCACCACCAAGACCGGCCTGAGGCACGTGGCCGGCGCCATCTCCATCGGCCGCTTCGACCCCGGCACCGCCACCAGCAACTTCTTCATCTGCGCCAGCGACGAGCCCTATCTGGACGCCCACCCGGGCGAGCCGGGAGACAATCTGGGCTACGCCGTCTTCGGCCAGACCCTCGAAGGCCTGGACGTCGTCCGCAAGATCCTGACCCTCCCCGCCAACGGCAAAACCCAATACGCCGAACAACGCGGAGAATGGCTGAAACCGCCGGCGCCGATCTTGGGGATGCGGAGGGTTTGAGGGGCGGCTTGGTTCCAATAGCAGACATGATGATGGAGCGGCCACAAGGGTGGTTCTGATTCCCTCCCGACCTTGGCAAGATCGACTTGCTGAAGAGAACTTTGAGATTCTAATACAGTTGCAGGGACATCCCTTGTGTGTTCCTTTAGGTGATGCGCTTTTAAATTGGCGAAGAGCTTCTCGATCAGCTAAAATTTTCGTTTATCACCTATCCGGGTCGCGCTGTGGATATCGAAGAGCTTCAGGACTACCCGGCTATTCGGCAACTCGCCGAAGCCCTGTGGCGCGGACGCGCTTCGGTGCTCGTGGGGGCGGGCTTTAGCCGAAATGCCGAACTCGCATCGCAGGATGCGCCGTTGCCCCCCCTTTGGAATGGCCTCGCGGAAGAGATGGGACGCCAACTTTACGGGCCGGGCCTGTCCGGAGCCCCTCCCGACCCACTCCGGCTGGCCGAAGAATATCGCCGCTTCTTCGGGCAGGCCGCGCTCGATGATTTCGTAAGAGCACATATCCCTGACCTGACATGGACTCCCGGAAACGCACACAAGCTGCTGCTCGAGTTGCCATGGTCGGACGTCCTCACTACGAACTATGACACTCTCTTAGAAAGGACGGCCGCCGAGACGAACAATCGTAGCTATGAAATTGTACGGCAAGCGTCCGACTTCACCCACGCGCAATCGCCACGCATCATCAAGCTGCACGGCACGGTGGGACTCTCTGAACACTTCACCATAGCCGAGGAGGACTACCGCACTTACCCATCCACGCACGCGGCCTTCGTCAATTTCGCACGGCAGTCGTTCCTCGAAAACGAACTCTGCCTACTCGGATTTTCCGGCGACGACGCCAACTTCACCCAGTGGACAGGTTGGGTCCGGGATCACCTTGGATCGAGTTCACGCCGAATTTTTCTCATTGGATTGCTAGACCTTAGCGGACCCAAACGGAAGTATCTCGAAGCGCGGAACATCGCGCCAATCGATTTGAGCGCATTGGTTTCGAACGAAGAGAAGTCCACGAGACATGCGGCCGCCGCAGTCCGATTTCTTGAGCAATTGCGGACGGCCAGACCGACACCGAAATGGGATTGGAAGCCGGCGCAGCCCGAGTCAGTCGCGCAACCCCCTGATGAGTTCAAACGACGCCAGCAGGATTCCTCCTATGCCGCGAACCTGTTCCGCAATGCGGCCAAAATCTGGTCCGCCGACCGGATGGCTTACCCGGGCTGGCTCATCTGCCCTCCCAACATCCGCGCACTGTTTGCCTCGCAAGCAAACGAAGCCCCGTGGCCTAATCCGACCACGCTAGCAGGTCTGGAGGACCATGAGCGCGCTCAAGTGCTCTACGAATTGCTTTGGCGTACGCAAACGGGCCTGTTCCGGCTGAATCCGGCTTTTTGCGCGCTGATTACGCCTTATGCCGATCCCGCAAAGCCATGCGGGTTGAGCAAGACCCATCAGTTGGACTTTGCCCTCGCTCTCGCCGTCCGTGCTCGCGATGACGGGGCCGAGTCCGAATTCTCGCGATGGGTCGGCATTATCGAAGAGCACGCAGCGCCGGACTCTGACCTCCGCGCTGCGGCTGCTTATCAGAGAGCGCTCTGGGCTCGTCACCGCGGCGACATTGCCATGGTCGAGGGCATTGCGGCTCAAGTCGTCGGACAAGACCCCATATGGGGCCTGCGACAGGCAACTTTGCTGTTTGAGCTCGGTCAAGCCGACAAGGCGGAGCAGATCGTTACGACGACCCTGGCCGACTTGCGCCGGCGACAAAGACAGGATCGGAATTCACTGTGGATTGCCTCACGTCGCGCCTGGGCGGAGTGGTTCGCACGACTTGTGAACCAAAATCGGTTTATCCGGACAGATCCCTGGAAAGACGAATTTCGCGAACGCGAGTGCGATCCCTGGCAATTGATTGAGCACTCCGAGGAAACGCTCCGAGAGGCCGTTGAACAGCAACGTGCGGACGGGGTGCGGATCAAGCCGCAATTTGAGGCAGGGCACTACCGGGACTCCACCAACACGATCCACCTCGGCGGCTCAGGCAACTCGCCGGAAACCGAGTTCCTGCGCCTGGTTGAGGATGCGGGCATTCCCCTGCGCCTCGAACACGTCAACGTGCTCGGCGGGTGCGTTCAAGCGCTCGCAGCGCTCATGGCACAGAATGAGGCGAGGGATTTGCGGGGTTTGATCCGCTTCATAGGCAGCCATAATGATCCCATTCTGGACCGGTATTTCGGGCGCGTTGACGTGGCAGGCGTCCCTGCGGTCGACCGTATTGCCATCGTTGCTAAGCTCAAGGCGGATATCGTGTACTGGCACCCGAGGCTGCGATCGGGCGAACGCTGGGATTTTTATGCGGTCGAACGACTTCGCACCGTTTTAGAAGTGCTCGCGCGTTTCTCCGCATGCGAGTCGAGCGCACAGGCCAAACAGACACACCTATTCGCGCTCGATCTCGCAGATAATCCTCGCTCACTCCATTTCTGGCTTTTCGAACCGCTTAGCCGACTGCTCAAATTCAGCGTCTGTGCGGTTGCGCCGCGCGAACGGCCTGAACTGGTTCTAAGAAATCTTGAGTTTCTCACGGAGAGCGAAGCCGGCATTGTGAATGTTCCCCACTGGCCAAACCCTTCCGAATGGCTTGGGATAATGAAGCCGCTGCGACCGGCTGACGACCCCCATTGGGCGGCGCGTGTCGCCCGGCTAATCGATCTTGCTAAGGGAGGATCGGTGGACCGCTCGCAGGCAGTCCTGCGGCTCTGCTATCTGGCGCAGCGCGATCAACTGACCGATGCCGAAAGCGCTCTGCTCGCTAAAGCGCTGTGGTCGGAGTTGGACGGAGGGGACCCGCCGCTGCCGCATGTGGCGAGGTTGTACGCGAGCACGTTTCGTTGGCTTCCGGCACCGCCCGACATCGATATCGTGTCAGTCCTGCGCCAGAGAATTTATAATTCCACGCCGGATGCCATCGGTGCCGATCTGCTTGAGGCGCTTGTCAATCTGGCGGACCCGCAATTGGCGGGACGAGCCATGCACCCAGACGAGGATGAAGCTCTACGGTTGTTCAACCAGATCGTCACGTGGCGAAAGGCAACCTTCGATCACCCATTATCGGCAGCGTTCGAGCGATCCGGCCAGAAACGCAAGTCGGCGGCCGTTGGCAGAGCGCTCGGTGAAGAGATTTCGCCGGCCCTAAGGATCGACGATCGGACTGAGGAGCGGCTGTCCGACCTGCTTCGCTTCATCGATGAGGTCGACGAACCGATGGCGCTGGTCGGTCTCCCCAGCTTCGCCCGCGCACTTCCTTCTGAGCGAGGCCGAATAATCGACCGCCTGCGGCGCGGCCTTCTGGCGCCCGAATCCGAGGTGGTGAACGCCTGCGTCATGGCTATCCTAGCGTGGCTCAGGGTTTCGCCCGACGATCTGCCGGAGACATTGGTTGAGCGGGCCGTTGAGGCGGTCGAGCGTCGGCACTGGCCAGGCCTTGTTAGGCTCCTCATGTGTCTCAACACACTTATCCGTGCAGGCCGGCTATCCGGGCAACATCTGCAGCGTCTCGATGCGCCGTTGGGCGACCTGATCGATGAAACGGCGTACGAGATCATTGATCCGGCTGGGCCTCGAGCGGTCTCATTCTCCCTCGTCAGACGCGAGTGCGTCCGCTTGGCGTCGGCCTTGGCAGATTCAGGTACCGAGACATCAAACGCCCCAAAATGGCTTGGGATTGCGCCAACGGATCCGTTGCCCGAGGTTAGATATGCGCTGGATGAGGGCTAGCCGTGGGCTACGGCGGTCGGTGTTGCGGCTCTTTATGCCCGCCCCACAAGACTAGTCATCGACGATGAAACAGGCCATTTCCCGATCCCTCCGGCCCCCTCCTGGACAAGGACGATGGCCTCCGAGCCTTCGTCTTCGCCGACCTGGCCGGCGACCGCATCGGCGATGGCCAGCCGATAAAGGGCGCCGCGCGCCTTCGATCAGCGAGGCGGTGGCTCGGGCGGCGGAGGCGGCGCCTGGTTGAGGTCCGAAGGCGCCGCCGGCACGGTTCGCCATCCGCCGGGGCAGGTTTCGACATAGGGATAGAAGCCGGGAGGGGCGTCGCAGCGATACCAGACGTTCTGCGGCGGCGGCGCGGCGGGCGCCGGCGCGATATAGGTCGGATACGGATAGATCGGTTCTGGATAGTAGAACCAGTCGTCATGATCGTGTCCCACCCCGTGGTGTAACTGCGGCGCTGTGATCACCGCGACCTCCGGCTTGGGCCGGATTGGTCAGCCGGCCACGGCGGGCAGGCTGACGAGGGGATCATCGCTCAGCGGGGCGACGGATTCCAGGCTCATGT
>JARLIP010000069.1 GCA_031291685.1 Caulobacteraceae bacterium | reverse complement strand
CTTCGTCACAGTGCACGAGGGCGAACACCTGCACCGCTTCGAGGTCCAGGGCGGTTTCGCCGATGTCACGCCGGTTGGCCTGACGATCCTGGCCGAGAACGCCCGCGACGCCGGCTAACGGTTTACGGATATCGATAAGGCCAAGGCCTCTCGCCCCGACGGGCGGGGGGCCTTTGTCGTTCTGAGCGAGACGAGTTCGAACGCCTGCATAGGGCGGGTAAGCCTAATCCCGATCCGGCGCGCCCAGCGGGAAGTAGTGGCGGAAGCGCCGGGCCTCGTCCACCGCGCGGGCGAAAGACGGCCGTTGCAGCAGACGCGCGCGGTAGGCTGCGAGATTCCCATACTGCTCGGGAATTCGGTGCGTCCAATCGGCATAGAACAGCGAGGGCGCGGCGGCGCAGTCAGCGAGGGTGAAGGTCTCGCCCACCGCCCAGGTGCGCCCCTGCATGCGCTGGTCCAGCCAGGCGTAGCTGGTGTCCAGCATATCGCGCGCATCCGCGACGCCGCTGGGATCGCGGCTCTCGGCGGGGCGCAGGGCGTCGAACACGCACTTGCCCTGGGGCGTCATGACGTAGTTGTCGAAGAAGCGGTCGAGCATCCGCGCCTCTAGAGCGAGGTCTGGATCCTCGGGGATCAGCTTCACCGACCCCGGATGGTGGATGTGGAGGTATTCAATGAGGATGGAGGCCTCCAGCACCACGCGCCCATTCTCGCGCAGGATCGGGAAGCGCTTGATCGGCCATAGCGACGCGAACTCTTCACCGACGCCGGCGTCTTCCAGCATCCTGTAGGTGAACGGAACGTCGTTCTCGTAGAAGGCGATGAGCGCCTTCTGGCAGTAGGACGAGAACGGGTGGGCGAAGAGCTCGATGGTCATGCGAAGGCCCTCGCCTCGCGTCCTTCGAGTACGGCGACGAGATTGTCGACATGCCAGGTCGTGCCGTGCTCGCGGCCCTTCACCGCTTCGGCGCCACCGATCAGATAGGAGCCCTGCTCGGTGTGGATCAGCCGGGTCGTGTCGCCCTCGGCCCTTAATTCGAGCGTCAGCAGGGAGACCGACAGCTTATCGTCGTTCTGGAACATGTCGTAGGCGAGGATGATCCGCTCATTCTCCACGATGTCGTGGTAGGTGGCCTGGAAGTCAGTGACCATGCCGCCGGGCCAGCGGGCGCGGAACCGTTCCTTGCCGCCGACGCGGAAGTCGAAGTCGCGGTTCAGGGTTTCGATGTCCGATGGCGCCTTGAACCAGGCGCTCTTGGCCTCAAGGCTGGCATAGGCCGCAAAGACCCGCGCCGGCGAGGCCTTCAGCACCCGCTCGATGGTGAATGTGGCGTTGGTGATACTCATTTGTCTTCCTCCTTGGGAGCCGCCTGGGCCAGGTAGGCTTCGAGTTGATCGTATTGTTGTTCCCAAAAGCGCTTGCGTTCGGCGATCCAGCGTTCGACGCGGGTCATGGTCCGTATCTCCAGCGTACAGGTGCGCACGCGGCCCACCTTCTCGCTCTTCACCAGTCCGGCCTCCTCCAGAACCTTCAGGTGCTGGACCACCGCCGACAGGGTCATCGGCAGGGGCTTGGCCAACTCGCTGACTGAAGCGGGACCAAGGCTGAGGCGCTCGATCATGGCCCGGCGCCCCGGATCGGACAGAGCCTGGAAGGCGAGATCGAGTGGTTCGGCTTGATACTGTAGCATTGACTTAAGTATTTAACCGGCGAGAGCGGAAGTCAACAGCCTCGTCGAATGGAGGGGCCGCTTCCCGCGCCGGCCGCCGACACTGCAGGCGCCGGTGTATCTCCGTCGTCTCAGGGTGTGTGCGACGAGCCTTAAGCCGCCGCGGCCGCCTCATGATTGGCGATCCAGTCCAGGCAGGCCTGGGCCACCGCGTCCCAGCCAGGCTCGGCGGGCAGCCAATGGCTCATGGCCTCGAACAGCCTGGTTTCCCCCCCCAGGCGGTCGGCGATGCGGCGCACGGTGTGAGGGGGGTGGACCTGGTCCTTGCCGCCGGTGATGGCCAGGACGGGGGCGGCGATGCGGTCCGGCGGGGCCGAGGTGGTCATGAACGGGTCCAGCCACCAGTTCAGGGTCTCCCACAGGGCCCGCCCGCTTTCCGGGACCATCTTGGCGAAGGTTGCCTTGCGCGCCGGCTTTTCCAGGCGATCGAAGCTGTAGTTGCGGGCGATGGCGTAGTCCGGCTCCACCGCCTGCAGCCAGTAGGGGCCGAGGGCGTAGAGGCTCACAGCCGAGACCGCTTCCTCGACACTGCCCCCACTGACCCCCCAGGGGGCGGACGGCGCGAGCAGGATCAGGGCGCGCACGGGCGCCTTGGCCGCGGCCATCTGGGCCACCAGACCGCCCAGGGAGTGGCCGATCAGGATCGGCGCCTGGGTCTGGGCGCGGATCAGGTCGGCTATGGCGGCGGCGTAGCGGCTCATGGAAACGCCCGCCGCGCTGGCGCCCGAGGCCTTGTCGCGTCCGGGCAGGTCAGGGGTCAGGCATTCGTATCCGACGGCCTCGAACGGTTGGCGAAAGCCGTCGAACACCCAGCCGCCGCAGAAGGCGCCGTGGACCATGATCACCGGGGGCCTGGCCTTGGCGGCGCCGTGCGCGCTCACGCCGGGGCTCCGAACCGGGCGAAGGCGGCGACCACCTGCTCATAGGCGGCGCGCTTGAAGGGCACGATCAGGCCCGGCGCCTCGGAAAGCGCGCCCCAGCGCCAGGCGTCGAATTCGATCTCATGATGCTGTTCCAGGTCGATCTCCGAGTCCTCGCCCTCAAAGCGCATGGCGAACCAGATCTGTTTCTGGCCCCGCCAGCCCTTGGCGATCTTCTTGCCGATCATATCCTCGGGAAAGTCATAGACGATCCAGTCCCGAGTCTGGTCCAGAAGGGTGGCTGAATGAACTCCGGTCTCTTCAGCCAGTTCCCGCCGGGCGGCTTGGAGTAGTTCCTCGCCGTCATCGATCCCACCCTGGGGAAACTGCCAAGTCTGCGTCCCGACCACGCCCGCGCGGCGGCCGTACCAGACCTGACCTTGCCGGTTGAACAGCACCACCCCCACATTGGGTCGATAGGCGGAAAGATCCAAGGCGCCGCTCCGTTCGATCAGCGGCGCATCGTCACCGCCGAGACCGGGGCGAGCTGGTAGCCGCGTTGTCCCAAGGTGGTAGCCCAGCGCGCGACCTCATCCAAGGTCAGAGGATAGGCGAAGCCCGATCCGAGGGCCTGGCCGTTGCGCAGGGCCGCCGCCTCGAGCAGCAGAAGCTGCTTGTCGATGGCGTCGCTGGCCAACTGGTCGTCCACCACCGTGTCCGCGGACGCCCGGGGCACATTGCCGCCCCGGCGCACGGCCGAGCCGTCATCGACGAAGGCCAGGCCCCGTTGGCGCAGGGCGGCGGTGAACAGGCCCATGCCCTGGTCATCGGCCACGAACTTGGACCCCAGATAGTTGGTGACCCCGAAATAGCCGGTGGCCCGGGACAGGATCCATTCCAGCTTCTGCACGGTCTCCGTCGAGCGGCTCTTGGCCATCAGGGTGTAGGGGCCCGGGTCGTTGTCGGGATAGTCGTTGGGCTCCATGGGGATCTCGATCAGGACCTCATGGCCGTTGGCCCGGGCCAGGTCGATCCAGCCCTGGAGCCCGTCGGCATAGGGCACGAAGGACAGGGTGATGTCGGCGGGCAGCTGCTCAATGGCCTGGCGGGTGGTCTTGGCGTTGAGGCCCAGACCGCCGACGACGAGAGCGACCTTGGGCTTGCCATTGGGCTTGAAGGGGCGGGCATAGGCCTGGGCCGGGTTGCGGCCGTCCGCGGCGATGATGGGCAGGAAGGTTCCACCGGGGCCAGGCGCGGTCAGGCCCGCGATCGGAGCGGGGGGGAGGGCCTGTCCGTTGTGGTCGGCGGCCAGGGGCTCGGCGCCGGGCAGGGTGATCACCGCCTGGCCCTGGATCGGGGCTTCCGGCGCGCCGGCCAGCAGTTGGAGGCCACTGACGCTCACCTGGGGATCGCCGGCCTGCTCCTGGGGCAGGGCCTCGCGCCAGCCTGGCGGCGGCGGCGGGGCGCCGGGCTGGGTCATGGGAAAGCGGACCACGGGAAAGCCCGCCTTGGGATCGCCGGCCACGGTGATGACCAGCCCCACGGCGATCAGAAACAGGCTACCGGCCGCCAGGGCGCCGAGGACGGGGTCGCCCACCACGCGCAGGGCCAGGGCGCTGATCCCCTCGGCCTGGGGCGGAGGAGGGGCGGCGCCGACGGCGGAGGCGGATCTCTTAGCGAACATGAGGGGCGAACATGAGGGTGGTCCGAACGCCTCCAGCCGGCCAAGAAACGGCCGCTTCGGCGAGCCCTAACCGTTGCCGGTTATGGTTAAGATTCAGCGAACGGGGTGGTCTGGCGTGGCGGGGCGATCGGTCGCGGCCCTTGTCGGACAGCGCTTTGAAATCCAATCGCCGCCAAGGGACCGGGTTCGGCTTGCGTGCCTGGGCGTTCCCCACTAATCCCGCCCCATGACGCACAACGGCGCTACGGGGGGCGGGGATTTGGGACCCGAGGTCGAGGTCTGGCGCGGAGGCGTCAACACCTGGGAATGTGACGAGATGGGGCACATGAATGTGCGCTACTACGTCACCCGCTCGATGGAGGGGCTGATCGGTCTGGCGGCTGAGCTGGGCATGCCCCACGCCTTCGCCCCCAACGCCGTCTCCACCCTGCTGGTGCGCGAACAGCATATCCGCTTCCTGCGCGAGGCGCGGCCCCCGGCGGCCCTGCACATGATGGCCAGCGTGGTCTCCATCGGCGAGACCGAGGCGCGGGTGCTGATGGTGCTTTATCATTCCGCCAGCGGAGAGCCGGCGGCGAGCTTTCAGACCGTGGTCACCCATGTCACCCCCCGGGATGGCCGGCCCTTCCCCTGGCCCAGGGGGGTGCGCGAGCGCGCCGCCGCCCTGATGGCGCCCGTGCCCGACTTCGCCGCCGCCCGCAGTATCAGCCTGGAGCCCTTCGAGCCCACGGCCAGCATCGCCCGGGCCGAGTCCCTGGACCTGGTCACCATCGGCACGGGGGCGGTGGGCGCGCGGGATTGCGACGTGTTCGGCCGCATGGGGGTCGAGGGCTTTATCGGCCGGGTTTCCGACGGCGTGCCGCGACTGGTCTCCCGGATCCGCGATGCGGTGGTGGGACACGCGGAAAACGCCCCAGCCCGGGTCGGCGGCGCGGTGCTGGAATATCGGCTGGTCCACCTGGACTGGCCCCGGGCCGGGGACCGGATCTCGATCCGCTCGGGCCTGGCCGCCGTGGATCACCGCACCCAGAAGCTGGTGCACTGGATGCTGGACCCCAATACCGGTCGCCCCTGGGGGGTGTCGGAGGCGGTGGCCATCACCCTGGACCTGGACGCGCGTAAGATCGTGCCGATCAGCGAGGCGGCCCAGGCGCGGATGCGGACCATGATCGCGCCGGGGTTGTCGCTCTAGATTTTAGATTCAGGCTCGTTGATAAATAAAAAATCGACCTCTTTGAGCTTCTCTAGTCCGCTCGTCCCCGCCTTCGCGGGGATGAGCGGATATAAATTCGAGCGATCCGCTTATTTCCCGCAGGCCTCCAACAGGGCCGCGCGAACAAGCTCAGGCCGTTCGATCGGCAGGAAGTGGGTGCTTCCTGGAATGGTCTCGATACGTCTGTCCGCGACCTCGCGCGGCAGGCGGTCGGAATCGTCCAGGCTGCAGGTGGACCCAAGTTCGGCCCGCAGGATGCGCACCGGTCGACGTAGGCGCGCGATGGCCGCCCAGGTGTCGTGGCCATGGGCGCGGAAGTTGGAGGCTTCCCAGGCGGGGGCGCAGGTCAACTCCACCTGGCCGTCGTCCCGGTCCCTGAAGCCGTCGATGACATAGTCGGCCAGGGACGCTTCGGGCCAGGTCCTGAAGGCGCCGCGGCCCCGGTAGTTGTCCAGTACGGCCTCGCGGCTGGGAAAGATCGAGCGCCGCCGCTCGGCCTGGTCGGCCAGGCCGTTGCCGGGGATCGGGCGACCTTGCGCCGCCATCCACTGGACCATCACCTCCGGCGAGGGAAGCACGGGATCGAACAGGACCAGGGCCTTGACCGTCTCCGGAGCTTCGGCGGCGGCCAGCAGGGAGACGGTCCCACCCATGGAATGGCCCGCCAGGACCAGGGGACCGGCGTTCAGCGCCGTCAGCAGGGCCAGCAGATCGTCGCGCAGGTCCAGCCAGCTCTTACGGCCCTCGACCGGCGTGCGCTGGGGAGACAGGCCGTGGCCCTGCTGGTCGATGGCCAGGATGCGCAGGTGTTTGGACAGGGGCGCCAGAACCGTGCGGTAGGTCATGGCGTTGAAGCC
The DNA here is from genome assembly GCA_031291685.1 of Caulobacteraceae bacterium. Classification (GTDB taxonomy): domain Bacteria; phylum Pseudomonadota; class Alphaproteobacteria; order Caulobacterales; family Caulobacteraceae; genus Poindextera. Next base: position 9,750 of record JARLIP010000069.1, on the reverse strand, counting down.
ATTGGCGTGGAGGAAGACCGCATCCAGGGGCCGGTTCGGGTCTCCGAACTCCAGCCCCGCCAGATAGGCGCCCGGCTCGCGGGCGCCCGCGTCCGTCAGGTCAAGGGTCCGCCGTCGCGGCTCGAGAAACAGGGCCGCGCCCTCACCGGTGTTCATGATCAATGGTCATGAACAAAACCGTTCAGAGGTTCAAGAGGTCAGTGAAGGGCTCAGCCCTTGCCGCGACGGCCCTTGGGGGCCGCGCCGCCCTGGGACCAGGCGTCGAGCAGGGTGCGCAGGATTACGCCGATCACCTGGGGATTGCGCATCACGATCAGCCCCGCCGCGAGGGCCACGCCCCCGACCGCCAGGGGTTTGTCGCGAACCAGATCCATCAGCTGGGTGACCAGGCTCAGGGTTTCAGGCTCGGACGGCGCCTTGTCCTCGGCGGCCTTCGCCGCCCGCGCCGCGATCAGTCCCGCCAGGGCGATGGTCACGGCGCAGATGGCCGCCACGGCCGCCGAGGCGCCGGCGGGCGTAAGCGGATCCTTGAGGAGCCCATAGATGGCGAAAGCCAGCGAGATGACGCCGACCGCCGCCGCGACGGCCATGGCGGTGATGGCCGCCGCCGTCATCATCGCTTTTTGCAGCATCAGCGACGCCGACCGCCGCCGATGACCAAGCCGAGCAGAAGACCGACGCCAAGGGCGGCGGCAGTGGTGGCCAGGGGCCGTTCCTGCACCCGTTCAACTACATAGTGCTGGGCGGTCTCAAGGGACTCGCCCGCATTGCCGGCGAGGGTCTTGCCCTGGGCGCGTAGCACTTCCAGACCTTCCAGCACCGCTTTCTCGACGCGCTCGGCGAGGTCGCGGAGGGTTTTTTCGGTGTCCTTGATGGCGGTGTTGGCGTCGTCGGCGACTTCGCTGATCTTGGAGCTGGCGGGCATTCGTAATCTCCGAGGCTTCGGATGGATGGATACAGCATAACGCCTGGACCGGGGCAAAGGTCCAGCTGGCGGCGCCGATCCGAATTGTGGTGCGGCGACGCCCCAGGCGTCCTATCACGACAGTCTTACCAGATCTCGTGCATGACGCTTTCCTTCTTTGGTCGCAAGGTGTTCTCTACGTTCCATGACGGGTTCGAAGGCCATGATCGTTCATTTCGCAGCGCCTCCGCTTCGGGTGTTCGCCGATGGCCGCCTCTGAGGCGCGCGAGGCCATTGAAGATCGTCCGGGTGAGCGCCTGATGACAAGCGTGGCGAACCCGATGTCGCCGAGCCCTGATCCACGTTTCGATTGCATCGCGCGATTGGCGGCGCAGCTCTTCGCCGCGTCCCAGGCCGCGGTGGTGCTGATCAAGGCGGATGAGGCGCTCATCAAGGCGTGTTCAGGGGTGAACGCCGCGGACTGGACCCAGGCCGGCGCCCTGACCCAATGCCTTCTGGCCCAGGCCAAGGGATCGGCGTTCTTCGCCCCGGATCTGCGCCGCGAAAAGGCGCTGGCCGAGATTTCGGCCGCGACCCTGGCGGGCCTTCGTTTCTGCGCCATGGTTCCCTTGACCGGTTCCGCGGGGGAGATCCTGGGCGCCCTGCTGGTGGCGGACACCAAGGCGCACAAGACGCCGGATGCGGGTCAGAGGGCGGCCTTGCGGGATCTGGCGACCCTGGCCGGCGCGGAACTGCGGCGGGACGCGGAGGCGGCGGCCTCTCGCCGCGAGCACGTCTTCGATCTGGAACGGCAGAACCTGGCCTTCGAGGCGGCCCATCTCGCCGCCTATGAGTGGGACATCGCCTCCGGCACGTTTCTTCTCAGCGACAACCTGCGCAAGATGCTTGGGGTGGACGCGGATTACCTGCCCGCCGACGTGGATCAAGGTTTGGGGGGCATGGTGCATCCCGATGACCGGGACACCATCTTCCCCGCGGTACGGGACGGCCTGGCGCGCAATGGCCGCTATACGGTGGAGCACCGGCTGGTCCGTCCAAGCGATCAGGCGGTCCTTTGGGTCTCCAGCGTCGGGGTGATGGTCCGCGAGGGCGAGGACGATCCCGGCCACGTGATCGGGGTGATCCAGGACATCACCGCCCGCAGGATCGCGGACGAACAGCGCGAGACCCTGGTCGCCGAGCTCGATCACCGGGTCAAGAACGTGCTGGCGGCGGTGCAATCCATGGCCGCCCAGTCCGCCCGCAAGGCCTCCTCTCTGGAGGGCTTCCTCAAGACCTTTACCGGCCGGCTCAAGTCCATGGCCTCGGCGCACCAGCTCCTGACGGCCACGCGCTGGCGGGGGGCGGGCATGCGCAACCTGGCCGCCGCCGAACTGGGGGGGATCGCCCCCGGCCAGACCCGCTGGGAGGGGCCGGACCTGATCCTGGCGCCCCGGGCGGCCAACGCCATGTCCCTGGCCCTGCACGAACTGGCCACGAACGCCGTCAAGTTCGGCGCCCTTTCGGTGGACGCCGGACGGGTGGATGTGCGTTGGCGCGGCACGCCCGACGGCGGACTGGAACTGCGCTGGACCGAGCATGACGGCCCTCCGGTCTCCACGCCCACCCGGCGGGGCTTTGGCGCCACCTTGCTGGAAAAGGTGACGGGCCGGGAGCTGGACGGCGAGGTGAGCGTCGAGCACCGGCGTGAGGGGGTCAGCGCGGTAATCAAGGTGGGGGCCTCGGCCGTCGCCCTGGCGCCCGCCATCCCCATGGAGGCCAAGCCGGCCGAGGCGGCGGCGCCCGCCGAACCCCAGGCGCCCCGTCAGGCGCGGATCGACGGCCTGAAGGTGCTGATCGTCGAGGACGCTCTGCTCCTGGCGCTCGAGCTCGAGGCCGGGTTGGAGGAGGCAGGCGCCGTTATCGCCGGATCGGCGGCGGATGTGGATGAGGCCCTGGGCATGGTCGATCGGCCCATCGACGCGGCGGTGCTGGACGCCAATCTCAACGGCGCCTCGGTCCTGCCGGTGGCCGAGGCCCTGGCCGCCAGGGGCATCCCCTTCGTCTTCGCCACCGGCTATGGCGAAAATCGCATCGACCTCAATCGCTTCGACGCCCCCGTGATCCGCAAGCCCTATGACGTGACCCAGGTGGCCAGCGCCCTGGCCGAGGTCACGGGGCGGGCGTAGTCTGCGGCCTTTAAGGTTGACCGCTGGCGCCAACTCGCCCGTCATCGCCGCTTGCGGCGATCCATGCCGTGAACGAAACCGGGTCATCGCGCGGGATTCAGTCTGAAAGTCCGTCGCGGCGTCACTTGAACGGCATGGATCCCCGACACTGCGTGCCGAGGATGACGGTGGGAAAGATGGACTATAACGGTCAATCTCAATGGCCGTTGGTACCAGGCCCCGCCTTGCGATAGACCACGTGGGGATGCAGAGGATCACCCGGCGCCAGGCGCGGATGGCCGAAATCCCGAACGGGATCGGGGGTCATGCCGATACGCCGCATCACCGCCTGGGAGCGCGGATTGATGCGCGCGGTGAAGGCGAGAATCTCCGGCTCGTCCAGGTTGGTCAGGCCCCAATCCAGGGCCGCGGCGGCGCCTTCTGTGGCATAGCCGCATCCCCAGGCCGCCGGCGCCAGTCGCCAGTCGATTTCCACACCCCGCGCCATAGGCAGGCCCGAGCGCTCGGTGATCTGTTGCAGGCCAATCAGCCCAACCACCACCGCGTCCGTGCGCCGCTCCGCCACCCAGACGCCGAAGCCATGTTCGGCGATGCTCGCCAGGATGCGATCGACCATGGCGTCGGAGGCGGCGCGGTCCAGGACGCCCCCAAGCCAGCGACCGACCTCGGGCTCGCCATTGACCGCCGCGATCGCCGGACGGTCGGCGTCCGTGGGAGCGCGCAGCACCAGGCGATCGGTCTGGATCATGCCGGCCTCAGAAGGCGGGCCTGGGCTGGGCCAGGGCGCCATAAAGGTCGGGGCGCCGGTCGCGGAAGAAGCCCCAGGCGGCCCGGTGGGTGCGCAGGAAATCCAGATCGAAGCTGGCGGCGACGATCCCTTCGTCATCCCGGCCCAGTTCAGAGACCAGATCCCCCCGATGGTTGGCGATGAAGCTGGAGCCATAGAAGCGCTGGCCGCCCCCGGGATAGCCGTCCCAGGGCTCGAAACCGGTGCGGTTGGCGCCGATCACCGGGATGATGTTGGACACCGCGTGCCCCTGCATGGCGCGCCGCCAGGGCAGGGCGGTGTCCAGGCTGGGGTCGTGCGGCTCCGATCCGATGGCCGTCGGATAGAACAGGGCCTCGGCGCCCATCAGGGCCATGGCCCGGGCGCATTCGGGATACCACTGGTCCCAGCAGATCCCCACGCCCAGCCGGCCGAACCGGGTGTCCCAGACGCGAAAGCCGGTGTCGCCGGGGCGGAAATAGTATTTCTCCATATAGCCCGGGCCGTCGGGGATGTGGCTCTTGCGGTAGAGGCCAAGCATCGAGCCGTCGGCGTCCAGCATCACCAGGCTGTTGAAATAGTGCGGGCCTTCCCGCTCGAAGATCGAGACCGGGATCACCACCCCCAGCTCCGCCGCGATCGGGGCCAGGGCCAGGACACAGGGGTGCTCGCGCCAGGGATGGGCGGTGGCGAACCAGCGCTCCTCCTGGGCGACGCAGAAATAGGGGCCCTGGAGCAGTTCCGAGGGCAGGATCACCTGGGCCCCGCCGGCGGCGGCCTGGCGGATCAGGTCGATGGTGCGGGCGATATTGTCCCGCAGGTCCTCGCCATAGTGGGTCTGGAGCGCGGCGACGTGAAGGGTTCGGGTCATGCGGGCTCCTGCTGGGTGATGCAGTGGAACGAGCCGCCGCCCGTCAGCAGGGCCCGGGAGGGCAGGCCGATCACCTGGCGCTCGGGGAACAGGCTGCGCAGGGCGTCCAGGGCGAAGCTGGCGGCCGGACCCTCGCCATAGAGGGGCACGATCACCGCCTCATTGGCGATGATGAAGTTCATGTGCGAGGCTGGGACCACTTCGCCCTCCTCATTGAGCACCCGGCCGGGGGAGACGATCCGCACCACCTGCAAGGGGGCGCCCCGGGCATTGGTCATGCCGGCAAGGGCGCGGGCGGCGTCGTCATAGACATGGGCGTTGGGATCGTCCCGGCCGAAGGAGACGGGGCAGGCCACCACGCCGGGCGCCACGAAGCGGGCGAGGTTGTCCACATGGCCGTCGGTATGGTCGTTGACCAGGCCGTCCCCCAGCCACAGCACCTTGCGCGCGCCCAGGGCGCGGCCCAGGGCGGCCTCGGCCTCGATGGCGGTCCAGCCGGGGTTGCGGTTGGGATTGAGCAGGCATTGGCGGGTGGTCAGGACCGCGCCGAAGCCGTCGTGATCCAGGGCCCCGCCCTCCAGCACGAAGGGGTTGACCGTCAGGGGCGTTCCGGAGGCGGCGGCGATCTGCTCGGCCACGGTGTCGTCGCCCTCCAGCAGATACTTGCCGCCCCAGCCGTTGAAGGAAAAGCCGGCGCAGGTCACCGCCTCGCCCTCGCGCACGAAGATCGGGCCGGTGTCCCTCAGCCAGATGTCGCCGAACTGGCCCCGCACGATCTCGATCCCCGGGATGTCGGACAGCAGCACCCGGGCCTCGCGGTGGGCCTCGTCGCCGCAGACCAAGAGGCGCACCCGCTCCGCCCCCGGCCCGGCCAGGGCCTTGGCCAGTTCGGCGACCTCGGCCTGGGCCGGCTCCAGATTGTCCTCCCAAAGGTCCCCATGGCTGGGGAAGCCAAGCCACATGGCCCGGTGGGGCGACCATTCGGCGGGGACGGACAGGGGCATCTTTGAGGGTCTTTCGGCGATCGGGCGGCGAGGGGAGCTAAGAGCGGCGGGAGCGGGCGTCAAGGCCGGGTGTCTTCGCGGCGCCCAAACATCGGGCCGATCCGCGCCGGGGGACACGAAAAAGGCGGCCCCTCGCGAGGCCGCCCCTTGGCTGGTCGCCGTTTCCGCGCGCTAGAGCATGATGCGATCAGACGGAATCGTCTGATCGTTGAATCATGCTCTAAACTCAAAATGTTAGAGCGCGTTTCGTCCGAAAACCGGTTCCCACTTTTCGGAACGCGCTCTAGAAGGCGGCGTGGACCGACACCCAGAAGGTGCGCGGGGCGCCCTGATAGGCGTAGGGGGCGCTCCCGCTGTAGTATTGAGAGTCCGAGTTGTTGGTGGCCTTGGTGCCCAGGCTGCCCAGGTATTTCTTGTCGAACAGGTTGATCACATTGACCTGCAGGTAGGAGCCCTTGAGGAACCGGTCCAACTTGACCCGTCCGTCGAAATCGAAGGTGTAGTAGGAGGGGGTGGACAGGTCGTTCATGTCCGTGACCCAGCGTTTGCCCACATACTTGCCGGTGATCCCCACGGTGAAGACCGAGAAGTCATAGGCCGCCCGGCCGCTGACCATCCAGTCCGGGGTCTCGACCTGCTGCTTGCCCTTCAGGTATTCGATGATTGTGGTATTGGGCGTGACACTCTTATCCAGCCCGAAGGGGATGTTGTCCTTCAGCCGGCTGTGAGCGTAGCTGACATTGGCCAAGAGGTTCAGGTGGTCGATCGGCGTGGCGCCGATCTGAGCATCGACCCCATAGAGCTTGACCGAGCCCACATTGCGGTCCTGGCTCAGGTTCGTGGCCGGATCGTAGCTCTGGATGATGCGGTTCTCGAACTCGGTGTCCCACAGGGCGATGGAGGCGATCAGGCGCGGGGTCTGATAGCGATAGCCCAGTTCGTAGTTGCGGGTGGACTCAGGTTTGACGCTGTCGATATTGACCGTGCCGGCGTCGGACTTGACCGTATAGAGGTCGTCGGTCTTGGGGGCCGAGAGCTGCTCAGTGTAGCTCGTATAGACCATGTTGGCCTGGTCGAATTTCCAGCTCAGGCCAACGTTGGGCAGAACCTTGGTGTATTTCACGGTCAGCTTGAAGGGGGCGATCGTATAGAGGCCGCCCGGCGCGGTGCTGCTGCATTGAACCGCCGAGCCGTCCTTGGTCGAGGTGTAGCAGTACTGATTGAGCTGGCGGGAGAAGTGCGGGTCGCGCACCCCAAGGTCGATGCGCAGGCGCTCATCGAAGAAGCGGCCGATATATTCCAGGCTGTACTGGTTCAGCTCGGCGATGGACAGGCGGTCGCGGTAGCGCAGGGGCGTGCCGTCCGCCGCCAGGATCTTGGGCCCATAGCCGTCCTTGCCGCCGTAGGGATTCAGCGGCGTGCCGCCGGCGTCGAGCAGGGTGGCCTCGCCGCTCTGGCGGTGGTTGCCGTGGTCATAGGCGTAGGAGAAGCGGATCAGGTTGCTGGGGTTGATGTCCCAGATCAGGGAGGTGTTGACCGTGGTGCGCAGGGTCTGGGTGATGCTGGGCAGGAACACCCGCACCGTATCCAGGCAGTCCCCGTCCCCGTTCAGGTCCACGCCGGACTGGCCAGTGGGGCAGGTGGGGAAGGTGCTCGCCGTTCCCTTCAGGCGGATGTCGCTTTCCGAGATGGTCCGCGCCTGGCCGCCCCCGTCGGCGATCACATACTGCATGGACGGGTCCACCGTCAGGTGCAGGTTGTTCAGCAGGGTGAAACGCGACTCGCCCCGCAGGTTGCCGGTCTTGGTGGGGTTGATCTGGTTGCCGTAATAGTTGCCGCCCTGGCAATTGGCGGTGGTGGGCGTCAGGCCCACGCAGGTTCCTGAACCGTCATTGCCCGCCGTGCCGGGCGTTTTGCCCGCCGAGTTATAGTTGGGAAGATAGTCCGTGCCCCACGGGTCAGCGGCGGCGGGAGACTTAGTTCCGGTGACGGCGTAGTTCAGGCCGTAGGTGTTGGGGATATACTGGTCGTCATAGAAGCCGGCCACGGCGACGAAGTCCCCGTCCCGCATCAGGGGCTGATAGACCTTGAAATTGACCTGCTTCTTTTCGAAGTCGCCGTAGCCCTTGAACTTCTTGTATTTCTGGTAGGAGCCCTCGACCCACAGGCGGGTCCCATAGGGGCCGATCTCGCCGGAATTGATCAGGCCGGCGATGCGCCGATAGTCGTCGCTGCCGCCCGAGGCCACGAGAAAGCCGTTGAAGTCCGTGGTCGGCTTCAGGGTGTTGATGTTGATCAGGCCGCCGGTGGCCGAGGCCGTGGGGCTGTCCACGTCGGTGGAGCCGACATTGACGTTGGTCTGGGCGATGACCTCAGGGTCAACCAGTTCGCCGCCATAGATGGCGTAGTTGCCGGTGTCGTTCAGCGGCACGCCGTCCACCAACAGCGAGATCCGGGCGCCGTCGAAGCCACGGATGCGCAGGTGGCCGTTGGAGCCGGTCATGCCGAAGGGATCTTCGCTGGTGAAGTTGACCCCCGGCGCCAGGTTCAGGTCCTGCAGCACGGTCTGGCCCGGCGGCTGGGTCATGATGTAGTCGCCGGTGATCACCGAGCGGGTCTTTGGGGCTTCCTGCAGGGTGACGACCCCGGCCAGGCTGATCTGCTTCTTGGCGGTGACGACGATGTCTTCCACCGCCTGGGAGCCGGTTGACTGGGCGAAGGCCGCCGAATAGGCGAACAGGCTGCCCGCTAGAATGGGTATCAATACGTGTAGGCGCGCGGCCCGGATAGGCGCGTTGTGTCGAATGGTCATGATGTTCCCCAGCCCAGCCGCGCCGCCCTGACGGCGCGGTCTTTGCCCTGGGGACGGGTCTAGTCGCCGGAATCGACGCATTCTTTTCAGAATGTTGAAGAGTTGATGACGGGCGGGCCACCTGTGCCAAATAGGCGACACATCGGGCTGCGCGCCCGATGCGCAATCTATAGTGGCGCTTGTTCCGAGTGGCGTGGCGGCGGTGATATCCGTCAGCTGAACAAGGGTTCCGCCGCAACTGGGGCCCGGCGTGGCGTGGCATGGGGCGTGGGCTCCGGCGGGCGGGTCAGGAGCGCGTTGAGATGGACGATCACGGGTGGCGGTGAGGTCTCCTCGGGGATCAGGAGCAGGCCGGCGCGGCGGGCCTTCAGGCCCAGGTCACGACGGGCGGAGAGCATGGCCACCGGAATGGCGCCGATCAGGCCCGCCACCACCGGCGACATCCACAGCAGAAGGTCCGGCGCGGCCCACAGGGCGGCGGCGGCCAGGGCCAGCCCCGCCAGGGTGTCCCCAAGGTGGCGGCGGGCGGCCTCGGCCAGGCTCACCCGGCCTTCGTCCCTGGATTGGGCCGGCCAGCCGGAATCCCGCCCAGCCAGGATCGAGGCCAGGGCGCGGACCTGATTGAGCATCAGGATCGGGGCGATCAGGGTCGACAGCGCCATCTCCAGCATCAGTCCGCCGAAGGCGCGGCGGGCGCCGCCGAACGCCCGTCGCTCGTCAGGGTCAGCGAGCATGGCGGCGAAGGCCATCAGCTTGGGCGCCAGCAGGAAACCCATGGAGATGGCGAAGATCCCCAGCACCGCGCCAGAATCCGCGTGGGCGACGGCGCCGTCCCCCCGGGCGTGGGACCATCCGGCGACGCCCAGGTCCGGCCGCAGGGCCAGGATCACCCCCATGACCAGCAGGGCCAGCCAGATCGGCGCGGTCAGGTAGGAGGACACGCCCCGCAGCAGATGCAGGCGGCTGATCCAGTGCAGGCCACGGCTGGGCAGGACCATCAGATGCTGCAGATTGCCCTGGCACCAGCGGCGGTCCCGGGCGATCAGATCCGACAGGGTCGGGGGCGTTTCCTCGTAACTGCCCCCCAGCAGGGGCGCCATGCGCACCTCCCAGCCGGCGCGGCGCATCAGGGCGGCTTCGACAAAGTCTTGACTCATGATGTGGCCGCCGAAGGGCTTGCGCCCCGGCAGATGCGGCAGGCCGG
>JARLIP010000068.1 GCA_031291685.1 Caulobacteraceae bacterium | reverse complement strand
GCGCTGCGGGCGCCTTCGCCCAGCATGTCGAAGGAGCAGATCAGGGTCTCGGCCTTGGCCCGCTTCAGGGCCGCCTCGATGGTCTGACCCAGAACGAACTGCTCGCCCATGATGCCCACGGCCGCGCCGACGGCCTTGCGGATCACCGGCTCGCCCAGGCGTCCCGCCAAGCGCCGCAGGAAGCCGGGCAGGTCGCGGCGGGCTTCGTCGTCCACATCCACCAGCTTGCCCGTGAGCATCAGGCTCCAGGTGGAGGCGTTGACGAACAGGCTGGGGGACCGGCCCATGTGCGCGGCCCAGTCGGCCGAGCCGATCTTCTCGGCGATCAGGCGGTCGCGGGTTCCCTCGTCCGGGGTGCGCAGCAGGGCCTCGGCCAGGCACATGAGGGCGAGGCCCTCCCGCGTGCCGAGGGAAAATTCCTGCAGGAAGCTTTCCACCACGCCCTGGCGACGGGCGGCCTTGCGGGTGGCCAGGACCAGGGCCTCGGCCTCCTGACGCACGGCGGCGCGGTCGGTGGCGTCCAGGGGCGCGGCGGCGAGGAGGGCGGCCACGGCCTCGGTCTCGTCGGCGTATTTGTCGGCGTCCAACAGGTCCCAGCGCATCGCGGCCTCCAAGGGGGTGTTGGAAATATGGTCTATGCGATGATTGGCCGAATGTGCTCTGTATGATCCAGCTAGAACCCGAAGGATATTCGAGATGGAGGCCTCATCCGGCCCATCTGCTCTTGATGAGACCGATCGACGAATCTTGCGCGTCCTGCAGGCCGATGGCCGGGTCACCAACGCCGAACTGGCCAAGCGCTGCAACCTGTCGCCGGCGGCCTGTTTCGACCGCGTGCGGCGGCTGCGCGAGCGCGGCGTGATCGCGGGCTATGCGGCCCTGCTGGACCCGGCCAAGGTGGACCGGGCGCTGTTGATCTTCGTCGAGGTGCTGCTGGACCGCACCACCGCCGACGTGTTCGACGCCTTCGCCTCGGCGGTGCGGGTGTCGCCCGAGATCCTCGAATGCCACATGGTGGCCGGCGGTTTCGACTATCTGATCAAGGCGCGGGTAAGGGACATGGACGCCTACCGCGCCTTCCTGGGCGACATCCTGGTGCGGATGCCTGGGGTGCGGGAGACGCGCACCTATGCCGTGCTCGAGGAGATCAAGCACACGGTGGTGCTGCCGGTCTGAGGCGTCTCAGCGGCTCGAAGGTCCGCCGCGAACGGTGACGCCGAACCGCACCATGCGCGGGGCGCCATAGCTGTAGATTCCGTTGGCGGTCTCGGCGGTGGGGACCTTGGCGCCCAACAGGTTGTCAGCGGCCAGGAACAGGGTCGCGCGGGAATTGAGCCTCCAGTCGGCCCGGGCGTCCAGGGTGGCGGCCTCGCCCAGCCGACGGGTGTTCTGGTCATCGTCGAACCGCGCGCTTTCGTAGCGAGCCGTCGCGCTGAGGCTCAGGGGGGCGACGGGGCGCCAGTCCAGCCCCAGGCTGGCGGCGAGGCGAGGGGTTCCGGCTGGGCGCAGGCCGGTCAGCCGCGGGGCGGAGGCTCCGCCATCGACCTGGGAGTGGGTCCAGGTCAGGGCGGCGCGAACCGCCATGGTCTCGCTGAGGCGGGCCTTGGCGTCGAATTCCAAGCCATAGGCGTCGATGGCTGGGATGTTCTGGCGCTGGCGCAGGGTTCCGCCCGCCGGGATGAAGCCCGCCGTCGGGTCGGTGAAGGGGCCGCCGCGCAGGGTGACATTGGCGATGGCGTCCTCCAGGCGATTGTAGAAGGTCGTCGTGCTCCAGGTCAGGACCCCGCCGTCCCGCCCGATCCCCAACTCGGCGCCATAGAGCCGTTCCGGTGAAAGCGCCGGATTGGCCTCGGTCACGTCATTGCCCACCCGGAAGGGGCGGTGCAGTTCGTTCAAGGTGGGGGCGCGGAAGCCGGAATAGCTGGCGGCGCGCAGGCTCCAGCCCTGGCTAAGGTCGCGGCGGGCGGCTAGACGGAAGGAGGGCAGAACCCCGCCACGCTGGCCGTAATGCTTGTCCAGGGTCACGGCCCCGGTGTTCAGGTTGCGCTCGGTGCGGTGTCCGTCGAATTCCGCCCAATCGTCGATCCGCAGGGCGGCGACCACCAGCCAGCGGCCATAGGTCTGGGTCGCCTCGGCATAGGCGCCGCCGATGAAGGTCTGGCCTCCGGCGCGGCGATCATAGGTCAGCACGCCCGCGACCGGCTTGAAGCCCTCGCGATCCTCCCCCGAGGCGCCACGCACATCGCCTCCCAGTTCCAATGTCCCGTGGCCCAGATCGTGGCGCATGGCGAAATTGGCCCCGTAGCCCACAGCGGGGGTCTTGTACTGGTTGTTGGACAGGGTGGCGGCGTTGCGGTCGGCGGCGATGCTCACCGAGGTGTTGGCCAGATCCGAGGTCTGGGCCCAGGCCTGGGCCTGCCATCCCCAATGACCAGGCGTCGGCGCCAGGGCGTAGCCGAGGCTGAAGCGGTCGCCCCGCACCCGGGAGCGCAGGCCATTCACCCCGCCGCCGCGATCTTCCTGATAGGCTGAGAGCCGGGCCGACAGGGCGCCCTGTCCAATGGCGGCCTGATATCTCGCGCTGGCGGACCAGTCGTTCAGGCCCAGGGGGCGGTCGGCCGCGCCCCGGCCGGAGAGGACCGGAACCCAGCCGTCGCTGTGCTCGCCGGCGCCTGAGAGGAGGACCTGACCGCCGGCCACGGGCAGGGCGGCGGTGGCCGCCGCGCGACTCTGTCCATGGTCCCCAGCCGCCAGGTCGGCGGTCCAGTCGCCGGACGTCGGATGGATCTCGTCCAGGGTGATCACCCCTGTCAGGGCGCCCGCGCCATAGGGCCCTGCGCCCGCGCCGCGCACGATGGTGGCTCCGCCTAGATCCTCCGAGGGAAGGCTGGTCCAGATCAGCCAGCCGCCGAAGGGATCATTCAGCGGGACGCCGTCCAGGGTCACCAGGGCCCGGCTCGCCCCCGATCCGCCGACCCCGCGCAGACCAACCCCCTGGGTGGTGGGATTGGCGCCAAAGCTCGATGTGCGCCGGAACATGGCCACCCCGGGCACGGACTCCAGGGCTGTATCCACCCTGTCGCCTGGAGCCAGTTGGCCTGCGTCCAGGCGAACGATCGAAAAGGCCGCGTCCGAGGGGCTGGGGGGCAGACGGGTCGCGCGCACCACCACAACATCGTCCTGTGGCGGCGGACCCGCGTTCATCGTTCAACTCCCTCCCATTGTTTCGGGCACTTATACCGGCCAAACCAGGGCTGCCTACCGCCGATAGGGCGCCGTAGGGGTAGCGTTGGACTGGGCTGCAAACTCCGCTAGCGTCACCCTCGGAAGCGAATGAGATGGACGCGGTTCAACCGCGCCGGACGGGAGGATGCGATGAGACGTGGTCTGGGGCCCTGGGTGGCCGTGACTTTGCTGGCCGCCACGGCCTTGGGTGGGTGCCATCTGGGACACGGGCCCGCCGCCGTCGATGCGGCCCGGCTGACGGATGCGGACAAGGACCCCGGGAACTGGATGAGCCACGGCCGCTCCTACAGCGAGCAGCGCTTCAGCCCGCTCGACAAGGTCAATGCCGACAACGTCAAGGATCTGGGCCTGGCCTGGAGCTTCCAGCTGTCCACCAATCGCGGGGTCGAGGCCACGCCGATCGTGGTGGACGGGACCATGTACGTCACCAGTTCATGGAGCGTGGTCTATGCCCTGAACGCCAAGACCGGCGAGCTGCTTTGGAAATACGATCCCAAGGTGCCCCGTGAGGTGGGCCACAACGCCTGCTGCGACGTGGTCAATCGCGGCGTCGCGGTGTGGAAGGGCCGGGTCTATGTCGCGACCCTCGACGGGCGGCTGGTGGCCCTGGACGCCAAGACGGGCAATCCGGCCTGGTCGGTGGTCACTGTGGATCAGTCCAAGCCCTACACCATCACCATGGCCCCCCGGATCATCAAGGGGCGGGTGATGGTCGGGAATTCCGGCTCCGAATATGGGGTGCGGGGCTATGTCTCGGCCTATGACGCCGATAGCGGCAAGCTGATCTGGCGCTTCTTCACCGTGCCAGGAGATCCGAGCAAGCCTTTCGAAAATAAGCAGATGGAGGCGGCGGCCAAGACCTGGAGCGGGGAGTGGTGGAAGTTCGGCGGCGGCGGATCGCCCTGGGATTCCATGGCCTATGACCCTGAGAGCAATCTGCTCATTTTCGGCACCGGCAACGGCCTGCCCTGGGATGAAAAGGCCCGCTCGCCCAAGGGCGGCGACAATCTGTTCCTGTCCTCGATCATCGCGGTCAACGCCGACACCGGGGAATACGCCTGGCACTATCAGACCACCCCTGGGGACAGCTGGGATTTCGATTCCACCCAGACCCTGACCCTGGCGGACCTCACCATCGACGGAAAGCCGCGCAAGGTGGTGATGCAGGCCTCCAAGAACGGCTTCTTCTACGTCCTCGACCGGGTGACTGGAAAACTGATCTCGGCCAGGAACTATGTGCCGGTGACCTGGGCCAAGGGCGTGGACATGGCCACGGGCAAACCGATCGAGGTGGGCGACGACCACTACAAGGCCGGTCCCGAGGTGCAGTTTCCCTCCAGCTTCGGCGGCCACAACTGGCACCCGATGTCCTTCAGCCCCAAGACGGGCCTCGTCTATCTGCCGGCCCAGGAAGTGCCGGGCGCCTATGGGACGGACGACAAGTTCGCCTTCAATCCCGGGCAATGGAACACCGCCACCAATACCGATCTGAACACCCTGCCGCCGGACCCCAAGGCCCGGGCGGCGATGAAGAACGCCTTCAAGGGCTATCTGATCGCGTGGGATCCGGTGGCGCAGAAGGAGGTCTGGCGCGCCGCGCATAAGGGTCCGTGGAACGGCGGGACCCTGGCCACGGCCGGCGGCCTGGTGTTCCAGGGCACGGCGGACGGGCATTTCAATGCCTATGACGCGGCCAACGGCAAGCCTCTGTGGAGCACGGACACCTATGCGGCCACGCTGGCTGGTCCCATGACCTATACCGTGGACGGCGAGCAGTATGTGGCGGTGGGCGCGGGCTTCGGCTCGATCTTCTATCTGGTCGCGGGCTTCGCCGTGGATCAGAAGGGCTCACCCGAGAACGGGCGGATCGTGGTCTATAAGCTCGGCGGCAAGGCCGTGCTGCCCAAGCCGGACCTGACCAAGATCGAGATGCCCAAGCCGCCGGCGGCCGCCGCGCCCCAGGCGATCGCGGCCCAGGGCCATTCGACCTTCAACAAATACTGCCTGGTCTGTCACGGCTACAACGCCATCAGCGGCGGGGTGATCCCGGACCTGCGCTACAGCCCCCTGATCGGGGACGCGGCTGGGTTCAAGGACGTGGTGCTGGGCGGCGCGCGCAAGTCCAATGGCATGGTCAGCTTCGCGGGCTCGCTGAAGGAGGCCGACGTGGAGGCGATCCGCGCCTATGTCATCACCGAGGCCAACGCCGGCTATGCTCAGGAGCATGCCAGCGCGGGCGCACGATAAGGGCGGCGCGGGCCATCAGGCCCGCGCGCAGATCGCCTCCAGCAGGGCGCGGTGGTCGGGCAGGTCCGCGAGGGCCCGTCCGGCTACGTCCTTGAGGGTGGCGAACTCCCGCCGGGCCTCGTCCATCTGGGGATAGGCGGCCTGGCTGGCGGTCAGGTCGGTCTGGAACTCCATGCCGTAGAGCACGAACTGCCAACTGGCCGGCAGGTACATCTCCAAATCGGTGATGAAGTCCAGGCGATGGGGCGGTCGGGCGCGCCACATGGTCAGCTTGTCTTTCAGGCTGTCCGGGATTGAGGCTGGGTCGGCGTTGTCGATCCAGAACGGGGAGTCCCGACGCTGGCTCAGGCAATAGTGCAGCTTCAGAAAGTCCACGATCCGGGCATAGCGGGCGGACATGAAGGCGTTGAAGGTCCGGGCCACCGGCGCCATCTCGCCATTGAACGGGAACAGGTGCGCGATCAGATAGGCGGCGGTCTCCACAAGGCCGATGCCGGAGGATTCCAGGGGCTCGAGGAAGCCGCCCGACAGTCCCACGGCCACGCAGTTCTTGATCCACTGGGTTTCGCGATAGCCGACGTCGAATTTCAAAAGGCGCGGTGTCAGGTCCTTGGCGCCTGGGCCGACATAGCCGCGCAGGATTTCCTCGGCGCGGGCGTCGTCCGTATGGCGGCTGGAATAGACATAGCCGGTTCCCCGCCGGGTTTTCAGGCCGATGTCCCAGGTCCAGCCGGCTTCGTGGGCGGTGGAGATGGTGTATGAGGCGATCGGTGTGTCAGGGGTGGGGTAGGGGACCTGCATGGCCAGGGCCCGGTCGACGAACAGGGTGTCGCTGACGCGGTGGTAGGGTGAGCCGAGGGCATGACCGATCAGGGCGGCGCGAAACCCTGTGCAGTCGATATAGAGGTCGGCGGTCAGGGTTCCGACTTCCTGGGTCACCACCCCGGCTATGGCGCCGTCCTCGCCCAGATCCACCCGGTCAACGGTGGCGGTGTGGTGAATCACCCCAAGGGCGCGGGCCTCCTCGGACAGGAACCGGGCGAGTTGGATCGCATCGAAATGGTAGGCGTAGTTCAGGGGCGCCAGATAGTCCTTGTCGGACGCCCGCTTGGGCGCGCGGCAGGCGTCAGCCACCCGTTTTTGCATGGTCGCCGCCTCGGCGAAGGCCGCGCCGGGGCCCGCGGCGCCCAGGAGCCAATAGGGCAGGAGTTCGGGACCGCCGGGCCTCTGGCTTGGCAGGCTGAAGGGGTGGAAATAGTGATCCGCGCCCGACTGGTCTGGCGGGCGCACCCAATGGGCGAACTTGATCCCCTGCTTGAAGGTGGCGCCGGTCTCCTTGAGGTAGCGCGCCTCGCTCACCCCGATGGCGGACAGGGTTCCTCGAATCGAAGGAAATGCGCCTTCGCCCACCCCCAGGATGCCGATGTCCGCCGACTCGACCAGACTGATGGCGACACCACCAGGGCTTGCGGTGGCCAGGGCCTTGGCCAGATACGCCGCCGTAAGCCAACCCGCGGCCCCGCCGCCTACGATCAAAACCCTTGATACAGAAGCCATTCCTGGGTTCCTCTCCCGTTTCTCATTGAAGACCGTTGCTATTCAGACACAATTCACATAAATATGACAGCGCTGTCGGTAAGCGCTGTCATTTCACTTGATCGCGATGCCGGTTCGGATGAAACGCTACGATAACGGTTGCTCTTCAAGCGCCGAAAGAAGCTATTTGAGGGAGGAATGGCAAAGCCATGGCAAGGAAAATAGCCCTGCGTACTTCGGTCGCGGTGATTGCATTGATGGCGAGCGCCAGCGGCGCGGTCGCCGCCGAGGCGGTGGCGGACAATGGAGCGCCCACCGCGGAGATCATCGTCACCGCAACCAAACGAAACACGCGCCTGCAGGAAACCCCTGTGGCGATCACGGCGCTGAACGCGACCGCCCTGACCGACCAGCACGTCAACACTATCGAGGACGTCACCCATCTGGTGCCGAGCTTCCAGGCGACGTCTCAAGGGGACCATGGGGTGGTCACCCTGACCCTTCGTGGTGTCGGTAACGACAGCGCCAAGACCGAATATGCCGACCCCGAGGTCGCGATGTTCGTGGACGGCGTCTATTCCCCCAGGGCGGAAGGCGCGACGGCGCTGCTGTTCGACCTTGACGCCCTGGAAGTCGACCGGGGCCCGCAGGGCACCCTGTGGGGCCGTAACTCCACGGTCGGCGCGGTCAATATGATGACGTCCAAGCCCAAGATCGGCGCCTTTGGCGGCGATGTGCAGGCCGGGGTCGGGGACTATGGCCGATGGGGCGTGCGCGGGGCGATCAATCTGCCCATCACCGACACCCTGGCCTTCCGTGTGGCCTTCGTTCACGAGCAGCACGACGGCTATGTCGACTACCAAAGGCCCAACCTGCCTTCGTTGGCCAGCCAGCAGGCCGCCGCCCTGGCCGGGGGCATCTCCTCCGCTAATTTCAAGCCGATCGATCCCAATCAATTTGTCCAGGGCGGCCCGAAATACGACGCCCAGGACCAGACGGCCCTGCGCCTCAGCGGCCTGTGGCAGCCGACGGATCGCCTGACCTGGAACTTCTCCTATGAGTATTTCCAGGATCGCGGCACGCCCAACATCAACCTGATGCAGAACCCGCGTCCGGGGGCGTCATTCTGGTCCGCCCTGATCGACACGGCGCCCTACCTGCATCGGGACGTGCACACCTTCCGCAGCCGGGTCGACTATCGCCTGACCGACTATCTGGGACTGGACTATATCGCCGGCTACAGCCGCTATACCGGGGCGTCGGCCTTCGATCAGGACGGCGGGACCCACGTTCCGACCAGTTTCGCGACGGGGGCGACCTTCCAGGAGGATCGCACCAACTACTCGCGCTATACGAACTACAGCCACGAAGTCGAGGTGAAGTCCCTCGGCAAGCACACGGTGGACTGGATCCTGGGCCTCTATTACGCGGCCGAGGACAATGCGATCCGCTTCGACATCCCGATCATGAACGGCACCTCCCAAGGCACCGTCAGTTGGCAGGGTTCGTTCATCCAGCCTAAGGAGACCGTGGAATCCAAGGCCGTGTTCGGCCAGGCCACCTGGAACCTGGGCGAGCGCTTCCACCTGACCGTGGGGGCTCGCTACACCGACGACCATCGCGGCAATGAAGGCGGCACCAACAACGGCTGGGCCGGCTTGACCACGGTCCCGCAAGTCCCGATCGACCCCAGCACCAACCCGCTGACCTCGCCGGCCTTTTCCACATACCAGCACAACGATGGCAGCTATCATTCCAGCCGCGCGACCTGGCTGGCGCGGGCCGACGCGGACATCACCAAGAACTTCCTCGTCTATGCCAGCGTCTCCACCGGCTACAAGTCCGGCGGGCTGCAGGACGGTGGGCTGCAATACAAGCCGGAGACCGTGACCAACTACGAGATCGGCTCCAAGAACACCTTCTTCGGCGGCCGGGTCACCTGGAACAACGCCGTCTACTATGAAGAGTTCAAAGGCTATCAGTTCAGCGCGCCCGTGACCTTCGCGGACGGCAGCCACGGCCTGGATATCGTCAATATCGGCGGCTCAACCACAGTGGTGGGCTTCGAGTCTGAATTGTCGGCCCAGATCACCCGGGACGATCACGCCGCCCTGTCCTTCGCCACCTTGCACACCAAGGCGGGGGTCGAGCGGTCGGCCGGCAGCAATGACTACAGCAACCTGCCGGTCTGCACGACCAATCCGCTGATCAGCAACTGCGTGGACATCACCGGCCACGCCCTGCCTCATGCGCCCAGCGCGGCGGTGACCTTCCTCTATCAGCATGACTTCCATCTACCGAACGGGGCGACCCTGTCGCCGCGACTCACCACCCACTACGAGACGGAGAGCTGGCTGAGCCTGTTCCATGATGGGGAGGGCGATAAGCAGAAGGCCTACACCCGCACGGACCTGGGGCTGAAATACGCCGCCGAGACCGACGGCCACGCCTGGTCGCTGGATTTCTACGTGCAGAATGTCGAGGACGGCCGCATCCGCACCAGCGTCGGCGGTGTGACCTCCGACAATATCTATATCTCTCAATATCTTCCCCCGAGAACCTTTGGAGCGAACTTGAAGGTCAAGTTCTAGGCTTCGGAGGACCTGATGGGGCGGCGTCGAAACCCGTCGCCGCCCCACTTTTTCGTGCAAGTTCCCAATGATCGGCGCCCCATGACGATGTTCCGCCGCTCGGCGCAACGCCTTAGCCTTGTCCTGTTCGCTTCGGCCGCGATCGTCTCGCCTCCCGCTTTCGGCAGCGAAAGTCCTTCGGTGGCGCCAGCGCCTGTCAGTGGGTTGGCCCATCCGGGTCTTTGGCCCAGAGCCGCCAGCCCGGCGGCGATCACAGATCCGGCGACCGAAGCCCGTATGGACGCCCTGATCGCCCGGATGTCGGTGGAGGAAAAGGTCGGCCAGACCATCCAGGCCGATATCGCCTCGATCACCCCGGAAGATCTGCGGCGCTATCCCCTGGGCGCCCTGCTGGCTGGCGGCAACTCAGCCCCCCATGCGGACAACCGCGCGCCGCCCGCCGACTGGCTGGCCCTGATCCGGGCCTTTCGCGCCGTCGCGGCCGAGGCGCGGCCGGGGCATACGTCGATCCCGCTGCTGTTCGGCATCGACGCGGTGCATGGTC
>JARLIP010000067.1 GCA_031291685.1 Caulobacteraceae bacterium | reverse complement strand
GACCATCAAGCTCGTCGAGACCGACGCCCAGCCGGCCAAGGCCATCACAGGCCCCAAGGTCCAGATCGGCGGCGCCTGCAAGTTCGTCGGCCAGAACGCCATCCAGCTGCATGGCGGCATGGGCATGACCGACGAAATGGCCATCGGCCACTACTTCAAGCGCGCCACCATCATCGAAGGTCTGTTCGGCTCGGTGGACCACCACCTGCGCCGCTATGAGACCCTGTCGATCGACAAGGCGGCCTAGCACCGGCGGCGAGAGCCCCCTCCACCACGCTGCGCGTGGTCCCCCTCCCCCAATGGGGGAGGAATTCGGGATCGGCGCCAGGTCCATTCCTCCCCCGTTGGGGGAGGGGGACCGCGAAGCGGTGGAGGGGGCTCTTTCTTTGCTTTACCCCACCCTCAGCACCGTCTTGCCCAGCCCCGTGCCCGTGGTGGCGTAGGTCAGGGCCTCGCGGGCCTCGGCGAAGGGGAACACCCGGCCCACCGGCGGGCTGAACTGGCCGGTCTGGACCAGGTCCAGCAGGGTCGCCAGGCTCTCGGCCCCGGCGGCGGCCTCGTAGAGCAGGTACTGCCGTACATCGACCCCCACCAGGGCCGCGCCCTTCATCAGGGGCAGGTTGGCGGGCAGGGCGGGGATCGGTCCCCCGGCGAAGCCCACCACCAGATGCCGCCCGCGCCAGCTCAGGCTGCGGAAGGCCGCCTCGAACAGGGGCCCGCACACCGGATCGAACACCACGTCGGCGCCCCGGCCGCTGGTGGCCGCCTTCAGCCGATCGCGCCAGCCCTCGACCTCGGTGTCGATGGCCTCGTGGGCGCCGTGCTCCAGGGCGAAGGCGCGCTTTTCCGCCGTGGAGGCCGCCGCGATCACATGGGCGCCCA
Organism: Caulobacteraceae bacterium; assembly: GCA_031291685.1. Lineage (GTDB taxonomy): Bacteria > Pseudomonadota > Alphaproteobacteria > Caulobacterales > Caulobacteraceae > Poindextera. The sequence goes on along the minus strand of JARLIP010000067.1, from coordinate 6,926 downwards.
GGGCCCGGCCCACCTGCACCGCCGCCATGCCCGCGCCGCCCGCCGCCCCGAACACCAGCAGGCGCTCCCCATGGCGAAGCTGGGCGCGGTCGCGCAGGCCATGCAGGGCGGTCAGGTAGTTGATGCGAAAGCCGGCCGCCTGCTCGGCGCTCATGGCCGGCGGGATCGGCGACACGCTCTGCGCCGGCGCCAGGCTGAATTCCGAAAACCCGCCCCGGCCCACCGCCATCACCCGGTCCCCGGGCGCCAATCCGCTCACGCCCGCGCCCACCGCCTCGATCCGCCCGGCGATCTCGCTGCCGGGAATGTGGGGCAGGGGCGGCTTGACCTGATAGCGGCCCAGGGCCACCAGGGCGTCCACATAGCCCACCCCGCAGGCCTCCACCCGGATCAGCACCTGGCCTTCCCCCGGCTGGGGCGTGGGCAGCTCGATCTGGCGATAGCTGTCGATGGACGTCAGATCGTCCGCCTGGATCGCTTTCATCCTGGTTCTCCGCTGGCTGGCTGGCCCGGTCACGTCGCGGGGCCTTGCAGGCGCCATCGCGCGGCGGCGGGGAGGCGTCAATCCCTCACCCTGCGGCAGTCGCGGCCTTTGCTTGAGTGGAAAATCCTCTAGAACCGGCGGCGATGGGGCGGCGGTGTTCGCGGCCCCTCCCAGATCAGGTCGCCCATGCCCCTTTCCCACCGTGGTCAGATCCCCGCCTTTGTCGTCATGGAGGTCGCCAAGGCCGCGGTCGAGCTGGAGCGGGCGGGCCGCCGGGTGTTCCACATGGAGGTCGGCCAGCCCTCGACCCCGGCCCCGGCCACGGTGCGCGCCGCCGCCGCCCGGGCCCTGGAAAAGGACATCCTGGGCTACACCCTGGCCACGGGCGTGCCCAAACTGCGCGCCCGCATCGCCGAGCACTATCGTCAGGTCCATGGGATCGAGATCAGCCCCGAACGGATCGTGGTCACCACCGGCTCCTCCGGCGGCTTTCTGCTGGCCTTCCTGGCGGCCTTCGACGGGCGGGCCAAGGTGGCCATCGCCGCCCCGGGCTATCCCTGCTACCGCAACATCCTGGGCGCCCTGGACGTGGAGGTGATCGCGGTCCCCTGCGGGCCGGAAACCCACTACCAGCTGACCCCGGCCCTGATCGAGGAGGCCGCCCGCCTGCATGGGGGCCTGGACGGGGTGATCGTGGCCAGCCCCTCCAACCCCACCGGCTCGATCATCGACGCGGCCACCATGAAGGCCCTGGCCGACTATTGCCGGGCGGCGAACCTGACCCTGATCTCCGACGAGATCTATCAGGGCCTGCAATATGGCGAGGCGCCGGTCTCGGCGGCGGCCCTGGACGAGAACGCCATCGTCCTCAACAGCTTCTCCAAATACTTCTCCATGACCGGCTGGCGCATCGGCTGGATGGTGGTCCCGCCGGACCTGCTGCGCGGGGTCGAGCGCCTGGCCCAGAACTTCTTCATCTCCGCCCCGACCCTGTCGCAACTGGGCGCCATCGCCGCCTTCGACGCCACCGAGGAGCTGGACGGCCACCTGCGCCGCTATCGCGACAACCGCGACCTGGTGCTGGCGGCCCTGCCGGCTCTGGGGATCAACCAGTTCGCCCCGCCGGACGGCGCCTTCTACGTCTATGCCGATGTCAGCCACCTGACCGACGACAGCGTGCGTTTCTGTTCGGACCTGCTCGCGGCCACCGGGGTCGCCGTCACCCCGGGGGTGGATTTCGACCGCGAGCGGGGCCACCGCACGGTGCGCATCTCCTACGCCACCGACACGGCCTCGGTGGCCGAGGCGATGGAGCGGATGAAGGCGTTCTGCGCCGAGACGGTGGGGTAGGGGAGGCGAACATGGCGGACTATCACTATTACGAACCGGCCACCGGCCACGGCCTGGCCCACGATCCGTTCAACGCCATCGTCGCCCCCCGGCCGATCGGCTGGATCTCCAGCCGCGACGCCCAGGGGCGCCTGAACCTTGCGCCCTACAGCTTCTTCAACGCCTTCAACTACCGCCCGCCCATCGTCGGCTTCTCCAGCATCGGCCGCAAGGACAGCCTGCGCAATGTGGAGGAGACCGGCGAGTTTGTCTGGAACCTCGCCACCCGCCCCCTGGCCGCGGCCATGAACCAGACCAGCGCCCCCGTGCCCCACGAGGTGGACGAATTCACCCTGGCCGGCCTGACCCCGGCCCCCTCCCGCCGCATCGCCGCCCCCCGGGTGGCCGAAAGCCCGGTGTCCTTCGAGTGCAGGGTCACCCAGATCCTCCAGCTCCAGGGCGCGGACGGAACGCCGGTCCCCACCTGGCTGGTCCTGGGCGAGGTGATCGCCGCCCACATCGACAAGGCCCTGATCAGGAACGGCGTCTACGACACCGCCGCCGCCCACCCCATCATGCGCTGCGGCGGCCCCGCCGATTATGCCGAGATCGCGCCCGAGCTGATGTTCCAGATGGACCGGCCGGGGGCTTAATAGCTGCGGCCTTTGAGACTGACCGCTGAAACCCACTCCCCGTCATCGCCGCTCGCGGCGATCCATGCCGTGAACGAAACCGGGTCATCGCGCGCGGGATTCAGTCTGAAAGACCGCCACGGCAATTTCTGCCGTGATGGGCTGTTCTTGAGCCCGTGGCGCCCGGAAAAAATGTTACCAAGCCGCAACAGACGCGCAACTAACCCATTGAACACTGAAACAATTCTACCCTGGCCAGTGATTTTCATAGGTTTCTCCCGCAAGGGATGGGGTGAGGGTGAACGGCTATGGCTTACAAAACCGCGCAGGAAAATTTCTGGGCTGGCGAGTTCTGCGAGGACTATATCAAGCGGAACAACGATGAACGCCTCGTCGCCTCCAACATCGCGCTCTTTCGGGACATCATCCGGTCGGCGCCGAACATAGGGTCCATACTGGAACTCGGCTGCAACATCGGCCTGAACCTGAAGGCGCTGCGCGCCCTGAACGACGCCTTCGAACTGAGCGGGATCGAGATCAACGAGCTGGCGGCCGCCCAGGCGCGGATGCTCAAGATCGCCGACATCAGATGTGGCTCTCTGCTCGACCCCCTCAAGAGTGAGGCGTCATTCGACCTGGTGTTCACCAAGACCGTATTGATTCACATAAATCCCGATGAACTGGATAAGGCCTACGAGAATCTATACAGGCTGTCATCCCGCTATATTGCGGTCTGCGAATACTATAACCCGACACCCATGATGGTCCCCTACCGGGGAAATCAGGAGAGGCTGTTCAAGCGGGATTTCGCCGGAGAGCTTATCGATCGCTATGGCTTGAAACTGATCAACTACGGATTCGCCTATCACCGGGATAACTACCATTCCCAAGACGACATCACGTGGTTTCTTCTGGAAAAATAGCCGGGCGCCACAACGGTGGATGCGTGACGGCATCCTTTGAAAGGCGTATCATAACAACGGTAATGATGTTTGGTCTCTAATCCCATCCTCATGAACCGAATTTCCCGGCGAATGCCGGGACCCAGATGACAAAACTCAGGTCTATCCACAAGAAGAGCCAAAATTACCTGGTTCTGCGTCCTATGATCTGGACCCCGGCCTTCGCCGGGGAGAGCGGATGGGGGGGGCAGGCTAAGCCCCGATCACCGACGCGATCGGCCACAGAGCGGTCCAGGCCTTCGCCCGCTTCGGCAAGGGCCATCCCGCCCAGCTGAACTTCGGAGACTGCCTGTCCTACGCCTGCGCCGCCCAGCACGGAGCGCCGATCCTGTTCAAGGGCGGGGATTTTGGCCACACGGACCTTGAGGCGGCCCTGGGCTGACGGCGCGGCCATGGGGGAAGGCGCGCCACCCACGGGCAAGACATTCAAGGTCCAGTCGATCCAATGGCGCACCCTGAAAGACGAACTGATCCTCGAACACCGCGCCAGCCGCGACGGCATCGGCATGATGCAGCAACTGAGTCTCCTGCCCATGTCGCCCCGCTACGACCTTCCCGAGGTCTGAGCGGGGGTGGGTTGGGCGATTGGGTGGGGTGTTGCCGTAATTCCGGGTGAGGCAAGTCGACATAACGCCAGCGGCAATGGCGATATTCCAAAGAGGCGTCTCGATATCTCGCAAATCTGGTGGCGGAGTTCGGGGGAGGAAGGCATAGGCTAGCTGCGTACCGGCAGATCTCTGTTCCGCTTGATATTCTGGAACAAATTGAGAACATTGCATTGCCTAAGGATTCTTGCTGTGTTAGCACACGTGGAGGTGGTGCCAAGCTTGTACTGCTGCAATTCTGCGCTCGGGGCAGGGCTGAGTCGGCCCTAAAAATGAGCAGCCTTGGGGCGGGATATGGCAAATCAAATCATCAATGTCGCCATCCACGATTTGGACAAGGGCGAAGACGGTTTCCGGGTCAGAACCGGCAACGACCATCTGGCGGTCACACCCACGACACAGCGGGTCGTCGATGAGTTATACGAGCTGTACATTCGACGGGCGTCGAAATCCCACGGTAAGTTCTCCGCAGCGGATGACGCCGCGCCCACTGAAATGCATCTGCGTGAGTATCTCGAACAGCAGTCTGATTTTGCGATTCTAACTGAAAAGATGATGGCCACTCTTAAACATCAGGCTGGTCTGCGAAATGCAGCCCAGGGCGGGCATGTGTTTTTCGCACATTTCGGCCGTGATGATCGACAATACATGCTTGTGGCGATCCTTAACGACAAACTCAGCGCCGCCTTGACCTCTTCCTACGACGTTGCCGACGTCCACCACCTCGACATGGATGGGTTTAGGTTCGCCGGACGCATCAATCTTACAGGCTGGGCGGCGAATGAAGAGCGTTACATCGGATTCCTTAAGGGCAAAGGGGCAGTCTCCGAATACTTCATGGCCTTCCTGGGATGCGACAACACCGTCCAGGTGCGCCAGGACACCACCGATCTCGTCCAAGCCCTCAAGGGTTTCGCTGATGACCAGGGCCTGCTTGGCGAGGCGCGCGATGAGTTTCTTAGCAAGGCCAAATCGATTTGCGACCGGGCCTCGCGCAATCGCGAAGAGATCGAGTTCGAGGCCTTGGCAAACGAGCTTGCCCCGAGGGAGCCACAGGCGCTTCTTGCCGTACTGACCGATCCCGAACGCAAGCTCAATGATCGCTTCGTTCCAGACCGGCGCGCCCTAAGCTCCCTCGTGAAGTTCAAGGGAAAGACCGCCCAATGGTCAGTGGAGTTCGAACGCGACGCTTTGAGTGGCGGGAAGGTCCGCTACGATGCGAGCGAAAATACGCTCACGCTGCTGGATCTGCCCGAAGATCTGACCGCACAGCTCAGGAATGAGCTGGTGAGGTATGACTAGACTCCGCTTCGAGCAGCTGCTGAGCCTCTACAGGAGCATCGATTTCGACGCTCAGGGGGACGAGGGCTTGCTTACATTGTCGACGCCTGAGCAGATCGCGAACCTTCTATTCATAGAGGCAGATGAAATAGCGGCTGAGGATGCCAATCTGGCCGTCATTACGGACCCCGCTACCATTGCGGTCGGTAAGGCGGTTCGCGTTCGCGTGGGGCAGCCACGTATTGGACTTGGAATTCTGGCGCGCACCTTCGAAAATCTACTTAAGGCGTCAGAGGCGCGGATCACGGAGCCAAACGCCTACTACATCGTCGATAGTCGCCTCGATACTTACACTGTCCCCCCGTCCGCCACATTAGCAGCCTACCGTAAGGTGTTAGACCTTGTTGCTTTGTTCGCCAAGGCCGCTGCCTATCTCGACCGGACTCGCCAAGAATTGGTATTTATCCATGATGGTAAGGTCGTTGTTCCGGTGCGATACGACGTTAAAGCCTTGGAACAGGTCTCGATTGTTGCGATCGATACGCTGCTCGAAAATTTCAAGGATGACGTCCACCAAGATCAAAAGCTGGCGATTCTAGAGGCGTCTATCGTTCAGATGGTAGAGGCTGTGCCTACAGCGCAGCGATTTACCTATCTATTAGAAAACCTTGGCGCTGTGACGGAAACGCTCAGACAAGGCTATCGCCTTTTCGCGTCGAGCTTTTCTTATTCGAAAATCCGGGGTGAGGTGGAAGCCGCGCGTGTCGATTATGTCGCGAAAATTCATAAGACACTCATCGATATTCAAGGGCAACTTTTAGGCATTCCCATCGCGACAATCATTACCGTCTCGCAGCTCAAAGCTGTTCAGGGTTGCGGCGTCGAGTTTTGGACTAATATCGCCGTCCTCGCGGGTGCCTGGGTCTTTGTGGTCCTGCTCATCATCGCGATCGCCAATCAGTGGATAACGCTCGAAGCTATCGACGATGATATCAAAGCCCAGCAAAAGCGTTTGGAAAGCGACTACGCGGCGATCAGCGAGCAATTCGTCTCAATCTTCACCGGTCTGATCAAGCGTGTCAGCTGGCACCGCGGTGCGCTTATCGTGATCGCCGGCATTGCCGTGATCGGTGCCGTGTTCGCGAGCTACGCGTTCGTCAAGCTGACGCCGGTATCGTCGAGTTGTCTGACGAAAACGCCGGTCGGCGCTGTACTTCCGGCTAAATCAGCCGTGCAGACACCAGCTCTAAAGGCCATTGCCGTTCAGCCGCCAGCACCTAAGCCAGCGCCGGCGGTGAAAGGGATCAAAGGGCCCTAGGCCACGTTTAGCTTCATCCACTCCGCCACGAGCATCCACAGTCGGTGGCTTCGATGGAGCGCTCGCCAAAGGATAGCATTTCCCTAATCTAGGAATTGGCACCGCCATGAACTCCCCGGCGCGGATGTCAGCATTCTGCGGTAAAGCCATCCCCCCCAAACCCTTTGTTTCCCACCCCCCAACCCCCATCTCTCATCTCCGCCCCTTGCCCTTCCGCCCCCACCGTGGCCATGAAGGCGCAAGGCGGATCATGAGGGGCGCGCGCGTCGTGAGTTCGGACTTTCACTCGCTCTACAGTCACGACTTCCTGCGCGT
>JARLIP010000066.1 GCA_031291685.1 Caulobacteraceae bacterium | reverse complement strand
GGCGACCACGGCGAAGCCGCGGCCCGCCTCGCCCGCCCGGGCGGCTTCCACCCCGGCGTTCAAGGCCAGAAGGTTGGTCTGGAAGGCGATCTCGTCGATCACGCCGATGATCTGGCTGATCTGCTTGGAGGAGCTCTCGATCTCGTTCATGGCCGACACCGCGCCGTGGACGACCTCGCCGGAGCGGGTGGCGTCGGTCTTGGCGGTGGAGACCACCTCGCGGGCATGGGTGGCGCCGTCGGCGGTCTTCTTCACCGTGGCGGTGATCTCGTCCAGGGCGGCGGCGGTCTGTTCGAGGGCGGCGGCCTGCTGCTCGGTGCGGCGCGACAGGTCGTCGGCCGCCTGGCTGATCTCGTGCGAGCCGGTCTGGATGCCGGTGGTGCCTTCATGGATCACGCGCAGGGCGTCTTCCAGCTGGGTGATGGCGCCGTTGAAGTCTTCACGCAGCTTGCGGTACTCGCCGGGGAACTCGGCTTCGATGCGATAGGTCATATCCCCCGAGGCCAGACGCTCCAGGCCAGCGGCCAGATTGGAGACCACCAGGGCCTGTTCGCGTGCGGCGGCGGCGGCGGCCTCTTCCTTGGCCCGGCGTTCCTGGTCGGTCATGGCGCGGGCCGATTCCTGTTCGGCGCGCAGTTCTTCCAGGTGCAGCTGATTGTCGCGGAACACCATCAGCGACTTCACCACCGAGCCCAGTTCGTCCTTGCGGGCCATGCGGTCGAGGTCGACGGAGTTGTCGCCGGCGGCCAGGGTCGAGGTGGCCTTGGCGATATCGTTGATCGAGCGGCGGGTGGTCAGGACCGAGACCACCGAGATGAAGCCGACGACCACCAGGGTCAGGGCGCCCACCAGGATCATCGAATAGATCGTGGTCTGGGACGTGCGCATGGTCTGGTCGGCGCGGTGGTTGGTCTGCGAATCGGCGAAGGCGGACGCCTTGGCCAGGGTCGCGGTCATCTGGTTGTAGCTGTCCTCGAAGGGGGAGACGAAGCCGGCCGCGGTCTGGAAGTCGACGCCGACCATGCCGCCCACCACGTCAACGGCGCTGCGGGTGTCGGAGAGCTGGTTGATCAGCTTGTCGAACAACGGCTTTTGCGAAGCCGGCTCCTGCGCCTTGACCTGCTTAACTTCCGAAGAGATCGAGTCGAACTCCGCCAGCAGGCTCTTCATCTGGCCATCGATCTTGTCCTTGTCGATGCCCCCGGCCTGGTGGGTCATGATCAGATAGAGCTGACCGTGAGCCGCCGCGATCCGCCGCGAAATGTCTTGCAGGCGCTGTGAGGCGGGCATGTCCACCTGGACAACCTCCTTCAACTCATGCGCGGCGCCTTGTTGGACGATGATGCTGCCCATCACCACCGCAACAAACATAAAAAGCGCAATGGCCGGCGCGAATCCGATCTTCACGATCATCGGCACGTCCGAAAGCCGAAAGCCCCTCATTTCATTCCCTCACGACATCATAGCCGAACATTGCTTGTGGCAGCATATTCCGCGAAGAATGCTAACGCTTCCTAACTATAGGACGAGTTTTCCCCCAAGCCGCGACACCCCCTACAGGACTCTAAGGAGCCGGCAGCAACAGCCTTATGGTTACTTGAAAATTATCTGCAATATTGTCGCGCTTCAGGGTATTATTAACCTGCGCCCGGCATAGTCTGCTCACCGTCCAAACAAAGGAGAAGCGGATGAAAAACTCAATCGCCATCGCCGCAGGAATCGTCGGCAGCTTCCTCATCGCCGGCAGCTCGCTCGCCGACGGCGGGTTCCAGGCCCACATGACGCAATGCGTCGACAAGTTCGCCTCGGCCAGCGACAGCGCCAGCGTGGTGCTGGAATGCTCCGCCGCCGAAGGTAAGCTGTCGGACTGCAAGGTCGTGGAAAACAGCGCCGCGGGTAAGGGTTTCGACAAGGCCGCCCTGTGCGTGGCCTCGTTCCTGCCGATCGGCTCCAAGACCGGCACCATCCGCGTCCCCCTCAAGTTCCAAGGCGCGTAATCGTCTGACCGTCTGTTCGGCCCTCAGGGCCTTCCGCCAGACGGCGGAGGCCTGACGTCCGCGCAGCAGACGACTATTCGTCATCCCTACCGGGCGGATCAGGCCAGACCGAAAGGTCTGGCCTTTATCCGTTGTGGCTCACCCAGGCGAAAAGGCCCATTGCAAGGAACGTCAGGGCGCGCCAGTCATTTGCAAAGTAACGCCTGGAGCTTCGCCATGACGCGCCTCGTCCTTTCCGCCCTTTGCCTGACGCTTCTTTGCGCCTGCGACACCACAGGCGCCTCCAGGCCGCCACCGGTCGGGGCCTCGGTTCAACCGATCGAGACGGGCCGTTATCACGTCACCTATCGCGGACGCTCGCGCATGTCCCAGGCCGAGGTCGAGGACCGGGCCCTGCTGCAGGCGGCGAATCAGGCCCTGGCTCAAGGCTTCGACTGGTTCGAGGTGACTGACCGCTCCCGCTCCATGGCCCCGGCCACGTCTCCGCAGTTCAGCATCGGCCTTGGAGGCGGCGGCTACGGCCGCGGCGGCGGGGTGGGCGTCGGCGGCGCCACCACCTTCGGCGGCGAGGGAACCTATGTGGCGACCCTGGAGATCCTGTGCGGCCACGGCCCCCGGCCCTCGCGCCCCGAAGCCTATGACGCCCACGACGTGGTCAGCAACCTGGGGCCCCGCCTTCGCTGACACCTGGTAGGCCCGGCTCCCAGAACCGAAACCGGTGCGCCGCCCCGCCAAGGCGAGGGTCCGAAGTCCGTTGCGGAGCCACGCGGGCCGAACCCCGCCGTATTTAAATTTCTGATATAGAATTGTAATAAAACTGACGCGTAGAGGCTCTATCCCCGGCCTCGCAAATCCATTTTGCCAACGCATAAGACAATACAAAGAGGGCGACGGAGAGTCGCCCACATAGCTACAATTATGATGTTAAAATCAGCATAAATTGTGGCGCTTTGACTGTCAAAACACACACATCGTTATTTCGTAAATCTCGTCTAAGGGGCATAGCTAGACGATCATGACCAGTAACCGCAAAACCCGCTATATGAGCGGGGTCGCGCTCCTGTTTTCCACCAGTCTGATGCTGGGACTTTCCCCGGCCCACGCCGAGGCCGACGCGGCGGCGCCCGCCGCCGGCCAGGACGCCGGCGCCGAGCATCCTGGGGAAGTGACCGTCTTCGCGCGCAAGCGGGCCGAAAGCGTCCAACAGGTTCCGATCCCGGTGACCGTTCTGACCGCCAAGGAACTGGCGCGGGAAAACCTGGTCAACTTCTCGGACTTTCAGTTCAAATTCCCAGCTTTCTCCGTTTACCTGACCAATCCCAAGCAGCTGAACCTCGGCATCCGCGGCATCGGCAACAACGGATTCAACACGGACGGGATCGACGCCTCGGTCGGCGTCTTCGTCGACGGGGTCTATACCGGCCGTCCCGGCATGGTCAGCGGCGACTTCAACGACATCGCCCAGGTGGACCTGCTGCGAGGCCCCCAAGGAACCCTGTTCGGCAAGAACACCACCGCTGGCGCGGTGATCATCAATACCGAAAAACCCAGCTTCACCCCGCAACTGGCCGCCGAGGCCACCGGCGGCAACGAAGGCCTGCAACAGTACAAGATCAGCGCCTCGGGGCCGATCATCGCCGACAAGCTGGCGGCCCGGCTGTCGGCCTTCTACAGCGACATCGATGGCAACTATTCCAACGCCTATAACGGCGGCAAAGCCAACGCCCGCCAGGGCGAAGGGGTGCGGCTGCAACTGCTGGGCAAGCTCACCGACAAGCTGACGGTGCGGATGATCGGCGCTCTGGGCAGCCAGGATTTCAACTCGATCGCCCCCGTCACCCTGTCGATCTACAATGCCAACGCCTTGAAGGCCCGGATGGCCGCGGCGGGCTACACCCTGGTGACCGGCGACGCCTCCAACCGGCGGATCGATATCAACAGCGCCCAGACCTCGGTCACCCATTCGGGCCAGTTCAGCACCGAAGCGGACTATGACCTGGGCGAGCACGGGTCCCTGACCTCGATCACCGCCTATCAAACCTGGTCCTGCTACACCAACAACGACAACGACTATACCCAGTTGGACGCCATCCAGGACTACGGCTCCTGCAACAGGGAAAGCCAGTTCTCGCAGGAAGCGCGCTGGGCCTCACAGAAGGGCGGGCCGGTGGAAGCCGTGGCTGGGGCCTTCTTCTCCAGCCAGGATCTCCAGGTCGATTCCCGGGTGCGGTTCGGCAGCCAGTACAACATCTGGGCGGCCAACCCCTCGGCAACGGCCTTCCCGACCAGGTCCGGGGTCACCTGGGCCCAGGGCGCCTACGCCAACGCCCTGACCGGCGCCGGATTCCGCTCCCAGGCCAAGTTCCACACCACCACCGAAGCCATCTTCGGCAATGTGACCTGGCATCCCGACGTCGACAAGAAATGGGCCCTGGACCTGGGCCTGCGGCAGACCTGGGAATCCAAGCGCATGACCTATAACGGCTGGGTGGCCTCCAACCCCGGCGGCCTGACCCAGACCCAGCTCAACGCCATGTCCTCCAGCGGGGCCAACGCCCAGCTCGGCCAGGCCAAGGATTCGATCACCGACAGCTCCCTGTCCGGCGAGGTCAGCGTCAGCTATCGCTTCACCCCTGACGTGATGGGCTACGTCCTGTTCTCCCGCGGCTACAAGTCCAAGGGCTTCAACCTGTTGCCGGAAAACTCGAGCAACCCCGACGCCAACATCGCCCTGGCCATCGCCCATGGCGCCAGCCAGGACATCAAGGGCGAGCAGGCCGACAATGTGGAGCTGGGGGTCAAGAGCCAGTGGCTGAACCGCCACCTGCTGGTCAACGCCACCGTATTCGACACCCTGGTGACCAACGCCCAGGCCAACGAAGCCATCGGGGTGGGCAACACCGCCACCAAGTTCCTGGCCAATGTCGGCGCCGAGCGTTCCAAGGGCGTCGAACTGGAGGGCGAGGGCTGGATCGTCGGCGGCCTGCACCTGAAGGGCTTCGTGTCCTACAACATCGCCACCTACGCTTCGTTCCGCAATTCCGTCTGCCCGGCGGAACTCACGGCCCTGTCCTGCGACCTGACCGGCCGCCAGGTGGCCTGGGCGCCGAAATGGACCACCGATCTTACGGTGGACTATTCCCGGGAGATCATCCCCAACACCACCAGCTACATCGTCTATGACGTGAACTGGCGCTCGGACCAGAACACCACCATCACCCTGGACCCCCTGGCCAATATCAAGGGCTACGCCCTGATGAGCCTGCGGGTGGGGACACTGCTGCGCCACAACACCATCGACGCGCAGCTGTGGGTCGAGAACCTCACGGACGAAGCCTACTACATCAACCTGCTGGGCCTGACGAAGTCGACGGGCATCGTCCAGGGCTATCCGGGCAACCCCCGCACCTTCGGCGGCACCATCAAGGTGCGGTTCTAGAGGCGAACGGCGGCTTCGCCGCACAAATCAGGACTTCAAGAGGGCCGCTCCGACACCATCGGGGCGGCCTTCGCTTATTTGGGATGCGGCGGCGAAGCGATCCGCCCGCCCTCACCGCTTGAGCTTGGGCCGCCCCTCTTCTACACCGCCCCGGCGTCCTTTCGGCGAACAGGCGGCGGCATGGTCCGGATTATCCACGTTGGGAATTTCAGCCTGCGGGCCAAGGGCGCCTTTCAGCACAGCGTCGAGCACAAGCTGTCCAACGGTCTGATCCGCAACGGCCATCAGGTGATGAACTTCTCCGACCGGGACGTGGCCCGGGCCGGCTCGATCTTCGGGCGCAACAAGCTGGGGGGCCGGGGTCACGCCAATCGCACCCTGCGCGCCTATTGCCGGGACATCGGACCGGACGTGATGCTGCTGGGCCAGGCCCAGATCATCACCCCCGAGACCGTCGAGGCCATCCGCGGCGACCATCCGGCCTTGCGCGTCCTGCAATGGAACGTCGATCCGATGTTCGAGCCGGACAATGTGGGCCGGATCCGCGCCAAGCTGGAGGTGGTGGACGCCACCCTGGTCTCCACCGCTGGCGAGGCCCTCTCGCCCTTGAAACGCAATGGCATGCGCCTGGGCTTCCTGCCCAATCCTGTGGATTTCTCCATCGAGCGCGGCCAGAACCACCTGCGCGACGACCTGCCCTTCGACCTCTTCTATGCCTGTGGCAATCCCGGGCGGCCCTTGCGTGAGGTCTGCGGTCAGGATTGGGACATGGAGAAGTTCATGGCCCAGCTGCTGGCCCCCCGGCCCCGGATCAAGGCGATCATGCCCGGGATCGAGGGCGCGCCCCTGCTGGCCGGGGCGGCCTATCAGGGGGCCCTGGAGTCGGCGGCGATCGGCCTGAACATCAGTCGCCGGGACGACAACTGGCTCTATTCCTCCGACCGCATCGCCCACATGTGCGGCAACGGCCAGGCGATCCTGATCGCCCGCTCCACCGGCTATGACAGCCTGTTCAGCGACGACGAGATGGGCTTTTTCTCCAGTATGGACGAGCTGGGCGGCCTGATCGACCGGCTGGCGGCCGATCCGGCCCGGCGCAAGGCGGTGGCCGCCGCCGGCCGGGCCCGATACCACGACCTGTTCAACGAGCAGATCGTCGCGCGCTATGTGCTCGACGTCGCCTATGACCGCCTCGATCCGGAGTCCTACCCCTGGCCCACCCTGCTGCCATGAGCCTTCCTCGGGAGGCCGCCTCCCGGCCGAGCCTGGGCGCCCCGTCCCGCGCGCTGTTGCTGATCCTGGCCGCTATCACTCTGTTTCGCCTGTGGATGGCGGCGGCGATCCCCCTGACCGAGGACGAAGCCTATTACCGGATCTGGGCGGCCTCCCCCCAGTTCGGCTATTTCGACCATCCGCCGATGATCGCCTGGTGGATCCATCTGGGCATGATGATCGCCGGGGACACCGCCCTTGGGGTGCGGCTGATCCCATGCCTGTCCTGCCTGGTCACCAGCCTCCTGGCCTATGACCTGGCGGGGCGGATCGGCGCCTCGACCCGGAGCGCCGAGCGGGCGGCGATCTGGTGCAACGCCACCCTGATGATCGGCGCTGGCGGTCTGTTGTCTGTGCCGGACGCGGCGGCCGTCCCGTTCTGGATGCTGACCCTGTGCTGCCTGGCCCGCACGCCGGGTCGAGCCGCTCCGGGCTGGTGGCTAGGGGCCGGGGCGGCGGCGGGACTGGCCTGCCTGTCGAAATATTCGGCCCTGTTCCTGGCGCCCGGGGTGATCCTGTGGCTGGCGGTGACGCCCGGCGGCCTGAAGGCCCTGCGCCGCCCCTGGCCCTGGCTGGCGGCGGCGGCGGCGGTGGCGATCTTCTCGGTGAACATCGTCTGGAACGCCGATCACCACTGGATGTCCTTCGTCAAACAGTTCGGCCGGGCGACGCCGGGGCATTTCGCGCCGAGGTTCCTGCTGGAGCTGATCCTGGGTCAGGCCCTGCTGCTCAATCCCCTGATCACCGTGTTCGTGGTCCGGGCCGCGCCCCTGGCCTGGAGGGGCGGCGCCGAGCGACCCGACCTTCGCCTGCCGCTCGCCACCGCCGCGCCCTTCGCCGCCTATCTGGTGCTGCACGCCCTGCACGACCGGGTCCAGGCCCATTGGCCGGTTCCGCTCTATCCCGCCCTGGCTGTCTGCGCCGCTATCGCCGCCGAGCAGGCCCAGGGCCGCTGGCTGGGCGCCCTGCGCGCCGCCGCCGCGCCGTTCGGCCTGGGGCTTTCGGCCCTGGGCCTGCTGCACGCGGCCTTTCCGGCCAGCGACCTCAGGCGCGGCGATGATCCGGCAGCCGCCATCCGCGGCTGGCCCCAGTTCGCCGCCGAGGTGGAGCGGATGCGCCAGGCCCAGGGCGCCGCCTGGGTCGGAACGCTGAGCTATGGGACCACCGGCCAGCTCTCGGCCCAGGGCGCCCTGACCGCCCCGGTCGCTCAGTTGGACGAGCGCCAGCGCTACCCCGCCGCCGACCGATCCTGGCGCGCGGACCTGACCCGCCCCGGCCTGGTGGTGGATCTGGAGCGGCGCATCAAGCCGGACAAGCTCGGCGCCTGCTTTGGGGTGGTCCGCCCCCTGGGGCCATTGCATCGCGGCAAGGGACAGGGCCATGAGAGCCGCTATGTGGCCTTCCTGGTCGCCAAACCCCTGGCGCTGGTGCTGGCTCAGGGCTGCGCCCCGGCGCAATAGACATATCGTCGCGGAGCATTTCACGCCCCGCCTGCGTTTCAATCCGGATTCAATGCCCACGCGCAAACAACGCAAGACTTGATCTGCTTTTATATTTGTCGCGCCCCGGGGACGGTCGGGTTTCAGCCCCGATACATTACTCAAACTGGGGTCGATAACGGCCATTAATGCTCCGAAGAAACAGTATTTTAAGCGCGTCACACCTAGGCTATCGGCATTCAGCAGGGGAAGGTTCACCCCGCGGGGGCTGTCGATGTTCAAGGTATTGCTTGCGGGCGTATCGGTTTCAACCGTGCTGGCGGCGGGCCCGGCCCTGGCCGCGTCCACGGGCTATTCCTCAACCTGGCTGAGCCGCATCGGTGTCACCGACGCCATCGAAACCCAGTCCAAGGGCGGCGCCGGCGTCATCATCGGGGTGGTGGACACCGGGATCGTGGCCAGCAACGCGGAGGTTTCCGGCCGGGTCTCCAGCCTGTCCTCCTGCGCCGCCGTCAGCTTCGTCTGTTCCAAAGGCTATTATGACGACGAGGGCCACGGCACGGCCACGGCCTCCATCGGGGCGGGGCAATACAATTCGAAGGACCTGATGTCGGGGGTCGCCCCCGCCGCCTCCATCCTGGCCGACAAGGTGCTCAACGCCTGCGGCTCGGGGACCGACGCCGACGTCGCCAACGGCATCATCAAGGCCACCAATGGCGGGGCCAAGGTCATCAATCTGAGCCTGACCTACATCCCCACCAGCACGGTCGTCGCCGCGATCAACTACGCCGCCGCCAACGGGGTGGTGATCGTGTTCGCCGGCGGCAATTCCAGCGCCAACCTGAACAATGGGGTCAACTCCATCGGCCTGACCTCGGCGGCCCTGACCCATCTGGTGTTCGTCGGCTCGCTCAGCAGCAGCAACACCCTGTCCAGCTTCAGCAACAAGCCGGGCTCGGGCTATGCCGTGTCGGGGACCACCAAGGTCAGCTACGCCTCCCTGTGGCTGATGGCTCCGGGCGAGAGCATTGTCGCGCCAGGCATCCAGTACGGCTCGACCGCCTACGCCTATTGGACCGGCACCTCGATGGCCGCCCCGATGGTGGCCGGCTCCATCGCCCTTCTGGAAGCCTCCTGGCCGGTCCTGGCGCGCAACGGCACGGCCACCACGATCCTGCTCAACACAGCGACGGACCTGGGGACCAAGGGGGTCGACAGCACCTATGGCGAGGGCGAGTTGAACCTGACCAAGGCCTTCCAACCGATCGGGACCCTCAGCGTGGTCACCACCGCCGGCAAGTCCGTGGCGGTCACCTCGGTCACCGGCGCCATGCTCACCAGCGGCGCCCTGGGCCAGCTGTCGGCGATCCGCTCCAGCCTGTCCAGCTACACCGCCTTCGACACCTATCAGCGCAACTTCGGCGTCGATCTTTCCAAGCTGGTGTCATCGACCACGTCCTTCTCGACCCAGGTGGCCAGCGCGGTCTCGACGCCGGTGGTCAGCGGAACCACCCATCTGGCCGGCGGCGCCTATCTGACGGTGGCGGCCTCGGACTTCAGCTTCGGCGGCGATCATCTGACCGGGGTCGAGACCCGCACCCTGGCCAACCGCACCCTCGGCCCTCGGGACTCCGGGGTCTTCTACCTGGCCTACGCCAACACCCACGGAACCACCGCCGCCGTCGGCCGCGGCCTGGGCTCCAGCGTCTCCTTCGCCAACGCCATGTGGGGATCGGGCACGGCGGCGGCCTATCAGGCCAACAACCTGGGGGTCTCCAACGCCCTGATGAACCTGGCCCAGGGCGGCTATTTCGGCGCGATCGGGGCCAATTTCGGCGCCCGCTACCGGGTCGCCTTCTCCCTGAGCCAGACCCGCGCCGCCGACGAATACGACACCACCCCCGGCAGCCTGCACGCCACCGCCTCGGCCATGACCGCCGGGGTCGCCATGACCCTGTCGCCCCGCTGGACCGGTGGGGTCACCGTCAGCAGCCTCAGTGAAAAGAACGCCCTCCTGGGCTCGATCTATAACAGCGCGGGCCTCCTGAGCCTGGGGGACAACCACCGCAGCGCCGCCATCAGCCTGACCTCGAGCCTGGATCTGGGTCACGGCCGCAGCCTGCTGGCGGACGCCACCATGGCCCGGGCCAGCGGGGCCAACGGTTCGGGCCTGATTGGCCAGGTCTCCACCCTGACAGCCCGGGGTTACGGCGTGTCGCTAATGCAGGAAAACGCCCTGATGGGCGGCGACCGGCTGACCCTGTCCCTGCGCAAGCCCCTGCGGGTGGTGGACGGATCGGCGCAGATGGCCTTCACCACGGTGGATTCCGACGGCTATTCCCACACCAGCCAGGCGCGGGTCTCCCTGACCCCCAACGGCGACGAGACCGACCTGTCCCTGGCCTACGCCACGACCCTGCGCGGCGGGATCTATCTCAGCGCCGGCATGGACTATCGCAACGACGCCGAGAACGTGCGCGGCCTGAACGACGTGGCCATGCGCCTGTCCAGCAGCTGGCGGTTCTAGGGGAACGCTTCTTGCTCCCCCGTTTGGCGAAGCCATACGGGGGCGCTCGGCCGTTCGTAGCGCCCCCACCGTCACGGGGCTTCGCCCCGCGCCACCTCCCCCGCATCGCTTCGCGAAGCATGGGAGGAAAGGAGGAGTCGCCTCGCCGAGCCTCTCCCCATGCGTTCAGCCTCCCGCACCCACGATCAGGCCAAGGCCCTGCTCCCCCGTGCCAACGGGGGAGCTGTCAGGACGCAGTCCTGACTGAGGGGGCGCTCGGACGGCCGGGTCGCACCGCGCCACCCGCATCGCTTCGCGACGCATGGGAGGAAAGCCGCCCCACAGCCGTGATCCGGTAGGCGCAGCGGCGGGCGCCGGCCAGGATGTGGTCGGTGCGCTCCACGCGGCAGTCGGGGCGGAGGGCCTGGCGAAACACCTCCAGCTCCGAACGGCACAGACCCTGGCAGGCCTTGGCCGCGGCGCAGATGGGGCAGTGGTTCTCCACCAGCAGATAGCCATCCGCATCCGCCAGAACCTCCGCCATATAGCCCTCGGCGGAGCGCGCCTCGGCCAGACGCCGGACCCGTTGCTCTAGGTCGGCTGCGCCCTCCAGGCGATGCTGATAGGCCCGCAGGCTGTCGATCTCCCGGCGGGCGATCAGGCGGTCCAGTCCAGCGTCACCGAACTCGGTCCGGATCGCGGCCAATAGCTCGACCGACAGCTGGGCGTGGGTGTCGGGAAAGCGGGCGTGGCCCGCCGCGTCCAGGGACCATAGGCGCCGGGGCCGCCCCACCCCGTCCCGTTCATCGGAAAAGGTCACCAGCCCCTCGGCGGCGAGCTTTTCCAGCTGTTGCCGCGCCCCCTGCCGAGTCAGGCCCAGGCCATCGGCCAAGTCCCCCGTTCGCGCGGGACCACGGGTCTTAAGGGTGAACAGGATCTGGTCAGAGGTGGAGGTCATGCCCCTGAAATTTTACCCACGGAAATTTTGCAACACAGATGTTGTTAAATTCCATTTCACGGTCTAGGACAAGCTAAATTTGGAAACGAGATGATTGTCTAATGGCGTCAGCCCCACAGACTCACGAAACGGCGAGCTGGGGCGAGCTGTTCAGCGGCGAGCGCCTGCCGCGCTACGCCCTGATCTGCGTCGGCACCTGGCTGACCGCCGCCGACACCCTGGTCACCGCCACCATCATGCCCAGCGTCGCCCATGACATCGGCGGCTATGCCTGGTTCGGCTGGACCGTGGCCGGCTATCTTCTGGGCTCGATCCTGGCGGGCGCCACGGCGGGCCGGCTGTCGATCCGGTTCGGCCTGCGCGCGGCCCTGGCCCTTGGGGGCGCGGCCTATGCCCTTGGCTGCGTGGTCAGCGCCCTGTCGCCGGGAATCGTCCTCTTCCTGATGGGGCGGGTGTTGCAGGGGGTCGGTGGGGGCTGGATCGCGGGCCTGGGCTATGTGGCGGTGACCCGTCTGTTTCCCGAGCGGCTGTGGCCCCGGGCCTTGAGCGGCCTGTCGGGCATCTGGGGCGGCGCCACCCTGATCAGTCCCCTGGTGGGCGGCCTGTTCGCCCAGGCGGGGTTCTGGCGGGGCGCCTTCTGGATGTTCGCGGCCCAAGGCGGCCTCTACATGGTGGCCGTTGCCCTGTTGATCGCGCCGGGCGCCGCCCGGGACGAGGCCGGACCGCCCGCCTCGCCGCTCGCCCAGGTCACGGTCCTGGCGGCGGGGATCATCGCCATCGCCCTGGCGGGCCTGACCCACACGGCCACCCAGGCCGCGGTCCTGGGCGCCCTGGGCCTGGTCATACTGGGCCTGTTCCTGCGGATGGACTCCCGGGCCAAGGCCTCCCTGCTCCCGCGCTCGACGGTCAATCCGTTCAGCGTGATCGGCTCGGGCCTGGCCATGGTCTTTTGCATGGGGGCGGCCACGGTCAGCTACACGGTCTATGGCCCCGCCCTCTATCAGGTCCTCTATGGCGCCAGCCCCGTGACCGCCGGCTATATCCTGGGCTTCGAGGCCTTCGCCTGGACCGCCAGCGCCCTGTGGGTGGCCACCCGGCGCAATCCGGACCTGTTCATCCGCCTAGGCGCCAGCCTGATCACCCTGGGGGTCATCGCCCTGGCCCTGATCTCTCCCAAGGGGGGCATTGTCCCGGTGACCCTGTGCGGCGTGACCCTGGGCGCGGGATTTGGGCTGTCCTGGTCCTTCACCGCCAGCCGGCTCGCGGCGGTGGCCGGGGACGCCGAGCGGGCCCTGGCCTCATCCTCGGTCCCGACCATGCAGATGATCGGCACGGCGGCCGGCGCCGCCGCGGCCGGGGCGGTGGCCAACCTGCTGGGCTTTGGCCAGGGCATCACCCTGGCGCGGGCCCAGGCCGGAGGGTTCTGGCTGTTCGCGGGCTTCGCCCCCCTGGCCGTGCTCGGCTGCATCGCCGCCTGGCGGCTGACGGCGAAGCGGGCGGGGTGAGACTCCCGCCCCGGGCCTTCAGTGCCCGTGGATGGACTGGCTGACGCGGAAGGCCGCCGGCAGGATCAGCACCCCCAGCAGGCAGGGGAAGATGAACAGGATCAGGGGCACGATCAGCTTGGCCGGCAGGGCCATGGCCTTCTCTTCCGCCCGCAGCATCCGCTTGGTGCGCATGTCGTCGGAGAAGATCGCCAGGGTCTCGCCCAGGCTGGTGCCCATCTCCTCGGCCTGGCGCAGCATGGTCGACATGGCCCGGGCCTCATCGATGCCCAGGCGATCGGCGAAGCTGGACCAGGCGTCCTTGCGCGCCCGGCCGGCCCGCAGCTCCAGGGTCAGGAACACCATCTGCTCGGCCAGGTTGGGGTGGCGGCGCTCCAGCTCCTCGGTCACCCGAGTGACTCCGGCGTCAAGGCTGAGGCCGGCCTCCACCGAGGCCACCAACAGATCGAGCATGTCGGGAAACCCGTCGCGGTACTCCTGCTGACGCTTGTTGCGCCGCATGCGCAGAAACTGTTCCGGCCCTAATAAGGCGCCGATGGTCAGGGTGGCGCAGCTTCCGGCCATGACCATGGGCGGCGCCCCGCGCAGCAGCCAGGGCATGACCGTCAGGGACAGCACCGCCGCCGCGATCAGGGCGGCGAACCGGGCGCCCAGATAGACCGTCACCGCCTCCCGATCGCTATAGCCGGCCAGCATCAGCTGCTGGCGGGTGACCGAGACCTGGGAGGGATCCTGGATGGCGATTCGGTCGCCGATCCGGGTCAGGCCGCCGGTCAGGCCCGACAGCAGGGCCGCCGCGCCGGAGGTCGCGGGCCCGCCGCTCGATGTCACCCCGCCCTCGCTGGCCAGGCGCGCCCGCACCTTGGCGCCGGCGCGAAGCTCCAGGGTCAGGGCGATGGCGGCGGCGCCCACCGCGCCCAGAACCATCAAGGCGGCAAGTGGAGCCAGGGGGGAGGAAAGCAGGGTCGCATCCATGTCCGCCCCCTAGATCTTCATCGAGATCATGCGGTTCATCACCATATTGCCCAGGAACATCCAGCCGCCGAACATGGCCAGACCGATCTGGATCGGCCGCTCGTGGATCACGTCGCCATAGAAATGCGGGCTAATCACCATCAGCACCCCCAGGACCAGGATCGGCGCCGCGGTCAGGATCATGGCCGAGGCCCGCCCCTCGGACGAGGCCGCGCGGATCTTCAGCCGCATCTTCTGGCGCTCGCGGATAGTGTGGGCGTTCATTTTCAGCAGGCCCACCAGATTGCCCCCGGCTCGCTCCTGCAGCCGCACCGTGGCGGCGAACAGGTCGAAATCCGGATGCCGGCAGCGATCGGCCATCCGCTGCACCGCCTGGTCCAGGGTGGCGCCGAAGGAGATCTCGTCGGCGGCCATGCCGAATTCCGAGCCGATCGGATCGCCCAGCTCCCGGCCCACCAGGTTGATGGCGCTGGGCACCGGGTGGCCGGCCTCCAGGCTGCGCACGATGATCTCCAGGGCGTTGGGCAGTTGCTGGCCCAGGGCCTTTTCCCGGGCGCCGGCCTTGAACATCAGGAACACGATCGGCGCCGCGACCCCGGCCACGATCGCCCCGCCCAGGCCGCCGAAGGGCGCATGGCTGAACACGAAGCCGCCGATCCCCCCGATCAGGCCCAGGCCAATGCCGATCAGGGTCCAGCGCCGCGCATCATAGGGCACGCCTGAGCGGATGATCAGGTTGGCCAGCCACGGCCAGCCCAGCTGCTGCTCGCCCTCGGCGGTCAGGCCGCGCTGCTTGCGCAGCTCGATCACCCGGTCGGCGACGTTCTGCACCCGATCAGCCACCACCAGCCGCTGGTTCACCACCCGCTTGGCCCGCGCGACGGTCATCAGGCCCCACACGGCCTGACCGGCGCAGAACACGGCGCCGAACAGCAAGATCAGGAAGGTGTTGGAGGCGTCGATATGCATGGGGGCTATGGAGCGCCGACGCGAACCCTTCTCCCCTTGTGGGAGAAGGAGGGGCCCGCGCGCGAAGCGGGCGGGAGGATGAGGGGTCGAGCCGGTCTTTCCGACGGAATGGGGCGGGCGGAGGTAAGGAATACGGGAATGCCTGCGCGACCCCTCATCCTCCCATGGCTGCGCCATGGGCCCCTCCTTCTCCCGCAGGGGGAGAAGGGTGTTGAAGCTCC
>JARLIP010000065.1 GCA_031291685.1 Caulobacteraceae bacterium | reverse complement strand
GCCAGGATCTTGCCGTGCAGAGCGGAGTCAAGGCGCCGATAGCCCCCACCTTGAGCGACGTAAACGCGCCCCCCCGCCAGCCAGGGGTCGAAGCCCTCGCGGACCAGATCGGCCTTCTTCTGCTTGAAGGTCTCGGTAGCGGCCAGGCGGTCCACCAAGCGCAGAAACACGGGGCGGGCATAGGCGGGCAGTCGCTCGGCCAGATGGGCCGCAAGCTGGGCCGGATCGAAATCCGCATCCGTGATCAGGGCCGCCATCCCCGCGCGGCCATCGGCGCCGGAAACCTCGACCCCATAAACACAGGCCTCAATCACGCCCGGCGCCCCGGTCAAGGCTTCGGCGACCTCGGTCGTGGCGACGTTTTCACCCTTCCAGCGGAAGGTGTCCCCCAGGCGATCGACGAAATAGTAGAATCCCCGCACGTCCAGCCGCATCAGATCGCCGGTGCGCAGCCAGGCGTCCCCTGGGGCGAACACGTCCCGCAGGATCTTTCTCTCGGTCTCGGCGCGGCTGGTGTAGCCCTCGAAACGGTGGGCGGGATCCCCGTCCCCGGCGCTGATCCTGCCGATCGCCTCCCCCGCCTCGCCGCGGGCGCAACGGACACACCGGCCGTCGGCGTCCCGTTCCGGCGCGCCGGTATCTGGATCGAAGCGAACGATGGCGGCGGGAAAGCGGTGGGCCATGAAGGCCGGCACGCGGCCAATGGCCCCGGGTTCGCCCTCCACATTATAAAGAGAGAAGTTGCCCTCGGTGGCCGCATAGAATTCCATGATGCGGGGAATGGCGAAGCGGTCCTGGAACGCGGTCCAGACCTCCGGGCGCAGGCCGTTGCCGCAGACCATGCGCAGGCGATGTCGCCGCTCTTCCGGCGAGGCCGGCGCCGCCAGGAGGTAGCGGCAAAGCTCGCCGATATATTGAAAGAGCGTGCAGTCCCAACGGGCCACGTCGCTCCAGAACTGGCTGGCGGAGAACCGCTCGCGCACCACCACCGAGCCGCCCTTGATGAGCAGGGCGCCGGTGGCCACCACGCCGCCGACGCTGTGGTACATGGGCAGGCAGTCATAGAGACGATCCTCGGCTCGCGCATCGAGGATGCCCGCGAACCAGCCGCTCCAGCTCATCACCCGGTGATGGCTGACCCGGGCGGCCTTGGGCAGGCCCGTGGTGCCGGAGGTGTAGATCAGGAGCGCCGGGTCGGCCAGGGTGACATCGGGACCTTCGCCCTCGGCCAGGGGCGCATCCGTCAGGCCTTCGAGGGCCAGATCCAGCCGGGGAGCTTGCGCGTCCTCCCCTTGGCCATGAATCCAGACGGCGGCCGTGTGCGGGGCGTTTGACGCCAGGGTGGCAAATCCCGACTCCAGGATCACGTGGCGGGGATTGGCCACCGCCAGGCAATGGCGCAGGCCATCTCCGCGCAGATTGGTGTTGATCAGGGCCACCACCACCCCGACCCGGCTCAGCCCCAGCCAGGCGGCCATGTATTCGGGCCTGTTGGACATCATCAGGGCGACCACGTCACCCTTGGCCAGCCCCTCGCCCAGGGCCCAGCGGGCGTAGCGGCGGGAGCGCCCCGCCAGATCGGCGTAGGTGAAACATTCGGTGTCGGACAAGAGCGCCGGCGCCGCACCGGTTTGCCCCGCCCATTCCTCAACCACGTTGGCAAGGAGCCGCAGCGGCGCCTGATCCAGGCGCGCGGTCATTTCCAGCGCGCGAAGCCATGCGCGGTTGGCGCTTTCGCCGGCTGGAGCAACTGAACCCGCTGGGGCCGCGATGGCGGAATTCATGAGCATGCTCGCGAAATTGTCCCAAAGTTGCGGCCCGAACTGGGATCGCCTGCCCTGAGGAATGCAACTGATGCGCCACAACTTGTGGTTATCGCTTCCCGGAGCCACCCACAGGCACGGTCCATGCAATGCTCAGTCCAGCCTAGCGCTGCGAGCCCAAAACGGGACGGGTTTCAGCGGGCTTGTCCGAGAGTTCAGCCATGCGCCGCGAAACCATCGCCATCCATTCCGGCTTCGACGCCGACCCTACCACCAAGGCCGTGGCGGTGCCCATCTATCAGACCGCCGCCTACGCCTTCGACAGCGCAGAACACGGGGCGGCCCTGTTCGACCTGCAGGTCGAGGGCTATCGCTACAGCCGCATCAGCAACCCGACCAGCACGGTGCTGGAAAAGCGTGTGGCGGAACTGGAGGGCGGGGTTGCGGCCCTGACCGTGGCCTCCGGTCAGGCGGCTCTGCATTTCACCCTGGCCAATGTCGCCGACCACGGGGGCAATATCGTCTCCGTGCCCCAGCTCTATGGGGCGACCCACGCCCTTCTGACCCACATCCTGCCCCGGCAGGGCATTCAGGGGCGCTTCGCCGAGAGCGATCATCCCGACGCCATCGCCCGGCAAATCGATGAGAACACCAAAGCGGTGTTCTGCGAGTGCATCGGCAATCCGGCGGGCAACATCTGCGACATCGAGGCCATAGCCAAGGTGGCCCACGCCGCGGGCGTTCCCCTGATCGTGGACAACACCGTGGCCACGCCGATCCTGCTGAGGCCGTTCGAATATGGCGCGGACATCGTGGCCCATTCCCTGACCAAGTTCATGGGCGGACACGGCACGACCCTGGGCGGGGCCATCGTCGATGGGGGCACGTTCCCCTGGGCCAAACACGCCGAACGCTTCCCGATGTTCAACCAGCCGGACGCCTCCTATCACGGGCTGGTTTATGCCGAGCATTTTGGCCGGGAAGCCTTCATCGCCCGCTGCCGCAGCGTCTATCAGCGCAATATGGGCTCGGTCCTGGCGCCAATGAGCGCCTTCCTGCTCTTGCAGGGCATCGAGACCGTGGCCCTGCGTATCGAGCGGCATGTGGAGAACGGGCGCAAGGTCGCCGAATTCCTGCGGGACGATCCCCGGGTGGACTGGGTCAGCTATGCCGCCTTCCCAGGCAGCCCCTATTACGACCTGTCGCGCAAGTACCTGAACGGCCAAGCCTCTTCCCTGCTGACCTTCGGCATCAAGGGCGGGCTGGAGGCGGGACGGCAGTTCTATAACCGGCTGGGGCTGATCAAGCGGCTGGTCAATATCGGCGACGCCAAGTCCCTGGCCTGCCATCCGGCCTCGACCACCCACCGCCAGATGGCTCCGGAAGACCAGCTGAAGGCCGGAGTCCGCCCCGAGATGATCCGCCTGTCCATCGGCATCGAGCACATCGAGGACATCCTGGAAGACCTGGACCAGGCGCTGGACGCCGCCGTGATCGAAACGGCGGACCGGCCCCGTCTGGCCGCGAACGGATAGGACCCGGCCATGGCCGACGGCGGCGCCCTTCTTTCTGACCATCAGCGCCCACCCCAGGGTCGTCGCCGGGGACTGGAGATCGGTCTGGTCAACAACATGCCGGACGCGGCCCTGGCCGCCACGGAACGGCAGTTCGCGGGCTTGCTCCAGGCCGGCGCGGGGGACGTGAAGGTCAATCTGCGCCTGTTCTCCCTGCCAGGGGTTCCCCGCAGCGAGGCGGCCCGGGCGGCCATGGCCGGCCGCTATCAGGGTCTGGACGCCCTGATGAGCACGCCCCTGGACGGCCTGATCGTCACCGGAGCCGAGCCGCGCGCCGCCGACATGCGGGCCGAACCCTATTGGGACGAGACGGCCCGGCTGGTGGATTGGGCGGGCGCCAACACCCTGTCGACCTACTGGTCATGCCTGGCGGCCCATGCGGCGGTCCTGCGCCTGGACGGGATCGAGCGCAGACCCCTGACGCAGAAGTGCTCCGGGGTGTTCGCCTGTGACCGCACCGGCGACGATCCCCTGACCGCCCTTCTGCCCACGCGCTTCCTGACACCCCATTCCCGGCGCAACACCGTGGTCGCGTCAGACCTGATCGACCACGGTTATGAACTGTTATCGACCTCGGAGCGGGTGGGCCCCGATCTGTTCGTGCGCCGGGGCAAGAGCCTGTTCCTGTTCGCCCAGGGCCACCCCGAATACGACGCTAACAGCCTGTTGCTGGAATATTGCCGCGACGCCGCCCGATTCCTGCGGGGGGAACAGCCGACCATGCCGGGCCTGCCCCAAGGCTATTTCGATCCGGCGACCGAAGCGACCCTGGGCGCCCTGGCGGCGGAGGCCGAACATACCCGCGCACGCGCCTTGCTGACCCGACTGGGCCAAATCGCCCGCGCCTTCACCCCGCCCCATGTCTGGCGCCCCCACGCCGAGGCCCTGATGAGGGCCTGGCTCCGTCAGATCGCCCAGATGAAGGGCGCATCGATGCGCCCTATCCGTCAGGCCCCTGTCCGCCAGGCCGCCGTCAGCTGAAATCCCGGCTGAGCTCCGCCCGGGTGGCGGGGCTGAGCACCGCCAGGTGAGCGTAGTTCTCGTGATCGCAACCGATCATGATGGTGGTGGCCGGATCGCGGAACACCGCCTTTTGCGCGTCGGTCAGGGCGAAGTGCAGGAAGTGGACCGAGGAGGTCTTGCCGTCCTCACGGGTGCGCTCAATGTCCCCTTCGGGCGCGCCGACGATCTTCTCGGCGCCGATCTGGACAAAGAAATTGTCCTCCACCCCGCCCAGGCGGGCCAGCAGGGCCCCGCGGCGAGCCTCGTCGGCGATCTCGAACATCACCGTGGCCACCAGCTCCGAGCCCTGGGGCACCAGGGGGTTATAGGCCTCCAGCTCATCGGCGATCTGGGCCTCACCGCCCTTTTCCGTGAGCAGCATCTCCTGGACCTGAAACAGCATGGTGGCGAAGGTCTCGAAATAGAATGTGCAGACCGGCCCCAACTCCACCCGGCGCAGCTTCTTGGTGGGCAGGAGAGCCGCGCGGCGCTCCTTGCGGATCTTGGCGAACTCGGCGTCCGGAATCAGGTCCTCGCGGGTGATCTTGCGAAGGGTCTCGGGCATGGAAAGCTCCTTCATATGGATCAGGCCAGGCCGTAGGCCCGGGCCAGGATTTCGATGGGATGGGCCTGGGCCGGCTGGGCGGCGCCGGCGGGCAGTTCGGCCACCAGGAGCTGGCCCAGATGCTTGCAGGCCAGCGGGCAGTCGGAACAGAGGGTCTCGTCCTTCTTCTGCGCCACCTGACGGGCGGCCGCCTTGCCGACCTTCATCGCCATGGGCCGCGTCGCCTTCATCACCCCGAAGGTGCCGCCGTGGCCGGAACAGCGCTCCACCAGATCGATCCGGGTTTCCGGGATCAGGCGCAGCATCTCCGCCGACTTGGCGCCCATATTTTGGGCGCGGGCGTGGCAGGCGTGGTGCACCGTCACCCCGCCGGGGATGGGCTGGAGCCCCCCGGCCAGGCCAAAGGTCTTGGAGATATCGACCACATATTCGCTGATGTCGCGGGTGGCGGCGGCCAGGCGCTTGACCGCCTCGTTCTCCGGCAGGATGAGCGGCCATTCGAACTTCATCATCAGGCCGCAACTGGCGGTGAGCGCCACCACGTCATAACCCTGCTCGATATAGGGGGCGAAGGCGGCGGCGACCTTCTGAGCCCGCGCGGCCACGTCCGCCAGGTCCCCGGCCTCAAGCTGGGGCATACCGCAGCATTCCGGATAGACCAGCTTGGACTCAACCCCCTGCCTGGCCAGCACATGGGCCGCCGCCGTGGCGGTGTCGGGGGCGTTGTAGTCGACGAAGCAGGTGGCGTAGAGCACGGCCTTGCGCTGACCGAAGGCAGGCCCGGCCGGATCAGCGGCGGGCGGGACCTTCAGAAGGTCGGTGGCGGTCTTGGAATGGTATTTGGGCAGCTCGGCCTGGGCGTCGATCCCGGCGACGGCCTCCATGGCCTTGCGCGCCAGGGTGTTGTCCAGGCTGGTGGCCCAGTTGGCCAGGCCCGCCACAGGCTTGGCCAGCTTGCCGTTGCGATCGGTGTGGCCCAGTTGCTCGCGGACGAAGTCGCCGCCCTCCTTGCGCCGCTTGGCGGCCCGCTGGCGCAGGATCAGGTGGGGAAAGTCGAGGTTGAACTCGTGCGGCGGCACATAGGGGCACTTGGTCAGGAAACACATGTCGCACAGGGTGCAGGCGTCCGCGACCTTGGCGTATTCGGACTTGGGGACGCTATCCAGCTCCCCGGTCGGGCTCTCATCGACCATGTCGAACAGCTTGGGGAAGCTTTCGCACAGATTGAAGCAGCGGCGGCACCCGTGACAGATGTCGAACACCCGCTCCATCTCGTGGTCGATGGCTGCAAGATCGTAATAGCTTTCGCTGCGCCAATCGATGGGATGGCGGAACGGGGCGTCCAGGCTGCCCTCGCGCGGGGCGGTCTTTTCAGAATCGGCCATGTCTCTCGAGGGGCTATGGAGGCGCTGAACGCGGGAAGAGCTGAACCCGGGAAGATTGGCGGACGCCCGTCGCCGGAACGCCCGCCGCCAGACCGGATAGGCCTTAGAGGCTTTCGAGCGCGCGCTGGAAGCGGCCGGCGTGGGACTTTTCAGCCTTGGCCAGGGTTTCGAACCAGTCGGCGATTTCCTCGAAGCCCTCGTCCCGGGCGGTGCGCGCCATGCCCGGATACATGTCGGTATATTCGTGGGTTTCGCCGGCGATGGCGGCCTTGAGGTTGTCGCCGGTGGGGCCGATCGGCAGGCCGGTGGCCGGGTCACCGACGGATTCCATGAATTCCAGGTGGCCGTGGGCGTGGCCGGTTTCGCCTTCCGCGGTGGAGCGGAACACGGCGGCGACGTCGTTGAAGCCTTCGATATCGGCCTTTTGCGCGAAGTAGAGATAGCGGCGGTTCGCCTGGCTTTCACCGGCGAAGGCGGCCTTCAGGTTGTCCAGGGTTTTGCTGGTCGCGAGCGTCATATGTCGTCTCCCAAAATGCGGCCCTCATGGCGTGAAACCGCCTGAGGCTCGGTATGGCGACGAAGGGGTAGGCCCACCTAAAGGCGAGGTCCAATTGATAGAATTTTCCGGCTGAATAGAGCCGTACTATATATTTTAATAATGAGAATTGTTCGCAATAAAGGCTGGCTACGCGATCGTCCGAATACGACGCAGATCGCGCGCCGGGATTGGTAGCCGCTCCCCCGCCCGTCGAGCTATGGCATTCACACATCCGGGCGGGTCACCCGAATTACCCTTCTCCCGTGGGGAGAAGGAGGGGCCCATTTCGCAGAAATGGGAGGATGAGGGGGTAAGGTCTTTCAGATCTATCCTGAACCGTTCCTAACCCCTCACCTTCCCACGCCTACGGCGCGGGCCCCTTCCTCTCCCTATGGGAGAGGTGTTTCATGACCGGCCTAAATCGCTTGAATTACCTGCCCTTTTCGCGAGGTTACCTTCGCGCCGAGAACTTGGAAAATGCATAAATCCGGTAGCCCGTCGAACGGGGGAGTCAGACGTAAACCTCAGTCCACTTCCGCCAGGATCTGGCCCAGCAGTTCCACGGCCTGATCGATCTCGGCCTTTTCGATGATCAGGGGCGGCGACATGGCGATGATGTCCCCGGTGACCCGCACCATCAGGCCGCGGTCGAAACTGCGCTCGAACACCTCCAGCGCCCTTTGGGTCGGGGCGCCCGGCCGGGGCTCCAGTTCGATACCGGCGACGAGGCCGATATTACGGATGTCGATCACATGGCGCGCGCCCTTGAGGCTGTGGACGGCCTCTTCCCAATAGGGCGCCATCTGCGCGGCCCGCTCGAACAGGCCCTCGTCGCGGTAAATGTCGAGGGTGGCCAGGGCCGCGGCGCAGGCCAGCGGGTGGGCCGAATAGGTGTAGCCGTGGAACAGCTCGATCGGGGAGTCGGCGTTCTCCATCATCGAATCATGGATCTTGCGGCTGACAGCCACCGCGCCCATCGGCACCGAAGCGTTGCTCAGGCCCTTGGCCATGGTGATGATGTCGGGGGTGACGCCGAAATATTCGGCGGCGAAGGCCTTGCCCACCCGTCCGAAGCCCGTGATCACCTCGTCGAAGATCAAGACAATCTCGTGCTTCTCGCAGATGGCCCGCAGGCGCTCCAGATAGCCCTTGGGCGGCACCAGCACGCCGGTGGAGCCGGCCATGGGCTCGACGATCACCGCGGCGATGGTGGAGGCGTCGTGCAGGCCGATGATCCGCTCCAGGGCGTCGGCCAGTTCCGCGCCGTGCTCCGGCTGGCCCTTGGTGAAGGCGTTGCGCTCGATGTCGTGGGTGTGGGGCAGATGGTCCACACCGGTGAGCAGCGTGCCGAAATGCATGCGGTTCTTGACGATGCCGCCGACCGAGATGCCGCCGAAGCCGACCCCGTGATAGCCGCGCTCGCGGCCGATCAGACGGGTCTTGGCCCCATTGCCCTTGGCGCGGTGATAGGCGAGCGCGATCTTCAGCGCCGTGTCCACCGACTCCGAGCCGGAATTGGTGAAGAAGATCCGGTCCAGACCCGGCGGGGTCAGTTCGGCGACCCGGGTGGCGATCTCGAAGGACAGGGGGTGGCCCAGGTTGAAGGACGGGGCGTAGTCCATCTCCGCAGCCTGCTTCTGGATCGCTTCCACGATCTTCTTGCGTCCATGGCCGGCGTTGACGCACCAAAGGCCCGAGGTGCCGTCGAGGATTTTCCGGCCATCACCGGTATAGTAGTACATGCCTTCGGCGCGAGCCACGAGGCGCGGCTGGGCCTTGAAACGCCGGTTCGGCGTGAAGGGCATCCAGAAGGCGTCCATATCGATCGTGGCGTTGCCATCGGCCATTGTCTTATTCCTTTGCAGATCCCAGCAAACGGGTCGACGCCCAGAGGGCGCGGGTGAGTTCGTGATCACAGATTGAGAGCAAGGCGCGCCTCGCCAGGATCAATCGCGACCCGCAGTCCATAGCGCCTTCCGGACCAAGGTTCCAGGCCACACGACGCCATTTTGCGCAGGAACGCGAACCTGCGCCGACGGCGGATCGGCCGGCTTGACAGCCTCCGGCTTTCCGCCAACAAGTGATCACAGATTTGGAACCTTAAATGCTGCTCGACACGAAACTCCCAGAGCTGGAACGCCGCGCCGCCGCCCTGCGCCTGCCCGATCAGGCGGTGATCGACGGGGTTTGCGTGGACGCGACCTCCGGCGCGACCTTCGACAATCTGGGTCCCCGGGACGGG
>JARLIP010000064.1 GCA_031291685.1 Caulobacteraceae bacterium | reverse complement strand
GCCGCGGCCGCCAGCGCGGCCCAGCACCCGGCGGCGAGCGCGGCCACCGGCGGCCCCAGCTTCGCCACCCGGGCCCAGGCCCTGGCCGCCGCCCCCCGGGTGCCGGTGGACACCCCCAGCCTGTCCGGCTCGATCTCCCTGCGCGGCGCGCGCATCGATGATCTGAACCTGAAGCACTACCGCGTGCAGCCCGCCCCCAACGCCCCCCAGGTGGAACTGCTGCGCCCCGCCGGCGCCGAGCACGCCTGGTTCGCGCAGATGGGCTGGTACGCCGCCAACGTGCCGGGCCTGCCCGACGATAACACCGTCTGGACCCAGGCCTCCGGCGGCCGCCTGACCCCCGCCACCCCGGTGGTGCTGACCTACGACAACGGTCAGGGCCTGAAGTTCACCCGCACCATCGCCCTCGACGCCGACTACATGTTCACCGTCAGCGACACGGTGGCCAACGCCACGGCCCAGCCGATCACCCTGCAAAGCTTCGGCGTGGTCGAGCAGCAGGGCCTGCCCAAGGACCTGGCCAACAACAATATCGTCCACGAGGGCGCCATCGGCGTGCTGGATAACAAGGACAGCAAGGCCAAGACCCTGACCCAATCCAAGTACAAGGATTGGAAGAAAAAGGGCTTCGAGGACCGCGCCTCCGTCGGCGGTTGGGTGGGCGTCACCGAGAAATACTGGCTGACCGCCCTGATCCCCGACCAGGCCATGCCGATCACGGCCAAGTTCCCGATCACCACCGAGGGTGGGGTCGATGTCTATCACGCCGGTTATTTCGGCCCGGCCGAGACCGTGGCCCCGGGCGCCAGCCTGACCCATTCGACCCGCCTGTTCGCCGGGGCCAAGACCGTGCCCCTGCTGCGGACCTACCAGTATTCCGGCCATCCCCCGGCGCCCCTCAGCGCCCTGTTCGGCGCCCCCGCCAGCGCCCGCACCGACGTGCCCAGCTTCGACAAGGCCGTCGACTGGGGCATGTTCTGGTTCTTCACCCGCCCGCTGTTCCTGCTGCTTGAGACCCTCAAGGGCCTGATCGGCAATATCGGCCTGTCGATCCTGGCCCTGACGGTCATCGTCAAGCTCGTCTTCTTCCCGCTCGCCAACAAGAGCTACGAGTCGATGAGCAAGATGAAGAAGATCCAGCCGCAGATCGAACTGCTGCGCAAACAGAACGAGCAGGACCCGGCCAAGCTGCAACAGGAGACCATGGCCCTGTATCAGCGGGAGAAGATCAATCCGTTCATGGGTTGCCTGCCCATGCTGATCCAGATTCCGGTGTTCTATTCGCTCTACAAGGTGCTCACCGTCACCATCGAGATGCGCCAGACCCCGTTCTTCGGCTGGATCCATGACCTGGCCTCCCGGGATCCGACCACGGTGTGGAACCTGTTTGGCCTGCTGCCCTTCGACCCCTCGCACCTGACCCTGGTCGGGCCCCTGCTGGACGGTCAGCTGCACCTGGGCGCCTGGCCCCTGATCTATGGCTTCACCATGTGGCTGAGCCAGGCCATGAGCCCGCCCGCTGGCGTCGATCCGACCCAACGGATGATGTTCCAGCTGATGCCGATCATGTTCACCTTCTTCATGGCCCAGTTCACCGTGGGCCTCCTGATCTACTGGTCGTGGAACAACTTCCTGTCGATCCTGCAGCAGTATGTGATCATGCACCGCCTGAAGGTCGACAATCCCATCGACACCTTCCTGGGCCGCTTCTCCAAAGCCGGACCCGCCGGATGACCGGCCTGGGGGGCGCCGACGCCGTCCACGACGCCGATCAGATCGAGATCGCCCGGGTCCTGTTCGCCCGGCCGGCGGTGTTCCTGATGGGCGCGGCCCAGATCGACGGCCTGCCCCCAGCGGACCTGCCTGAAGTGGCCTTCGCCGGCCGCTCCAACGTCGGTAAGTCCTCGCTGATCAACGGCCTGGTGGGCCAGAACCACCTGGCCCGGGCCTCCAACGAGCCGGGGCGCACCCGGGAGGTCAATTTCTTCGTCCTGGACGAGCGCATCCGCCTGGTGGACCTGCCCGGCTACGGCTTCGCCCGGGCCTCCAAGACCACCACCGCCAAGTTCCAGAACCTGGGGCGGGCCTATCTGCGGGGCCGGCCCAATCTGAAGCGGGTCTATCTGCTGATCGACAGCCGGCATGGCCTGAAGGCCGTGGACGCCGAGGCCCTGGACGCCCTGGACACCGCGGCGGTCTCCTACCAGATCGTCCTGACCAAGGCCGACAAGATCAAGCCCGCCGAGGTCGCCCGCACGGTGGAGGCCACCCTCAAGGCCATCTCCCGCCGCCCCGCCGCCTTTCCCCGGGTCCTGGCCACCTCCGCCGAGAAGGGAACCGGCCTGCCCGAACTGCGCGCCGAAATCGCCGAGGTCTGCGGCGTCTTCGAATAGGGTCCGTTGGTATCGCCTCTGCGTCCTTCGAGACGGCCGCTGCGCGGCCTCCTCAGGATGACCAAGATTGTTGAAATTTCACAATAATCGTCATGGTGAGGGGCGGGGCGCAGCGCCGCGTCTCGAACCACGCACCCGTTTCACAAGGCCCCGCCTTGGCCCCGGGCGCGGATGTTTCGCGATCGCGCCGTGACATTCGCCCCGGCCTGCTCTATCCGAACCCCGCCCGTTTTGGCCGCCCGGACCCGACATGACCGATCTGACCGCTGAATCCGCCGACGAACCCGGCTGGGCCACCGCCAAGACCCTCGCCGAGGCCCTGCCCTATATCCAGATCTATGACCGCGAGACCGTGGTCATCAAATACGGCGGCCACGCCATGGGCGAGGACTCGGTGGCCAAGCTGTTCGCCGCCGATTCCGTCCTGCTCAAGCTCTTGGGCGTGCATCCCGTGGTGGTCCATGGCGGCGGGCCGCAGATCAGCCGGATGCTGGAAAAGGCCGGGGTCAAGTCGACCTTCGTCGATGGCCTGCGGGTGACGGACGAGGCCACCATGGAGGTGGCCGAGATGGTCCTGTCCGGCGCCATCAACAAGGAGATCGTCCACTTCATCAAGCGCGCCGGCGCCGAGGCCGATGTGCGCGGTGTGGGGCTGTCGGGCAAGGACGCCCGGCTGATCACCG
>JARLIP010000063.1 GCA_031291685.1 Caulobacteraceae bacterium | reverse complement strand
CCGCCTCCGGCGTTCGTGGCCAAGGACTTCGTGGTCTACTTCCCGTTTGACCAATATGTCCTGACCCCGGAAGCCCAGACGGTGGTGACCCAGGCCGCGGCCTACGCCAAGACCGGCAACGCCACCCGCATCGTGGTGGTCGGCCATACCGACACCTCCGGTTCGGCCGCCTACAACATGCGCCTGTCGGAACGCCGGGCTAAGGCCACCGCCGACGCCCTGGTGACCCAAGGCGTGGCCCAGACGACCCTGAATGTCGACTGGAAGGGCAAGACCGATCTGGCCGTGCAGACGCCGGACGGGGTGAAGGAACCCCTGAACCGTCGCTCGACCATCTCGATCAACTTCTAAGATCGCTCAGGCCAGGCCCCGATCCGAGGATCGGGGCCTGGATGAGAGCAGCCGAGAGCCCCTGGCGGATCACACCGCCGGGGGTTCTTTGCATTTGTGGGGTCGGAAGATGTCGAACGGTGAGGACCGCGCCGCTTGACGGATGCGTCGGGCTCCGAATTCCATTAGATCTTTGAGGGAGACGACGCCTCCGCGTCGAAATCGCTATTCGGGATCCGCGTCCATGCGTCTTACCACCGTCACGCTCCTGGCCTTGTTTCTAACGCCCCTCGCCGCCCAGGCGGCCGAGAAGGCCAGGGGAGGAGGAAAGCCCGCGCCTGCTTCGGCGCTCACTCCGGCCTATCAGCCGGACGTGCCCATGAAGGCGTTTCCGGCCTATGCGCATCCCGAGGTAGGCTGCCGGACCGTCAGCCAGATCCGCGCCGAGTGCGTGGTGCCGGCCTTCGCCGCCGGCCGCTATCGTATCGAGGTCACCGCCAGCTCGACGCCCACCGGAGCCGACGCCGCCCAGCAGATCGTTATTCAAGTGGGCAGCCACACCTGCGGCCCGTTTGTGGCGGCGGACAACGCCAAAACCCCATGGGCCCCAGGGGAGCCCCACATGATGAAGGCCGGTTGCGAGGTCGTTTTGCTGACCGACGCCCAGACGCCGATCATCGCCGCCTATGCCGACAAGAACGCCAACAAGGACCCCAAGGGCCCCAGCGTGATCGTCAAGCGCGCGCCTTGGGATGGGGTGCTGAGCGCCCAGACCTATATCCCGCCGCAATAGGAGGCGGGTGGATTAGACCAGCGGCGCGAGCGTTTGACCACCGGGCTTAGGGCTCGCAAGGAAATAAACAAATCGCTTGAATTCAAATCCGCTCATCCCCGCGAAGGCGGGGACCCAGATTCATCCACGAATTTCAGTGGGTTTCACCTAGATCCCCGCCTTCGCGGGGATGAGCGGGTTAGCGAGGCTCGAAGAATTGGCACTGGCCGTCATTCATCCGCGTCCGGGGGCGTGGCCTTGGGACGGCGGGGGCCGAAGCGGCGGGCGGGGCGGGTGTCCTCGCCCTTGGCCTTGGCGGTGATCTGCTTGAGCTTGACGGCCTGCAGGGCCGAAAGGGGTTGGGACGGCGCGCCTTTCTCCGGATCGGCGAAGGCGCGGCCATAGGTCTTGATGCGCTCCTCGACCGAACCGAGGAACTCGCCTTCCCACTCGCTGAGTTCGATGCCCGCGCGGTCGGCGGTGCGCCGCGCGCGGCGCAGGGCGTTCAGCACCGCGCGCTTGGCCTGGTCCCGTCGGTCTGGAGGTCCGCGCTTCAAGGCGCCCCCAAACCCTTGAGCTAGAGCCCGCCGATGGCGGACAGATAGAGGTCGACCAAGGCTTCTTCTTCCTGGCGCTTGGCCTTGTCCTGCTTGCGCAGGCGCACGACCTTGCGGATCACCTTGGTGTCGAAGCCCACGCCCTTGGCCTCGGCATAGACTTCCTTCAGGTCGTTCATGACCCCGGCCTTGTCTTCCTCGAGGCGTTCGATGCGCTCGATCAGGCTCTTGAGCTGGCCCTGGGCCGTGCTGTTGAGGACGTCGACTTCAGAGGCGTCATCGGCCATGAGAATAGGGTCTCCATATAGGGTGGGCAGGTCGCGGGCCGGAGGGCAGCGACCTGGATCTAGAGGTCAAGGCGGCGGACCCTAGAGGGTTTTCGCGGCAACTGAAATCGGCCAGGACGGGTAAATTTCCACCCGCCGTCGCCGGGCGCCGAGGACCCGCCATGCAAAAAGCCAGGCCCGGGTTCGGGACTGGCTCAGGGCATAACCGCAACGGTCAAGCTGTGACGAACGGGCGTCGACGCGCCCGTTCAATCAGCCTTGCTTGGCTTTGAACCGTGGATCGGTCTTGTTGATGATATAGACTCGCCCCTTGCGGCGAACCAGCTTGCAGTCGCGGTGACGCGTCTTCAGCGACTTCAGCGAGCTTCGAACCTTCATGGCGTATCTCGTTGGGGCGGGAGGGCGCGAAGACTAGAGGCGCCCGTCTCCGGGTGAATAAGGAAGGCGGGCGTATAGGCCGGCCAAGGGCCAGAGTCAACGCTTTAGGCCCCGAAGACGTGACCCGGTTCAGGGGAAAAACCGTTCCCCCTCTGGGGATTGCGCACTACCCTTGAGCCATGGACCGCCGCGCCTTCATCATCCTGACCCTCGCCGGCGCCGCCGACCCCGCGCCCCTGCCGCCGCCGGTCGGCCCCGCGCCCGAGACCCTGAGTTCCGGGGACACCCAGGTCTCCGCTCCCCAGCCGATCGGCGATCCACGCTTCGACCGGTGGGTGGCGGATTTCATGGTCCGGGCGCTGAGCGAGGACATTCCCGCCGACGTTCTGGCCCATGAGCTGAGCGGCCTGACCCCCGACCCCCGGATCCTGGCCCTGGACAGCCACCAGCCGGAATTCTCCAAGCCCGTCGGTGACTATGTAAAGGGGGTGATCTCCGACGCCCGGGTGGCCACCGGACAGCGCAAGCTGGCGGAACTGACCTGGCTGCCCCAGGTGGAGACCCGCTATGGGGTCGCCGCGGAGGTGCTGATTGCCGTCTGGGCGGTGGAGACGGCCTTTGGCGCCACCCAGGGGGGCTTCGACGCCATCCGCTCCCTGGCCACCCTGGCGGCGGCGGGACGGCGCCAGGAATGGGCCGAGGGCCAGATCATCGCCGTGATGCGGATCATCGCCTCCCACGAGGCCACGCGAGCTCAGTTGAAGGGCTCCTGGACGGGCGCCCTGGGCCAGACCCAGTTCGAGCCCAGCGAGTATCTGGCCACGGCGGTGGACTTCGACGGCGACGGGCGCCGCGACGTGTGGGGCTCGACCGAGGACGCCCTGGCGTCGGCGGCGCACCTCCTGGTCAAGGGCGGCTGGCGGCGGGGTGAGCGCTGGCAAAGGGAGATGATCCTGCCCGCCGGCTTCGACTATGGCCTTACGGAGGGACCCACCCAGCCCCTGCCGGCCTGGACAGCGCTTGGGGCGCGGACCGCCGACGGAATGGCCTGGAGCGATCTGGACGCCGCCGCGCCGGGGATGATGCTGTGTCCGGCGGGGGCTGGCGGGCCGGCCTTCCTGGCCCTGCCCAACCATTTCGCCCTGCGCCAGTACAACAACTCCATGGCCTACGCCCTGGGGGTGGGGCTGCTGGCCGACCGCATCGCCGGGCGGGCGCCCCTGGTCACCCCATGGCCGGCGGAGACGCCGCTGAGCCTGGCCGACCGCAACGCCGCCCAGGCGGCCCTGGCGCGGCTGGGCTACGATCCTGGCGGGGTGGACGGCATGGTGGGGGCCAAGACCCGCTCGGCCCTGCGCCAGTGGCAAAAGGCGAGGGGCCTGCCGGCGGACGGCTATCTGTCGCCGCGGGTGGCGCAGAGGCTCGTGGCGGAGGCCGGGGTGGGGACGGCGCCTGCGCCCGTGGCGCCGAACTGATGGGGAGGCGCTCAGGCGCTGCCCGACTCCTCATTCTTTTCCAGGATGGAGATGCTGGCCTCGTCCTCGCTGGTGGGACCTTCTCCGGCCCGGCGCAGGACGCTGTTGGAGAAGGCGTAGATCAATAGGCCAATCAGGATCGCGGCGCACAGCAGGAACGGGGCGGGGTGGACCACCTCGTAGAGCTTCACGAACAGGGGCGCGAAGACCACGTTGACGCCGTTGACCGCGGCGATGGCGCCCGCGGCGCGGGCCTGGTCGTCCAGGTCCACGGTCAGGGAGGCGCCGGCGGTGAAGCCGGGGCGGGCGAAGCTGAATCCAAGGCTGGAGAGGGTGTAGGCGATCACCACGTTCCAGTAGTCCGGGGCGAAGGCCACCAGCAGGTTGCCCGCCGCCGCCAGGGCCACCCCCCAGCGCAGCAGATGCCGGGGGCTCATGCGGAACATGCGGATCAGGCCCCACTGGGCCAGGAGGCCGGCGATGGCGCCCATCATCATGGCCATGCGGATATAGTCGAGGGCCTGGATCGGGCTCAGCTTGACCTTGTCGATGATCAGAAAGCCCAGGGTCTGGCCCAGGGCCGTCTGGCAGGAGGCGACCAGGAAGCCATAGAGCAGGAACGGGGTCAGGCGCCGGTCGCGCCACAGGGGCGGGGGTTTGACGCGCGGTGCGGCGGGGATCTTGGGGTCGGTCTTGGTCTTTGCCTGGGGCGGCTTGGCCTTTTCCGGCAGCCAGCGAGCCACCACCATCAGCATGGCCATGGCCATGATGGCGAAGGCGAACATGGGACCGGCCAGGCCGACGATGGGCAGGACGAACAGGGTGGCGATCAGGGGCCCGACAATGGTGCCCAGGCCGAAGGCGCCGGCCAGGGTCGACATCCACTGGGTGCGTTCGTCCCGGGTGGTGCGCTCGGCCACATAGGCCTGGGTGGCCGGATTGGCGGCGGCGCCGAACAGGCCGAACTGGGCCCGGGCCAGCAGGAAGAAAATGAAGATGACCGTGGGTGTCGCCAAATGCCGCACCCCGGCGCTGACCACCACGCCGCACAGGATCATGGAGAAGGCGAAACCGGCCATGCCCAAAAGGATCAGGGGCTTGCGCCCGCGCCGGTCCGAGGCCTTGGCCCAGATCGGCGAACTGATCGCCCAAAGCAGGGCCGAAAGGGAGAATATGGCCGCCACCATGGGATCGGGTATGCCGATCTGGCGGCCGATCGCCGGCAGGACCGACTGCATGCCGGTATTGCCCAGAGCCGTGACCACCGAGACACAGAACAGAATGGCGAAGGAGCGGCCCCGAACCTGGGCCTCCGATTGCGGCGCGGGCTTGCGAATCCGCGTCCAGATTGATTTTAGCGTTTCCATCCGGAGCGAACATAGACGGGGCCGCGCACGCCGCAACCGCACTTCGCACACTCGGAATTAAGCAATAACGGCCAAGGTGCCATCGCAGATAGTGCGGGCAATCGGCGAGCGTTCATGTTTCAGATCATCGGCATCGTGTTGCTGTTCGGCCTTGTGTTCGGCAGCTTCATCATTTCCGGCGGGAAGATGGGCGTCATCATCGAGGCCGCCCCGCACGAACTGATGGCCATCCTGGGCGCGGGCGTGGCCGCCTTCCTGATCTCCAACTCCATCACCACCATCAAGGCCTGCGGCGGCGGCCTGGGCGCGGCCTTCAAGGGACCGAAGTGGAAGGCGCAGGACTATAAGGACCTGTTGTCACTGCTGTTCCTGCTGACCAAGACCATGAAGTCCAAGGGCGTGATCGCCCTGGAAAGCCACATCGAAAAGCCCACGGAGAGCACGATCTTCTCGCGCTATCCCAAGCTGATGAAGGATCACTTCGCCATCGATTTCATCTGCGACACCCTGCGGATGATGACCATGAACCTGGAGGACCCCCACCAGGTCGAGGACGCGATGGAAAAACAGCTGGAAAAGCACCATCACGAGGCCCTGGGCCCGTCCCACGCCTTTTCCGCCCTGGCTGACGGCCTGCCCGCCCTGGGGATCGTGGCCGCCGTGCTCGGGGTCATCAAGACCATGGGGTCGATCACCGAACCCCCGGAGGTGCTGGGCACCATGATCGGCGGGGCCTTGGTGGGGACCTTCCTCGGGGTGTTCCTGGCCTATGGCCTGGTCGGGCCCCTGGCGGCGCGGATGAAGGACGTGGTCGACGAGGACGGCGCCTTCTACAAGATCATTCAGGCCGTGCTGGTCGCCCATCTGCACGGTAACGCCGCCCAGATCTCGGTCGAGATCGGCCGCGGCAACGTGCCGAGCACCGCCCAGCCCAGCTTCCTGGAGCTGGAAGAAGCCCTCGGCGCCATCCCCGCCGAGGGGTGACGCCCGCCTGAGGGCCCGGGGCGTCGTCAATCCGCGGATAGGACGCCAGCGTTCGGAGAACCTCGCGGGCGGTTCGCGGGTTCAAATCGCGGCTTGAACGCCAAAATATGCTGAATTTCCCCTCTGTTCACCGTTGTGATCACGGGGTCGTGAAGTTGGCCCTTGCCCTTCTCGCAGATGAAGGCATATTCAACCGCAGCGCACGTGGGCGCGCCGGTCCAACGACGGTTCCCTCCAGAACCGCCGCTGGGGCGACGGGTTTGCGGTCCGGCGCAGAAACCTCGCAGAGGACCAGGGACAATGACCTCCGACACTCTTCGTAAGATCCTCGTCGCCGGCGCCGCTGTCGCCGCTCTTTCGGTCGCCGCTTGCGGCAAGAAGGCCGAAGCCCCGGCTGCTTCGGAAGCCGCGCCTTCGGAAGCCGCCGCCGCTTCGGACGCTTCGATGGCCGCTTCGGCCGCTGTCGCCGCGTCTTCCGCCGCCGCTGACGCGTCGGCCGCCGCCATGACCGCTGCTCCGGCCGCGAAGTAAGAATCAGCCGTTCGGCTTGATAAATCCGGGCCGTCCCGCCTAGGGGCGGCCCTAATTTCAAAGGGACCACCACCATGACCACCGAAACCCTCCGCAAGATCCTGATCGCCGGCGCCGCCGTGGCCGCTCTGTCCGTCGCCGCCTGCGGCAAGAAGGCCGAAGCCCCGGCTTCCGAAGCTGCTCCGTCTGAAGCCGCCGCCGCCACCGCGTCGGACGCCGCCGTCGCCGCCTCGGCCGCCGTCGCCGCTTCTTCGGCCGCCGCCGACGCTTCGGCCGCCGCGACCGCGAAGTAAGAACAAGCCGACCTCACGGTTGGTTTGGGAAGGGCCGCCCCTCGGGGCGGCCCTTCTTGTATTTAGGGATGGGTTGGGCTTGGTGTAGCCTGGTTTCAGACGTTTGAGCGCGTTCTCATCGCAAAACCGGATCCACTTTTGCGGAACGCGCTCCAGATGACCCCCAATCCAGATCTCCCGACCGAACGGGACGCTTCCCCGGTGACCTGGGACGAGTCCGGGCTGCCGCGCTCGCGCCTGTTCGATGACGTCTATTTCTCGGCGACGGATGGCCTGGCCGAGTCGCGATGCGTGTTTCTGGAAGGCTGCGGCCTGCCGGACGCCTGGGCCGGGCGGGAGCGGTTCGTGGTCGGCGAGCTGGGGTTCGGCTCGGGCCTCAACATCCTGGCCCTGATCGACCTGTGGTCCCGAACCCGTCCCCCCGGGGGGCGGTTGCGGGTCTTCTCCATCGAAGCCTTTCCCATGACCGGCGAGGACGCCGCCCGGGTCCTGGCCCACTGGCCCGAACTGGGCGCCCTGGCCGACGACCTCGTGGCCCGCTGGCCCCGCCGGGCAAAAGGGTTTCACCGCCTGGACTGGCCGGATCTGGGCGTGACCCTCGATCTGGCGGTGATGGACGCCGAAGAGGCCCTGGAGGCTTGGAGCGGCCAGGCCGACGCCTGGTTCCTGGACGGCTTTTCCCCCGCGGCCAATCCGGGGATGTGGAGCGAGGCCGTGCTGGCGGGGATCGCCCGGCGCTCCGCTCCAGGGGCGCGGGCGGCGACCTTCACCGTGGCCGGGGCCGTGCGCCGGGGTCTGACGGCCCAGGGCTTCGCCATCGAAAAGCGCCCGGGCTTTGGCCGCAAGCGCGAGCGGCTGGAGGCGCGCCTGCCGGCGCCGGCTTCAGCCGCCCTCCCCGAGCGCAAGGTCGTCCCCCATGTGGCGGTGATCGGCGCCGGGGTGGCGGGGGCGGCCCTGAGCCGGGCCTTTCGCGCCCTGGGCGCCCAGGTCACGGTGATCGAGGCGCAGGGGCCGGGGGCGGGCGCCTCGGGCAATCCCGCCGGGCTGGTGATGCCGCGCCTGGACGCGGGGGGCGGGGCGGTGGCCCAGCTCTACGCCCAGGCCTTCGCCCGGGCGGTGGACCTGCTGGACCAGATCCCGGGGGCGGTGATCGCCAGGGGGGCGCTGCAGATGGAGACCGGCCCCAAGGACCCCGATCGCTTCGATCGCATCGCCGCCAGCGAACTGTTCGAGGTCGGCGCCCTGGAACGGCTCTATATCGAGGGCGCCGGCGAGGCCCTGGGCGAGCCGGCCGCCGCCGGGGGCCTTGCCTTGAGGGACGGCCGGGTCGTGGCTCCGGATCTCGTTCTGGCCGCGTGGCTGGAGGCGCCGCCGCGGCGGGCGACGGTGGGGACGATCACGCCCTGGGGAGAAGGCTGGCGGGTGCTGGACACCCGGGGCGCGGAGATCACGACCGCGGACCTGGTCTGTGTGGCGGCGGGGGCAGGGGGCTCGGCCCTGACCCCGGATCTGCCCCTGACCCCGGTGCGGGGCCAGATCAGCGAAATTGAGGGCGCGGCCCCGCCCCGTCCCGTTATCGGCGGCGGCTATCTGATCCCGACCCGGGATGGGCTGCTGTTCGGCGCCACCCATGACCGGGACGATCCGGCCGTGGACGAGCGGCCAGGGGACCACCAACGAAACCTGGTCCTGCTGGCCGGGGTGCGCCCAGGCCTGGCCGCGAGCCTTGAGGGCCTGTCCGTGCGTGGCCGGGCCAGCCTGAGGGCCGCTTGCCCCGACTTCCTGCCCCTGGCCGGAAGGGTGGGGACGGCGGAGGGGCTGTTCATCCTGTCAGGATTGGGGTCCCGAGGGTTCTGCGCCGCGCCCCTATTGGCCGAGCATGTGGCCGCCCTGGCCCTCGGCGCCCCCTCGCCCCTGCCCCGGAGCCTGGCGGCCATTGTCGATCCGGGGCGCTTCGCCGAGCGGGCCCGCCGCCGTGGGATGCTCGCGCCGCCGACGGCGGGGACATCCAAACCGGCGTCGGCCACGTAAGCTCATGCAATAGCCTTGCGCTCGATCCC
Organism: Caulobacteraceae bacterium; assembly: GCA_031291685.1. GTDB lineage: Bacteria > Pseudomonadota > Alphaproteobacteria > Caulobacterales > Caulobacteraceae > Poindextera. The sequence continues at coordinate 1,379 of JARLIP010000063.1, read as the reverse complement.
GGCCTTTGGTCGGATGAGGCGCATATTCAAAAGCAACCATCAGGGGCGACGCCGTGCTGAAGATCCACCATCTGAACAATTCACGCTCGCAGCGGATCCTGTGGCTGTTCGAGGAACTGGGGCTGGACTACGAGATCGTCTTCTATCAGCGGGACCTGACCACCAATCTGGCGCCGCCGGAGCTGAAGGCGGTCCATCCCCTGGGCAAGTCGCCGGTAATCTCCGACGGGCCGATCACCATCGCCGAGTCCGGGGCCATCGTTGACTACATTATCGAGACCTATGGCCTGGGCCGTCTGCGCCCGGCCAAGGGCGGGGCGGACCACTGGGCCTATGTGGAGTGGCTGCACTATGCCGAGGGCTCGGCCATGCTGCCCCTGATGCTGAACCTCTATACGATGCGCCTGGGCGAGGCCGCCGAGCCCCTGCGCCCGCGGATCAATGGCGAGATCGACAACAATCTGAGCTATCTGGCCGGCGCCCTCGGCGACAAGCCATTCCTCCTGGGGGATGAGCTGACCGGGGCCGACATCCAGAACAGTTTCGTGGTCGAGGTGGCCAAGAACTTCGGCGCCCTGGCCAAATACCCGACCCTGGCGGCCTATGTGGAGCGCCTGCACGCCCGCCCGGCCTATCAGAAGGCCATCGAAAAGGGCGGCGCCTACGGCATCGGCCAGTAGCAAAGGGTGGCTTAGGCCCCTGCGGCGTCAAAGGAGAAGCGTCCGGGCGCGGCATGAGCGAGGATGTCGCCCAGCGCGGTGATTCGCGCTGTCATTGAAGGAGCCGACCTTGGCCGCAGACGCCTATCCCGCTCCGCGATCCTTCGCCCCGACCCTGCCCGTTCTCGACGGCAAGGTGGTGCTGGTCACCGGCGGCACCGGCTCGTTCGGGCGCCGGTTCATCCGCCGGGCCCTGGCCGAGCAGACCCCGCGCAAGCTGATCGTCTTTTCCCGGGACGAGTTGAAGCAGTACGAGATGCAGGCCGAGCTGGCCGAGGCCTTTCCGCCGGAAGCCATGTCGAGGATGCGCTTTTTCCTGGGCGACGTGCGCGACCGCACCCGCCTGACCCTGGCCTTCCGCGGGGTGGACATCGTCATCCACGCCGCCGCCCTGAAACAGGTGCCGGCGGCGGAATATAACCCCTCCGAATGCATCCACACCAATGTGATGGGCGCGGAGAACGTGGTCTGGGCCAGCCTCAACAACCGCGTGCAGCGGGTGGTGGCCCTGTCCACGGACAAGGCCTGCAACCCGATCAATCTCTATGGCCCCAGCAAGCTGGCCTCGGACAAGACCTTCGAGGCGGCCAACAACCTGGCCCGCGACATCGGCAACCGCTTTTCGGTGGTGCGCTAGGGCAATGTCGCCGGCTCCCGGGG
>JARLIP010000062.1 GCA_031291685.1 Caulobacteraceae bacterium | reverse complement strand
GTCGATTCCGGCGTGAACACCTTCCTCGGCAGCGGCGGCGGCGCCAATGACAACAAGCTGCATTTCCATGGCGGCATTGGCCTGAACTTCAAGACCGTCACCGTCCTGGCGACCACCCAAATCGGCCCGGAAGCCACTCAATATCCCTGCATCGCCTATGAATCGGGTGAAGGGGGGCCATTCTGTGTCGCTACTTCCAGCACGCCCCATGGCGTGAGCCAGAACCGCTACCTCAACGACGTCGTCGTGACCTGGAAGATCAGCGACAAGCTGACGTCGATGACCGACATCAACTACATCTATGACGATCGTTACAAGGCCAGCGGAGGCGGCGTAACCCAATACTTGACCTACGCCATCAGCCCGATTTTGTCGGTCGGTGGGCGCGCTGAGGTCTGGCGCGATGATCACAACTTCTACGTCGCGGGCTTTAAGCGCAATTTCGACTTCATCAATGTCGAAGGCGGCTACGGCTCGGGTGTGGGCATCGGCGTCTTGGCTCCTGATGGCAACCCGGCTCACAACGCGACCTTCGCTGAGTTCACCCTCGGTCTGAACTTCAAGCCCGCCGGCCTGCCCAAGGCGATCGACGGCCTGACCATCCGGCCGGAGATCCGCTACGACGCCCTGCTGACCAACGGCTCGGCCTATGACGCCCAGACCAAGGACCACCAATTCACCTTCGGCATCGACTTCGTCGCGCCCTTCACCTTCTAAGTGGGCTTTGCTCCCCTGTTCGAAGAACGGGGGAGCTGTCAGGACGCAGTCCTGACTGAGGGGGCGTTCGGTCGGTTCGCGCGCCCCCTCCCCAGCATCGCCGCGCGAAGCATGGGAGGAAAAATTCAGCGCCCCGGATGGCTGATCGCCGTCCGGGGCGTTTTTTCTTCAGCGCATGCGCAGGCCGCCAAAGCCCAGATGGGCGCCGGCGTCGACGATCAGGGTCTCGCCGGTGACGTGCCGCGACTGGGGGGAGGCCAGGAATACGGCGGAGGCGGCGATGTCCTCGGCGGTGGAGGCGACCTGCAGCGGCGTGCCGCCCGCCACGCCCTTGCGCAGGCGCTCCAGGGATTCGGGCTCCATGTTGCGCCCGAACCAGGGGGTGTCGATGAAACCCGGGCAGACGGCGTTGACCCGGATCTTGGGCGCCAGGGCCCGGGCCAGGGACATGGTCATGGTGTTGAGCGCTCCCTTGGAGGCGGCGTAGGGCACGGACGATCCCACCCCCAGCACCCCGGCGATGGAGCTGGTGTTGACCACCGCGCCAGGCGCCGAGCCCGCCTCCAGCAAGGCGCGGGCGGCGCGGATCATCTGGAAGGCGCCCACCACATTGACCTGATAGAGGCGCAGGAAGTCCTCGGCCGAGACCGCGTCCAGATCGGCGTGGTTCTGGGCGAACTTGGTCACCCCGGCGTTGTTGAACAGGGCGTCGATGCGCCCGAACGGCTGGGCGGCCGCCGCGATGGCCTGGCAGCCGGCGTCGTCGGCCACATCGGCCTGGACCAGCACCGCCTCGGCGCCCTTGGCCCGCACCAGATCGGCGGTTTCGGCGGCTTCGTCGGCGCTGCGGGCGTAGTTGATGATCACGGCCTTGGCGCCGCGGGTGGCGGTCTCCACCGCGATGGCCCGGCCAAGCCCGGTCGAGGCGCCCGTGACCACCACGATCAGCCCGTCAAAATCCCCACTCATAGTCGTCTTCTCCCAAGTCTTGATGGTGTGTCGCACCATAGGATGGCGGTAAGAGGCTTGTCGCCTGCTTGCGCCTGTGCGTTAGGCTTCAAACATGACCTCTGAATCCCTCACCCAGCTCGGCCGCGAGGTTCGCGGCTTCGACAGTCCCGAAACCGCGGTCCTGGAGCGCGTGCCCAACCCACAGGCCGACGTGCTCTATCTGGCCCGCTTCACCGCGCCGGAGTTCACCTCCCTGTGCCCGGTCACCGGCCAGCCGGACGTAGCCCACCTGGTGATCGATTACGCGCCGGACGCCTGGCTGATCGAGTCCAAGTCGCTGAAGCTCTATCTGGGCTCGTTCCGCAACCACGGCGCCTTCCACGAGGACTGCACCATCGCCATCGGTCGGAGGATCGTGGAGGTCGCGGCGCCGCGCTGGCTGCGCATTGGCGGCTATTGGTATCCCCGGGGCGGCATTCCCATTGACGTCTTCTGGCAGACGGGCGCCCCGCCGGAAGGCCTGTGGCTGCCGGACCAGGGCGTGCCGTCCTATCGCGGACGGGGCTGAGGGCGGCCTATTTGGCGGGCGCCCACCGGCTCGTGATGGCGTCCACGTCCGGGCGCACCCGCTCAAGGGGGGCTTCGCTGGCCGTGCCGAGAAAGACGAAGCCGGCGATCTGTTCGCCCTCGGTCAGGCCGAGGAGGGTGGCGACCTTGGGATCGAACGAATACCAGTCGGTGATCCAGTTGGCGCCGTAGCCCATGGCCTGGGCGGCGTTGACCAGGGTGATGCAGACCGCCCCGGCGGACAGGCGCTGTTCCCACTCAGGGATCTTGCCCGGGATGTGGCGGGAGACGACCACAACGCCCAGCGGCGGCAGCTTCAACTTGAACAGGGCGCCCCGGGCCTTCTCCGCATCGGGGTGGGCTTCGGCTATGGCCTCGACCTGCCCGGCGAAGGCGGTCTTGGCCTCACCCTCAAGGACGATGAAGCGCCAGGGAGACAGCTTGCCGTGGTCGGGAACCCGGACGGCCAGGCGCAGCAGGCCCGCAAGTTCGCCAGCGGTTGGAGCGGGGGCGCGCAGGGTCGCCGCCGAGGCCGAGCGGCGCAGGGCCAGGAAGTCGAGGACCGACTGGTGACGGTCGCCGATGGGCAGGGCCGCGCCGAACTCGGGCTCAGGGGGCAGGGTGTCGGACAAGGCGTGCCTCCGTGGCGCTGGAATAGGGTGGTCCAGAAGGCCTTCAGGTATAAGCCGGCGAACGCAACGGCAATGGGCGGCCCCGACGGATGACGCGAAAACCCGACTGGATGAACCCTCTGGGACGGCCCTGGGCCATCCGCACGGCGCGCACCGCCTACGCCAATCCGTGGATCACGGTGCGGGAATATCAGGCCACGGCGCCCACCGGCCATGCGGCCCTCTATGGGGTGGTGTCCTTCCGCAACCTGGCCCTGGCGATCCTGCCCCTGCATGGGGACGGGACCGTCACCCTGGTGGGTCAGCACCGCTTTCCCCTGGCGGACTATTCCTGGGAGATCCCGGAGGGCGGCGGCCTGATCGGGGAGGATCCTCTGGTCAACGCCCAGCGGGAACTGAGGGAGGAGACGGGCCTGGTGGCCGCGGACTGGCGTCAGGTGCTGCGGTTCCAGACCTCCAACTCGATCACCGACGAGCAGGGCTATGGCTTCATCGCCCTCGATCTGAGCCAGGGCAAGACCGATCCCGATGAAACAGAAGTGATCAAGATCGCCCGGGTCTCCTTCCGCGAGGCGCTTGACCTAGGCCTGTCCGGCGCGCTTTTGGACATGCCGACAGTGGCGATGTTGTTACGCGCGTACCATTTGGCCCAGGAGGGCCTGCTTCCCGAAGGGGTGGCGAAGGCGATGTTAAGCCCGCCAGCCGATGCTCGGGGCGACTAGGAAGGGGCGTTTGGGATGTCTCAACAGCGTTTCGAAGTGGTCACGCCGCAGTCGTCGCCCCCTGTCTGGGCCGCGTTGCGCAACGAAGCCGCCCACGCCGCCCAGACCGAGGCGGGTTTGGCCTCGCTGCTGAACGCGGTGATCCTCAAGCACGACCGGCTGTCCAGCGCCCTGTCCTATCAGCTGGCGCGCAAGCTGGGGGACCAGGAACTGCGGGCCATGAGCGCGCGGGAGATCGCCGACGAGGCCTATGCCGCCGAGCCCAATATCGTGCTCCAGGCCGAGGCTGATCTGCGCGCCGTGTTCGAGCGCGATCCGGCCTGCAAGGGCTATGTGCAGCCCTTTCTGTTCTTCAAGGGCTTTTTGGCCCTGCAGACCCACCGGGTGGCCCATTGGCTGTGGCAGGAGGGCCGCGAGACCCTGGCCTTCTATCTGCAAAGCCGCATGTCCGAGATCTTCCAAGTGGATATCCACCCCGCGGCCAGCATCGGCTCGGGCGTGTTCGTGGATCACGGCACCGGCATTGTCATCGGCGAGACCGCGGTGATCGGGGACGACGTGTCCATGCTGCACGGGGTGACCCTGGGCGGCACCGGGGCTGAGCGGGGCGACCGCCACCCCAAGATCGGCAAGGGTGTGCTGCTGGGGGCGGGCGCCAAGGTCCTGGGCAACATCACCATTGGCGACTACGCCAAGGTGGCCTCCGGCTCGGTGGTGCTCAAGCCTGTGCCCTCGGGCTGCACCGCCGCCGGGGTGCCGGCGCGGCTGACCAACTGCCCCACCTGCGAGGCGCCGGCCCGGACCATGGACCACACCCTGGCCGAGGACGTTTACGACTACTCGATCTGAGCCCTGATCAGCGGCGGCGTGGTGGATGAACCCAAGCTTGGGGTTTGACCCTGGCCTCAATCCGTCTAGGTTCGCGCGACTCTACAATCCGCCGACAGGAGCCGTCGTGAACGATAACGATCTCAAGCGCATCGAGGCGCACCTCAAGCGCACCTTCGGCAACCCGCACGTTGCGCTGAAGGCTCGCCCCAAGCAGAAGGACTCGGCCGAGGTCGAGCTGAAGGGCGAATTCATCGGCGTGATCTATGAGGACGAGGACGAGCCGGGTTCGTTCCTGTTCGAAATGGCGATCCTGGCCGAAGACCTGGAATAGGGCGCCTAGCCCGCTTCACGGCTCGGAACGACAGCGACCTGGGTCCTTGCCGCGGCGGGGCCCGGGTCGTTTTGGTTTGGGGGATGAAGCAATCCCTGAATCCGCTCATCCCCGCGAAGGCGGGGATCCGGCAATTTCCAGCAAGGTGCTGAATATTCATAAAAAAACTGGGTCCCCGCCTTGGCGGGGATGAGCGGGGGACCGGG
>JARLIP010000061.1 GCA_031291685.1 Caulobacteraceae bacterium | reverse complement strand
GTGCAAAATTATTTATGAGCCCTATCCGATGGGGATATGAGGCCGCGCCTACGTCCCCCGGATGACCGACTCCAGCCCGGCGGCGAGGGCCAGCAACGCGCGATCCTCGCCGGTGCGGCCCATCAAGCTCAGGCCCACGGGAAGGGCGCCGGTCGTCTCGCAGGGGATGGAGATGGCGGGGCGATCCAGCAGGTTGGCGATGCTGGGGTTGCGCAGGGCCAGGCCGTTGATGCGGGCATAGTCCTCGTCGGCGTCGAGTTCATCGAACCGTGGCGCGACGACCGGGGTGGTGGGGGTCAGGATCGCATCGAAGCCGCTCAGGGCCGCATCGACCTTGGCGATCATCCCTGAGCGGATGGCCTGCATGGCCGCATAGTCGGCGGGCTCCAGGCCCGCCCCCAGCCGCACCCGGCGCAGCACCCGGGGATCGACCAGATCGGCATGGGCCTCCAGCCGCGCGCCCAGATGGGCGTAGAGCTCGCCCGCGGAAAATCCACCCTTGGCGTTGATCCGGGCGATGTCGCCGAGGGCCTCTAAAGTCACTGGCGTGATCGCGACGCCCGCCTGACGCAGGCGCTTAAGGGCCGCCTCGTAGGCCAACGCCACCGCCGGCTCCAGGTCCGCAAGGACGGCGCCCTGGAGCGCGCCCAGGGTCAGGCCGTGCAGCGGCCGAGGCGACAGGGTCAGATCGGCCTCGCCGGCCATGACCGCGTCCATCACCGCGCAGCAGGTCACGCTGACCCCAAGCGAGCCGACACAGTCCAGGGTCGTGGACAGGGCAAACACCCCGTCCCGGGGGATGCGCGCGCCAGTGGGCTTGAATCCGACCAGGCCGCAGAAGGCCGCGGGGATGCGGCAGGAGCCGCCCGTGTCGGTGCCCACCGCCGCCGAGGCCATGCCCGCCGCCACCGCCACCGCCGAGCCGGAGGACGAGCCCCCGGGAATCCGCGCGGCGTCTGTCCCCCGAGGATTGGCCGGGGTTCCATAGTGGGGATTGAGGCCCAGGCCGGAGAAGGCCAGCTCGGTCATGTTGGTGCGGCCCACCACGACGAAGCCGGCCGCCCGCAGCCGCGCCACCACCGGCGCGTCCGCCGCCGCCGACGGGTCTTGATCCAGCAGCCGCGTGCCCGCCCGGGTGACCTGCCCGGCCTGGTCCACATTGTCCTTCACCGCGATGGGAATCCCGGCGAAGGGCGAGGCGATGCGCCCCTCCCGCCGCAGCCGGTCCTGAACATCCGCGTCTTCGAGGGCCCGCGCCGACGCACCGAAGGGAAAGGCCCGCGCCCCCTCCCCGTCCGCCGCCGCGATCCGCGCGAGGCAAGCCTCGGTCAGGGCGCGGCTGGTGGTCAGGCCGCCGGCCAGATGTTCGGCCAGACGCTCCAGTCCTTCGGTGATCATGGTCCCGCCCCTCATCCGAAATCCGCCAGCCGCTCGCTCAAGAGGGCCAGCCTGTCGCTCTCGACATTGGCGAAGGCCACCCGCAGATGGTCTTCCTGGTTCGGCCCGAAATAGGCGCCAGGCAGGCACAGCACCCCGCGCCGCTCCACCAGATCGCGGGCCACCTCGGTGGATGTCGCCCCCGTGCGGCCATGGCGCAGAAAGGCGAAATAGGCCCCGACCGAAGAGATGCGCCAATCGGCCTGACCCTGCACGGCGGCGCGGAAGGCCGCCGCCCGGGCCTGGATCTCCCGCCGGTTGGCGTCCCGCCAGCCGGCCAGGGCCTCGATCGCCCAGGCCACCGGCGCCTGGGCCACACGAGGGGCGCAGATCTGCAGGGTGTCGAGGATCTTGGCCACCTGCCCCAGTGTCCGCGCCCCGGCGGTCAGGGCCCCCAGGCGATGGCCGGGAATGCAATAGGCCTTGGAGAAGCTGTAGAGGCTGATCACCGTGTCCGACCAGGTCGGATCGGAAAACACCTGGTGCGGCCGATCGTCGATGAAGTCGCGATAGGTCTCGTCCAGGATCAGGGTCAGGCCCCGCCGCCGGCACAGATCGGCGAAGGCCTGGATGGTGGCCGGGGGATAGACCGCCCCGGTGGGGTTGTTGGGCGTAACCAGCACGATGGCCCTAAGGCCCGGTTCGATCAGGGCCTCCGCCGCCACCACGTCAGGCACGAAGCCCTGGTCGGCGTTGCAGGCCAGCGGCACGGTCCTGATCCCCAGCATGTCCAGGGCCATCTTGTGATTGAAATACCAGGGGGTGGGCAGCATCACCGCCTCCCCCGCCCGGACGATGGCCAGCATGGCGACCATGAAGGCCTGGTTGCAGCCGGTGGTGATGGCCACCTCCTCGACGCGGACCGCCGCGCCATAGGCCGCGCCGACATGGGCCGCATAGACCTCCCGCAGCACCGCGTCGCCAAAGATCGCCCCGTAGGCCGCCGTCGCCGCCTGACCCGCCGACTGGGCCAGCCGCTCCAGCAGGACATCCGGCGGCGGATAACCAGGGACAGCCTGGGACAGGTCCAGCAGCGGCCCCGCCGCGCCGTCATAGCCGCTCACCCAGCCCTGGGCCTCCGGTATCGGCGGAATGGCGGTCCCAAGCAAAAGGGGATTGAGCATCTCGGATACGCAGCCTTGCTGATTCCATGCCGGAGGGGCGGTGAACCATGCCCATCGCGCGCGCCGAGGCAATGCGGCCGGACGCGAGGATCGAGCTCGACCCGCCCCAGCGCCTAAAACTTGGGCCGCCGGGCCTTAGAGATCATCCCCGCCACGCCTGGTCTTACGGGATTTCGCTGGCTTGGACTTGGCGGCCTTGGACTGGGCCGCGCGCAGGGCCGCCTCATAGGCCAGCCGCGCCCAATCGGCCATCACCTCGGGATCGTCGAAGGCGTCCACCGGAACCGACCAGTAGGGCATGGCCGTCGACTTGCCCGCCTGTCCGTCATAGGTCCACTGCCGCGACCCCGCCGCCTGGAACGCCGGGGCGCTGACGGCGTCGGCCTTCAGCAACAGCTCATCGCGAAACTCCACCGCGATGATCAGACCCTGATGATAGACCCCCTTACCCCCGAACATCCGCCGGATCGACACCGGCCCCAGCCCCTGGAACATCTCCTCGATCTCGGCGGCGTCCATTCAGTGTCTCCAGGGCAAGAGTTTCGAGCGCTCCCTCAATAACGCCACTTTACCCGGCGCCTCCAGGTTTCCGATCCATCGCGAGGGCGCGGGTCTGGACAGGCGGGCCGTCGCGGCCCTTAAATTCGATCCGAGGGATGCGCCCACCCTCGGGGCGGGGGAGTGGATGATGGAGGATCGGGCGAAACGGCTGGCTTGGTTCCAGTCCGTCATCCTGCCCCATGAGGGGGCGGTGCGCGCCCGGTTGCGGCGGCTGTGTCCGCCGGATTTCGATGTCGACAACCTGATCGCCGAGAGCCTGGCCCGGGCCTATGGCGCCCAGGATGTGGACCGGATCACCTCCGGGCGCTCCTACCTGCTGACCATCGCCCGCAACCTGTTGCTGGACGCCGCCCGGCGCAGCACCATCGTTTCCCTTGATTTCGTGGCCGACCTGGACCTGCGCCGGTCGGAGGAGTCCCTTGAGGCCTCGCTGGTGGCCCGGGACGAGTTGCGCCACCTGCACGCCATCGTCGAAACCTTGCCGGACCAGTGCCGCCGGGTGTTCCTGCTGCGCCGAGTCTATGACTATTCGCCGGGCGAGATAGCGGCCCAGATGGGTTTGTCGGTTTCTACTGTTGAGAAGCATCTTGCCAAGGCCATCCTGTTGGTGGCCAGGGGGATGAGTGAACTCGAGGAGCGTCATGGGGGATCGCCCCGCAACCAAGCCCCACAGCCAAACGCTCGACGACCAGGCTTCCGCCTACGTCGCTAGCCTGGTCTGTGGGGCCAGCGGCGACGAGCGCAAGGCGATCGAGGCCTGGATCGACGCCGATCCGCGCCATGCCGTGGCCTTCGCGCGGATGCAGGCGGCGTGGGACGCGGCCGAACGCCTGCGCGCCAACCCGCCGCCGCTGACCGTTGCCCCCCAGACGAACAGAGCCCGGGCGGACAGGTCCCATCAGCCCCGGCGCCGGATGTTCTTCGGCGGACTGGCCGCGGCGGGCTTGGCGGGGGTGGCCGTCGCCACGGGCGCGGCCGTCTGGCGCGCCGGCCAGCGCTACCGGACCGGGGTCGGCGAGCGGCGCACGGTGGCCCTGGCCGATGGCTCCACGGTCGAGCTTAACACTGCCTCCCTGATCGAGGTGTCCCTGCGCAAAACCAGCCGCCAGGTGCGGCTGCTGCGGGGCGAGGCCCAGTTCCACGTGGCCCACGACACCGCCCGCCCCTTCTATGTGGAGGCCGCCTCCGCCCGCCTGCGGGCCGTGGGCACGGCGTTCAATGTGCGAATCCATAACGACCTGGTGGAGCTGACCGTGACCGAGGGGGTGGTGGCCGTGGCGCCCAGGGGCCGCTCCACCCGTGAAGCCGTAGCCCCACATGTGGCGGCGGGCGGCGGCGCGGTGATCGTCGCCGGCACGGTCGCGCCCGCGCCCCTGGGCGAGGAGGCCCTGCGCCAGCGCACCGCCTGGCAGCAGGGGGTGATCGAGCTGGACGGCGAAACCCTGGCCCAGGTGGTGGAGGAGTTCAATCGCTACCAGACCCGGCCGATCGTGATCGGCGACGCCAGGCTGGCCGACCTGCGGGTGGGTGGGCGGTTCGCGGTGAACGACGCCGACAAGTTCCTGCTGGCCATCTCCAGCAGCTTTCCCATTGACGTGATCCGCACCGACGATGGCCGCGTCCTGCTCACCGAGCGGCGCGCAGAAAGTTCCGCCCCCGGATAGAGGTGAATCGCAAACCGCCCGTTTCCATAAGCGACGCTCATCTGGGTTCGGGGGATTGTGGTGATGTTTGAACGTTTCGGATCAAGGCTTTGGTCGACGGCCAGCCTCTTGACGGTCGCGGCGGCGATCGCGGCGCCGGCGGCGGCGCAGCAGGGCCAGATGGTGGATTTTCACATCCCATCCCAGCCCATGGGGGCGGCCCTGAACAGCCTGTCCCAGCAGTCCGGCGTGCGGCTGGTCTATCCCTATGATCAGGTCTCGGGCCTGCGCTCGCACGCGGTCAGCGGCCGCATGTCCACCCTGGAGGCCCTGCAGAAGCTGATCAATCAGCAGCCGCTGAAGATCGTCCTGGTCAAGGACGGGGTGATCGCCCTGCGCGGCGCCGATGCGGCTGGGAGCCAAGCCGCCTTGACCCCGGCGTCCGCCACGACCGCGGCGTCTTCGGACGGCGCGGCGGCGGGTCCCGCCCCGGAGGCGCCCCCGCATATCGAGGAGATCGTGGTCACCGCCGAAAAGCGCGAACAGCCGATCTCCAAGGTTCCGATCAGCATCAGCGCCTATAGCCGCGCGGGCATGGACGTCCAGGGCGTGCGTTCGGTGGACGACATCACCCGCCTGACCCCGGGTCTGAGCAACATCTCCACCTCCAGCTATGGCGGCAAGACCATCTCCATCCGGGGGATCAATTCCAACACCGGCGCCTCCACCACCGGGGTCTATATCGACGACGTGCCGGTCCAGACCCGCAACTATCTGGGGGTGGTCAACAACACCTATCCCCTGGTGTTCGACCTGGACCGGATCGAGGTGCTGCGCGGGCCCCAGGGCACACTGTTCGGCTCGGGCTCGGAAGGCGGGACCATCCGCTTCATCACGCCCACGCCGTCCCTGACCCGGGCCCATTTCTATGGCCGGGGGGATGTCAGCTACACCAATGGCGCGGGCGATCCCAATGGCGAGATGGGCCTTTCTGCGAGCATGCCCCTGGTCGAGGACAGGGTGGCCGTCAGCCTGAGCGGCTGGGGCAGCCACACCGGCGGCTATATCGACCGGGTGTCCCACGACACCGGCGCCACCGTGGCCAAGAACACCAACAGCGAAGACGACATGGCGTTTCGCGGATCGATGCTGATCGCGGTCAACAACGCCCTGACCATCACCCCCAGCCTCTATTATCAACGCACGTCCAAGGCGGATCTGGACCTCTATTGGCCCGAGGCCGGGACCTACAAGTCGTGGTACGGGATCGCGCAGCCGGACAAGGACCGGTTCCTGCTGCCGGCCCTGAGCATCCAGTACGACTTCCCGGCGGTGACGGTGAAATCGATCACCTCCTACTATGACCGCAAGGACGACCGGACCGAGGACTATGCGCCCCTGTCCATCGGCACCCTGACCGGCGGGGCCCAAGCCTTCGTCCCGGGGGTGAACTTCCATGAGAAGAGCGACACCATCACCCGGCAGAACAACTGGAGCCAGGAGGTGCGCATCGCCTCCCGAGACCCGGACGCGGCCTTCACCTGGACCGTGGGCGCCTTCTACAGCCAGAGCGTCCAGACCTATGACCAGACGGAGGTCGACAATATCGGCGACCTGATACCGGTGCTGTCCCCCCACGATGACACGGAATCGTTCTATAAACGCGACCAGCTGCCCGGCCACGTGAGCTTCATAGAGCACATGGTCTTTCGCACCACCGAGACCGCGGCATTCGGCGAGGCCTCCTACACCTTCGCCAAGAAGCTCAAGGCCACCGCCGGGGTGCGGATCAGCCGCGGCCACTTCTCCTATACCGACTTCCAGGACGGCCCCTTCGTCGGCCGGTACTCCCTGTCCTATGCCGGCGAGGCGGGGGAAACCCCGGTCACGCCGCGGTTCAACCTGTCCTACGCCCTGACCGAGGGGCAGGTTTATCTGTCGGCGGCCAAGGGCTATCGGATCGGCGGCGCCAACCCGCAGGTTCCGAGCACCTGCGCCGCCGACCTCGCCACCATCGGCCTGACCAGCGTGCCCTCGACCTACAAGTCCGACAGCGTGTGGAGCTACGAGCTGGGGCTGAAGCAGCGCCTGTTCGATCATAAGCTGGCGGTGGAGGGCAGCCTCTATACGGTGGACTGGTCGGGCATCCAGGCCAATGTGCCCCTCAACTGCGGCTTCGGCTACAACACCAACCTGGGCAGCGCCACCAGCAAGGGCTTTGACCTGCAGGTCCAGGCCACGCCGATCCGCGACCTGCAACTGACCGCCGCCGTGGGCTACAACGACAGCAGCTATAGCGGCACGGTGCTGGGAGCGACCCCGGAGGGCGAGAAAACGCCCACCGTCCTGGCCAGAAAGGGCGACGATCTGGGCACGCCCAAGGTGCAGGCCTCGGTCTCGGTCCGCTACGCCTGGCCGGTGCGCAGCGACATGAAGGCCTATGTCTTCGCCGCCGATCAATATAGCGGCCCCTATCACCGGACCGGCTCCTATGGGGTGAACGGCTATAACAGCTACACCCGCGAGGGCCGGGCCACCAACACCGCCAACCTGAGGGTTGGGGTGGAGTATCGGCGCTGGGACTGGTCGGCCTATGTGGACAACCTGTTCAACAGCCACGTCGACACCTACTACTACCGCGCCCAGGCGGGCGGCCCGGACGGCGCCCGCGCCATGACCCAGCGCCCGCTCACCGCCGGCGTGACACTCACCCGCAGCTACTGAGCCAATCCTCTTCGGACCGAGACCTGACCGCTGCTGTGTGGCGGTCAGGCGCCCCTACGATCCCATGACCGCCCATCCCTTCCCCAGGAGACCCGTCTTGCGCAAAGCCGGCCTTATCGCCCTCGCCGCCCTTGGTCTGGCGTCCGCCGCCGCCCTTCCGGCCGCGTCCGCCCCGGCGGCCAAACCGGTCAGCCATCGCCATCCCGTGGTCCTGCCTGGCACGGAGGAGCGGACCTTCTTCTTGGCAGGCGAAAAGCGCCCCTTCCGGGTGTTCATTTCCCGGCCCGAGGGCAAGGCGCCCAAGGGCGGCTTTCCCGTCATCTACATCCTCGACGGCAACAGCATCTTCGGCACGATCCGCGACGAGGTCCGGCGGGAGACCGCCGACACCTATGAGGCGCCCGCCGTCATCGTGGCCATCGGCTATCCCGGGGACGCGCCCTGGGACGACGCGCGCCGCGAACACGACCTGACCCCCAAACTGCCCGCCGGGATCGAGCCCTATGGCCCCGCCGGCTCCATCATCCCCGACACCGGGGGCGCCGAGCCCTTCCTGCGGTTCATCCGCGATACGATCAAACCGGCCATCGAGCGGGACTATCCGGTGGATCGCGCCCGCCAGACCCTGGCCGGCCATTCCCTGGGCGGGCTGTTCACCCTCTATGCGGCCTTCACTCAGCCGGACCTGTTCCAAACCTATGTCGCGATGAGCCCCTCCATCTGGTACGGCGACCGCTACATCCTCAAGATCGAGCAGGAGACCCGCGCCAGGCGGATCGCCAGCGGGGTTCACGCCCGGATGCTGCTGACCATCGGCGGCTGCGAACAGACCCCGGGGGAATGCGATCCGGGGGTTCCGGGCAGCGCGCGGAAGAACAAGTGGCTGACCGAGGACGGCCGCATGGTCGATGACGTGAAGAACCTTCAGGCTGCCCTGACCCAGGGCGGAGGCGGGTTCGCCGCCAGCGCCCATGTGTTCGACGACGAGCATCATGAGTCCGTGATCGGCGGCTCGGTCGCCCGGCTGGTGCGCTTCGCCCTCAGCCCCGCCGAACAGAGCCCCCCCGAACAGAACAAGGCGCCCCGCTAAGCCTTGCCGCGGCCCTGCGAGTCTGCCCCTCTTGCCCCTAATTTCCACGCATCCGTGAGGCCGTCATGACCCGATCCATCCTTCTGGGCGCCGTCGCCAGCGGCCTTATGATGCTGGCCCCCGTCCTGGCTCAGGCGGCCTCGCCCGAGGCGACCAGGGCGGCGATCCAGGGAGAGCTGGACAAGGACTATCCGGCTCTGGACGCCCTCTATCTGGATCTGCACCGCCATCCGGAGCTGGCCTTTCAGGAGACCCGCACCGCCGCCCTCCTGGCCCAGAAAATGCGGGCCCTGGGCTTTACGGTGACGGAGAAGGTCGGCGGCACGGGGCTGGTGGCCATCTACCGCAACGGGCCGGGGCCGGTGGTGCTGGTGCGCACCGAGTTGGACGGCCTGCCCATGGAGGAGAAGACCGGCCTACCCTACGCCAGCCGCGACCAGCAGCAATCGGACGGCAAGACCAGCTTCGTGACCCACAGCTGCGGGCACGACAACCACATGGCCTGGTGGATCGGCAGCGCCGAGGCGCTGGTGGCCCTGCGCGGCCAGTGGAGCGGAACCCTGATGTTCATCGCCCAGCCCGCCGAGGAGACGGGCAAGGGCGCCGAGGCCATGCTCAAGGACGGCCTGTTCACGCGGTTCCCCAAGCCCGACTACGGCTTCGCGGCCCACGTCAATTCCGCGCCCTCGGGCACGGTCGAGGTCAAGGACGGCGCGGTCACCTCCAACTCCGACGCCATCAACATCACCTTCGTGGGACGCGGCGCCCACGGCTCGATCCCCAGCGCCTCCATCGATCCGATCGTCATGGGCGCCCACTTCGTCAATGACGTCCAGACCGTGATCAGCCGGCAGAAGGAGGCCGCGTCCTTCGGCGTGATCACCGTGGGCAGCTTCCAGGCCGGCACGGTGGGCAATATCATTCCCGACCAGGCGCTTTTGAAGCTGACCATCCGCTCCTACACCCCGCAGGTGCGCCAGGGACTGCTCGACGGCGTTACCCGGACCGCCAACGCCGCCGCCCTGATGGCCATGGCCCCGCCGCCGGTGATCCAGCACCTGGGGTCTCTGACGGCGGTGACCAACGACCACGCCCTGACCGAGCGCACCTTTCAGGCCCTGAACGCCGCCTATGGGGACCGCATCCATTTCGCCCCGGCCACGGCGCCGGGCTGGTCGGCCAGCGAGGACTATTCCGACTATATCCTGGCCGGGGTCCCGTCGGTGTTCATGATGATCGGCGGCTATGACCAAGCCCGGCTTGACGCCTACAAGGCCAAGGGCGAGTCGGTTCCCACCAACCACTCACCCTTCTTCGCCCCGGACCACGAGCGGGCGATCCGCACGGGCGTCGAGGCCCTCACCACCGCGGTGATGACGGTGACGCCCCTGGCGCGATAGGTTCCTGGCGCGATAGGCTCCCGGCCAATCCAAGCCGGGAAAGGCGCGAAACCATGGCCTACGAGCTTTACTATTGGCCTGGGATTCAGGGACGAGGGGAATTCGTGCGCCTGGCCCTGGAGCAGGCGGGAGCCGACTATATCGACGTCGCCCGCTCGGAGGGTCCTGGCCTGGGGATCACCGCCCTGATGCAGGGCCTGTCCGCCCGCAACGTCACCCATCCCTCCTTCGCCCCTCCCTATCTGCGGGACGGGGATCTGGTGGTGGGTCAGACGGCGGCGATCCTGCTTTATCTGGGACCGAAGCTGGACCTGGCGCCCGAGGGAGAGGCGGACAGGCTTTGGGCGCACCAGATCCAGCTGACCCTGGCCGATCTGGTGGTCGAGGCGCACAACACCCATCACCCGGTGGGGGTCGGCCTCTACTACGAAGACCAGAAGCCGGAGGCGGCCCGGGCCGCCGAGCAGTTCCGCGCCGAACGCATCCCCAAATTCTTCCGCTGGCTGGAGAGCCTGCTGGAACATGGCGCTGACGGCGCCCCCTGGATGGTGGCGGGACGGCTGTCCTATGTGGACCTGTCGGCTTTCCAGGTGGTGGCCGGGCTGCGCTACGCCTTTCCCCACGCCACGGAGGCGGCCCTGAACAAGGCGCCGAGGCTGGCGGCCCTGGCGGCCCAGGTCGCCGCCTTGCCCCGTATCCGCGACTACCTGAACAGCGAGCGGCGCATCGCCTTCAACACGGAAGGTATTTTTCGCCAGTATCCAGAGCTCGACAGCCCCGCATAGGGGCGCAAATCGGGAATCCGGAATATCTGGAGGATCGGCCCGCCCAACGCGTCTTAGCCTAGGAGATCAACGGGGTTGGGGAAGCACGCCATGTCGTCAGTGAGCCACTGGGCGGGATATGCATCGAGCCTTGCGGCGACCGCGCTGCTGGCCTTCGGCGGCGTGGGCGCCCTGGTCCAGGCCCGGGCCAGCGCCGCAAGCGTTCCCGTGGCGCACGACTATCGCGACCGGAATTTCGACTATTTCGTCACCGGCGATCCCAGCCTGCCCCGAGCCCAGCGCACCCAGTTCGGCCTGGCCCTGATGGGCGGGGGCGGCAGCGTCGATGAGGCTTTCCGATTCATCGCCCGTCACGCCGGCGGCGGGCATATCGTGGTTCTGGGCGCTGTGGGCGACGACAGCTTCGATCCCACCGACGGCAAGTACGGGCCGCAGTTCGCCAAGCGGTGGGGACCCGTCGCCTCCACCCAGACCTTCATCTTCCACAACCGGGCCGCCGCCTCCGATCCCCGGGTGATCGAGGCCCTGCGCAACGCCGACGGGATCTTCCTGATGGGCGGCGACCAGGGCGACTATATCCGCTACTGGAAGGGAACGCCGGTGCAGGCCGCCCTGGACGCCCACGTGGCGGCGGGCCGGCCCATCGGCGGCAGCAGCGCCGGCCTGGCGATCCTGGGCCGCTACAGCTACGGCTCCCTCGACGCGGGCAGCATGGAATCCAAGACCGCCCTGGCCGATCCCTTTGACGCGGGGATGACCCTGGAAGATGACTTCCTGCATTTCCACTGGCTGGAGACCGTGGTCACCGACACGCACTTCTCCGCCCGTCACCGGCTGGGGCGCCTAGCGGCCTTCCTCGCCCGATTCGAAGAGAACGCCCCCGCCCCTGGCGTGTTCGGCGTCGGGGTGGATGAACAGACCGCCCTGTTGATCGAACCGGACGGGGTCGGCCACGTGGCCAAGGGCTCCGTCGGCTCGGTGTGGGTGCTGATCCCCCAGGGACCGGCCCGGATACTGAAGCCCGCCCAGCCCCTTTCAATGGACAATATCCGCCTGTATCGCCTGGGCGAGGGCGGCGAGATCCGCATGGACACCCGGGCGGTGAGCCATCCTGCCGCCGAGGCGGTGATTTCCATCGACCAAGGCAAGTTGACCCATGAGTCGATCGCCTCGCCGATCTTTCTGCGCGCCTCGGCGCCCCCCGGCGAAAGCTGACCCGCGCCCTCGCCTCTCCACCGACCTGGAACAACCCAATGAAATCACCAATCCTCGCCCTGACCCTCGCCCTCTGCGCAGGCGCCGCCGCCCAGGCCGCCACCCCGGCCCTGGTGATCCACGGCGGGGCGGGCGTGATCGCCAAGGAGATCACTCCGGCAAGGGAAAAGGAGGTCCGCGCCACCCTGGAGCGGGCCCTGCGCGAGGGCTACGCGGTCCTCAAGGCCGGCGGCTCCAGCCTGGACGCCGTGGACAAGGCCATCACGACGATGGAGGACTCCGGGACCTTCAACGCCGGCCGCGGGGCGGTCTTCAATCATGACGGCCGGAACGAGCTGGACGCCGCGGTGATGGACGGCGCCACCCTGCGGGCGGGCAGCGTGGCCAATGTGCACACGGTCAAGAACCCGATCCTGCTGGCCCGGGCGGTGCTGGACCAGTCCCCCCACGTGATGCTGGTGGGCGAAGGCGCCGAGATCTTCGCTCGATCCGTGGGCATGACCCCGGTCCCACCCAGCTATTTCTACACCGAGACCCGCTGGCGCGAATTGCAGGACGCCCTGAAGGAAGAGCGGGAAAAGGCGGCCGATCCCAAGACCGTCCCCCACCACGGCACCGTGGGCGCTGTGGCCCTGGACCAGGCGGGCCATCTGGCCGCCGGCACCTCCACCGGCGGGATCACCAACAAGCGCTATGGCCGGGTCGGCGACTCCCCGATCATCGGGGCCGGAACCTATGCCGACGCCAAGTGCGCGGTGTCCGCCACCGGCTGGGGCGAGTTCTTCATCCGCGCCACCGCCGCCCACGACATCTGCGCCCGGGTGGAATATCGCGGGGACAGCCTCAAGGAGGCCGCGCGGGCGGTGGTGATGGACGTGATCCCCAGGCTCGGCGGCGACGGCGGCGTGATCGCCATGGACGACCAGGGCCACATCACCACCCCCTACGACACCGAAGGCATGTTCCGGGGCTGGATCGACACCGACGGGACCATGCACATCGCCATCTTCGCGGAGAAGTAGGGACGCTCGGTCGGCCGGTTCGCCCCCTCCGTCACGGGGCTTCGCCCCGCGACACCTCCCTCGCGCCGCTTGCGCTATGCAGGGGAGGAAAGGATGTCCTGCTCCCCTGTTCGCGGAACGGGGGAGCTGTCGGGGTGAAACCCCGACTGAGGGGGCGTCCCGGCGGTTCGTGCGCAACGGGGTATCAACCACCGCCCCCGTGGCCGCCCAGGCGGTATTTCAGCTCGATGAAAAAGGCGCGGCCCACGGGGCTGAACCAGCTTGAGGAATAGTAGGGATAGTTGGTCCACGAGCTGTCGCCGTTGCCGGGCTTGGTGTCCAGCAGGTTGTCGACCACGAAGCTGACCCCCAGCCGGGCGTTGACCTTGTAGTTCAGCGAGGCGTTGAACAGGGAGGTCGGCCCCATCCGGCGGTTACCGTCATAGTTGGGCAGGCCACCCACGGTCTGGCCGTGCAGGGTGGTGGTCAGGTCCCCGATGGTCCAGGCCACCGAATAGGTCGCCTTGTTGCGGGGGATCACATAGTCGTAGAGGTCGGTCAGCTCGTTGACCACCGGGTCGCCGGCGAACAGCTGGATCTTGTGCGTCAGCACATAGGTATAGCCGCCGCTGAACTCGAACGTGCCGAAGCGTTCGGTGTTCAGGCGGTAGCGGGCGCTGAAATCCAGGCCCGAGGTGCGATCGTCGGCGGCGTTGATCGGCAGCACCAGGACCGCGGTGATCCCTGAGGGATTGATGGCGGCGGTGGACGGGTTGCGCGCCACCTGGCTGATCACCTGCTTACACAGGCCCGAATTGATATCCATCGGCGCGCCGGTGGTGGTGGCGCCCAGGCGACAGTCGGCCTCCTCGCGCAGGACGGTGTCGCTGCTCTGGTACTGGACCTCGTTGCTCAGATCGATGGAGTAGTAGTCGGCGGTGAAGTCGAAATTGCGGGTGGGCGAGAAGACGAAGCCCAGGGTGAACGACTTGCTGGTCTCGTCCTTGAGCTTGGTGCTGCCGTGGCTCTGGCCATTGTAACTGACATCGCCATTGCTGCAGTTGTCGGCATAGTCCGGGCCGGTCTCAGGCTCGTTCTTGCGGCACAGATAGTAGTCTGTCCCGCCCGAACTTGAGCCGCTCAGGCCCGCATAGAGGTAGGACAGGTCCGGCGCCCGAAAGCCCGTGCCCACCGAGGCGCGCAGCAAAAGGGCGTGGAACGGGCGGTATTCCAGGCCGGCGGAATAGGTGAAGCGGCCGGAATTGGTGTCGCCATAGGCGTAGTCGTCATAACGCCCCGCCGCCGTCAGGGTGACCTTGGACAGGAGCGGCGCGCTGAACTCCACCCCCGCGCCATAGTGGTCCCGCGAGCCCACGGCGGTGGTGTTGTGCAGGCCGTAATAGGTCCCGTCCAGGGACTGGGGATCGGGCTTCAGGCCAAAATACTGGTGGCCATATTCAGCGACGGCGGCGAAGCCCACCGGCCCGGCGGGCAGCTTGAACAGCGACGTATTGTTGAGGGTGAAGGTGAGATTTTCCGCGCTGCTCTCGTCGTCATCCACCGAATCCTTGGTGATCGAGCGGAACTGGGCCACGGTCAGGGGGGTGTAGAGGCGGCTGATCGGGGCGTTGTAGATCTGCAGGCCGCTGTCGGGATCAACCCCAAGGGACGGGCCGAGATAGAGGGCCTGGGCCTTGGCCGCGATCAGGGCCGGCTCCTTGCTGGTCAGATGGTTATAGGCGAAGCCGAACAGGGCCTCATAGGACCAGTTGGCGCCAGGGATCGAGCCCTTGACCCCGGTATTGAGGGCGATGGTGGCGTCGTCCATGCGGATCTCGCCGGCCTTGAAGCCGCCATTCTCCTCGATGGTGAAATACTTGCGCTGCCACTGTTCGATCTTGCTGGTGGCTTGGTTGTAGAAATCGACCGGTATGGAGCTGCCGTTCTGCTGGTAGCTGTTCTGCCACTGGAGCGGGGTGTCGTAGCTGACCTGGTGGGAGGTCGCTGCCTGGAGGTCGAGGAAGACATCGACCGAATTGTTCAGGTGGTACTTGGCCGATCCATAGAAATTGAACGACTGGCGGCCGTTCTCCAGGGTGCCGTAGCCCACGTCCTTGTAGCTGCCGCAGTAGTTCCCGTAATTGGGGCGAGTGGCGTAAACGATCGAGCCATGGTCGTAGGACGACAGGGCCTCACAGGTGGCCTTATCGGGAGGAATGTAGTTCCCGTCGGCGCCGATACGCGCGAAGACCGGGCTGGCATAGACGCTTGAGGACGGCGCCGGGCTGTCCTGGCGGGAGTTGGTGAAGCTGCGCTGATAGGCCCAGATCGGATCGGCGTTGTAGAACTCCACGCCGAACACGGAATCGATCTTGTCGTTGGAATAGCCGCTGGTGATCTGAACCCGCTGCGAGGCGCCGCCCGTATGCTCGGTAGAGCCCGCCCGCACGTCGATGGTCGTGCCGTCGGCCTTCTGCTTGAGGATGAAGTTGACCACGCCGGAAATGGCGTCGGAGCCATAGACGGCCGAGGCGGCGCCGGTCAGCACCTCCACCCGGTCGATCATCGAGGCCGGGATATTGGAAATGTCGGTGAAGTTGCTGTTGCCGTTATAGGCCTGCGGATAGTCGGCGATACGCCGGCCATTGACCAGCACCAGGGTGTGGTTGGGCCCCAGCCCGCGAAGGTCCACCGCCTGGGCGCCCGGGGAGAAGCCGTTGGTTTTCTGATTGTTGTCCAGGGCCCCCAGGTTCTGGGTCATGGAGGTCATGATGTCCGAGGCCGTGGCCAGGCCGTTATTCTGAATGTCGGTGGCGTTGATCACGGTGACCGGCGCCGGCCCCTCGAACTGGAGGCGGGGAATGCGCGATCCGGTGACCACCACCTCATTGGCCAGGTCGGCCTGTTCGCGGCCGCCGCCGTCCGCCCCAGCATCGCCAACCTTGACGATCATCAACGCCCCGGAGGGGCTGGTCTGGGCGGCAAGGCCCGTGCCTTCCAGGAGCCGACCCAGGGCCGCTTCGTTGGTGAAGGCGCCCTTCAGGGCCGGCACGCTGCGCCCCCGCACCAGATCCTCCTTGAAGATGATCTGGCGGCCCGAGGCCCGGGCGAAATCGGTCAGGGCCTTGGACAGAGGCTCAGCCGGAATGTTGTAGGTCCGCGCCTGAGCCATCGCCCCGCCGGCCACGGCCAGGGAAAGGGCCAATGCGCCCAGCAGGGCCGAGCCGTTCAGCAGCCTGCGCCGCCCAAGATATGCCGTCATGAAATGCGCCCCCGCGCCTCAAGATCGCCCGCCGTCTTCGGGTCGATAGAGAAGGACGCGCGGCTGTCGCAAATCCTCCAAACTTGCTGTCGGCGATTAACCCTTGCGCCGCAACACCACCGCCCCGTCCGGCTGGTCGCTGGCCTGGACTGGCAGATAGTGGGTGACGGTGTCGACGAAGGTGGTCAGATCGCCGGCGTTGAACACCCCGCTGACCCGCAGGTCAGCAACGCTCGGATCGACGCTGACGGGGCTGGCCGTATAGCGGCTGATGCGGGCGGCCACCGATCCGAGGGGCTCGTCCTCGAACACCAGCTGGCCCGCCTCCCAGGCGGTCGTGCGGTCCAGGTTGGCGCTCCGCACATTGACGCCACCGGTCTGGGCCGCGACCAGTTGCTGCCCCGCGGAGAGGGCGATGGGCTCGGGCCGGGGAACGGGCCGTCGTCCCGTCGCGGCCGTGCGGGGCTCGGGCCGGGCGCCCAGCACCGAGACATGACCCTCGATCAGGGTGACGAACACCTTGGGACCCAGAAGATCGATATTGAAGGCGGTGCCGGTGGCCACCACGGTCTCGCCGCCGACCTTCACCGAGAAGGGCCGCATCACATTGTGGGCGACGTCGAAGCGCGCCTGACCGCGCAGCAGCTCCAGGCGGCGGGCATCGCGGGTGTAGCGCACCTTGACCTCGCTGGCGGAATCCAAAGTCACCCGGGAGCCGTCGGTCAGGGTCACCACCCGCCGCTCGCCCAGGGCGGTGGTGTAGTCCACCGTGGACAGGATTCCACTGAAGACCACCCCCCCCAGCACCGCGGCCGCGG
>JARLIP010000060.1 GCA_031291685.1 Caulobacteraceae bacterium | reverse complement strand
GCCCGATAATGGCCCAGTCGCTTGCGCCCAACGCCACGCGATCCCCCTCCGCCGCCTCTTGGGGCGGCCTAGATCCCCTACGGTGGGGAATTATATGATTTATTGCCGTGGATGCCGGGCCGGTTCAAGGGGGATTGCGGAACCGGCCCGATTTCGGGGGCGTGAGGCCCGGCGCCTCAGACCGCCTTGGCCTCCCGCGCCAGGGGGTTGGGGGTGGCCGGCGCCACCCGGGTCAGGCGGTTGCGGTCGGTGTGGTGGAACAGCTTTTCCTGCCCCTCGATCTGCAACACCGTATCCTGGTCATAGGACCAGCTGCCATCGTCATGGACGGTGACGGCGATGGTCCAGGACAGGGTCTTATAGGCCTTGTCGAGGAAGGGGTTGGACAGGATGCCATAAAGGGGGTCGCTCAGCTCGGCCTTGAGCTTGAAGCGCTTGGCGTCGGGCGCCGCCACGCCCCCGGCCATGGCCACCTGCCCCCGGGGAATGGCCAGGGTCTGGATGATCGCGCCGGTGGCCGGCTCCCACAGCCAAAAGCCCACCTGGTCGTGAAAGGCCTTCTCCTCGTTAAGGCGGCGGATGAAGGTGCGATAGCGCAGGCCGTAGAACAGTTGCGGCCCGTTGGTCTGGGGATCGATCGGCTGCAGCTCATAGCGCTCCCGATAGGGCTCGCTCAGGGGGCCGTAGGATTCCGGGTGCAGATCCAGGCCCTTGGTTCCCTCCCAGATCCCGGCCATGGGGCCAAGGGGCCCCAGATTGGCCAGGGTGTCCGGGTCGATCGGATCCGGTTCCAGGAAGATGTCGTCGCCGTAGCTCATCGGGGCCTCGCCGGGGTAGGGGGTTCGTGGCTCAAACTAGCCAAGCCGGAGCGGGCTGTCTTGTCGCTTGGCTGTGGGATCGTGGCTGATGGATTGTGCGTGGTTCGAGACGGTCGCGAAGCATCTCTCCCGTAGGGCCACCGGATTCACACATCCGGGCGGGGCGCTCAGTTTCTCCCTTCTCCCGTGGGGAGAAGGAGGGGCCCATTTCGCAGAAATGGGAGGATGAGGGGGTAAGGTCTATCGGGTCTATTCTGAACCGTCCCTAACCCCTCACCTTCCCACGCCTGCGGCGCGGGCCCCTTCCTCTCCCTATGGGAGAGGTGTTTCATGACTGGGCCTGAATCGTTTGAATTACCTGCCCTTTTCGCGAAGTCACCTTCGGGCCGAGAACCTGGAAAATGTGTGAACCCGGTAGCTCCCACAAGGGGAGAGGGAAAATTGCAGACCCTGATCGGACGTGTGGACGCCATGGCTTATAGGGCCGGGACGATCGCGCTCAGCAGGGGTCCGATATCCTCGTTCAGCACCAGGTCGGCGTATTTGTCCTGTTCGGTGGGCTCGCGGTTGACGATCGCCAGGCTTGCGCCACTGCGCTTGGCCAGAAGCGGAAAGCCGGCCGCCGGATAGACCACCAGGGACGAGCCCAGCACCAGAAACAGATCGCAGGCCAGGGTCTCGGCCTCCGCCCGGGCCATGGGTCCCTCGGGCATGGCCTGGCCGAAGGAGATGGTCGCGGTCTTGACGATGCCGCCGCATTCGCGACAGGCGGGGATCTCGCCGCGCTCCAGGAACGGCCCCTTAAGTTTGGCCAGCTCATGGCGCAGGCCGCAGTCCAGGCAGGTGGCGTAGCTGGCGTTGCCGTGGATCTCGATCACCCGGTCGTCCGGAATGCCGGACTCCTGGTGCAGATTGTCCACGTTCTGGGTGATGACCGAGGAGACCTTGCCTGTGGCCACCAGCCGGGCCACGGCGTCGTGGCCGGCGTTGGGGGATGCGCCGACCCAGCCGGCGACCCCGGAAAAGGCCCGGGTCCAGGCCTCCCGGCGCTTGTCCTCGCTGGCGACGAAGTCCTGGAAATAGATCGGCTTCATCCTGCTCCAGACCCCGCCGGGGCTGCGGAAGTCGGGTATGCCGGATTCGGTGGAAATGCCGGCGCCAGTGAACACCACCACCCGGCGGGCGTCTTGGATCAGGCTCGCCAGGGCGGCGCGGTCGGACATGGACAGGATCAACTCCGGGGAAGGCGGCTGCGGGCGCCAGTCTGCCCGCTCCGGCGCGCCAGCGAAAACCGATTCGTTACCGCGCCGGGGTTCCGCGTCCTGATTTCGTGGGCTGATGACCGTGGACGGAGGGATGTCGAGGCGCGGACAACCTGTGACGAGTCGTCGCAGACGGCCTTCGGCAAGCGTAGCCATAGGTAGTATGGTCAAGCTAGGAATTGGTAAACCTTAATGCGGACGGGCCAAGGTTTCCATGGCGCAGCTCTGAACAAGCTCAAACGACGGTCGTTCAGTAATGTTAACGTCATGTATGCGGTGGTTACCCATTCGTGAACATGGGGATAACGTGAGTATAGTGGTGGCGACAATTGCAGTTAACGGTGGGGATGTTTGGATCAAAATCCTGGATTTGAAAAAACTGATTCGTGTCTTAGGCAAGGTAGTGAATCAAAAACATGCCATCTCGACCTGCGGAATCGAAATTAACACCTTGTTAACCATGGTCGTTAATCATCGTTGCATCTGGTTGACTCGCCTTTAAGGTGACGTCGAAAGGTATTCTTAGCGAAGTTCGCGCCTCCTTAGGGCAGATTGACGCAGTTCGCGCCCAGCCGAGGGAGTCGCCCATCATGCGAAGCGCCCATACGATGCCGCCACATGACGACGCCGCGCCCACCCGGCGCGCATCAGAAGGCCTCGATCCGCCGTTCGACAGCGGCCGCGGCTTCACGAATCGTCTTGAGGAACCGGCTTCGTTCGCGCCCGCCCAGGCGACGGCGCCTGCCCCCGCCACCCGCTTCAAGCTGCCGGGCTTCATCGCTGTCCCGTCCGTCGCTTCCGCCGCCCAGCCCAATTCCGCCAGCCTTTCCGTTGACCACCTGACCCGCCGCGACCAGGCCGTCCGCGACCTTCTGGAGGCCGCCGAGGACGCCATCGACGAATCCCGCGCCGGGGGCGATCGCCGTTTCTGGGACGAATGCGCCTTTGACCCCTCCGCCCTGCTGGAGGACGTCCTGACCGTGGTGCGCCCGCGAGCCCGGGCCGCGGGGGTGAGCGTCGCCCGTCGGCCCAATCTTGGCGTCCTGTCCCGGGTGGTGGGTGATCCCACGCGCCTGCGTCGGATTCTGCTCAAGCTGCTGGGCGGGGCGGTGAAGTCGCACCAGACCGGCGAGGTGGTCGTAACCCTGCGCGGCGCCCAGCAGGACCATCAGCTGTCCCTGGACATCATCGTCAGCATCAGCGGCGCCGGCGGCGCCCACGGCGCGGCCCGCGGTGGGGCGGCCAGCGGGATCGCCCGGGAGCGGTGGGTGGATTCCGAACTCAGCTTCGGCATTTCCGAGGACCTTGGCCGGGCCCTGGATGGGGAGGTCGCTGATTCCGAGGGCGCGCCCTTCGATCTGGCCGTGGTGGCGCGCCTGCGCCTGCCGGTGGCGCGGGTGGAGGCGGCCTTCTCCCACGCCCCGCGTCCCACCAAGCTGGAGGACGGGGCCCTTGAGGGGCTGCGCATCCTCCTGGTCGAGGACATGGACCTCAACCGCGAACTGATCCGCATGCTGCTGGCGCCGTTCGGCTGCGAGGTGGACGAGGCGGTCAACGGCTGGGCCGCCCTGGAGGCCATCGAGGCCCATGACTACGACGCCGTGTTGATGGACATGAACATGCCGGAGATGGACGGCTTCGAAGCCATCCGCCGTATCCGCGCCCGGGATGACGCCCGCGCCCGCGTTCCGATCCTGGCGGTCACCGGCCGCGCCCTGGCCGTGGATATCGCCAAGATTCGCACCCTGGGCGCCAACGGTCACCTGTCCAAGCCCTTCGTGACCGAGGATCTGGTCGGCGCCATCGTCAACTGCCTCGGCCCCGCCGGGGGCTGAGACCGGACGGTCTCCCTACAGAAACGATCCCGTCCGCGGCGCTTCGGCGTCTTCCAGGATGGGGGCCACGTCCACCGCGACACTGAGGTTCTGCTCGCCGGATCCCAGGATCACCCCGTCGATGGGGGCGACGTCCGAATAGTCCCGGCCCAGGGCCAGCTCGATATGGTCATTGGCCACGATCAGGCCGTTGGTCGGATCGAACCCGACCCAGCCCAGGCCGTCCCCGCACCACAGATAGACCCAGGCGTGGGTGGCGTCCGCCCCTTCCAGCCGTGGCTTGCCCGGGGGCGGCACGGTGCGCAGATAGCCGCTGACATAGCCCGCCGACAGGCCGATCCCCCGCAGGGCGGAGACCATGATGTGGGTGAAATCCTGGCACACCCCCCGACGGGACTCGAAGGCCTCGATCGCCGGGGTGGAGACGGCGGTGGCCTTTGGGTCGTATTCGAATTCCCGCTGGATGGTCTTGGTCAGGTCGAAGGCCGCCTCGATGATCGGCCGTCCAGGGGTGAAGGCCCTCTGGGCGTAGGCGGTCAGGGGCTCCAGGATCGGGGTCTGGGTGGTGGGATAAAGGAAATGGGCGGGGGAGCCGACCTCCAGGGTGGCGCAGGCCACCGCCGCCTCCCGCACCGATTCCCAGGGCGCGCCCCGCACGGTCAGGTCCGCCCCCATCCGCTTGACCTGCACCCTGGAGGTGGCCTCGATCTTCAGCTCCCGGTGCGGGGTCTCGATGGACACGGCGGTGATCTTCTCGCCGAAGGGGCCGATCCGGCGCCGGGTCGAGCTGGGGCGCGGCAGGATCGAGATCGCGCTCTCCAGCACCGTCTGGTCCTGGGTCTCGCGCGGAGTCAGCCGCAGGGTGCAGCGCGCGTAGGTGACCGGCGCGTTGTAGCGGTAGGTCGTCAGATGGCGAACTTCGTAGATCAAGCCAGGCCGGTGATCTTCTTGGTGGGGGTGGCGGAAGAGCCTTGCAGGAAGTAGCGCGCCGCGATCGCATCGGAAAGCTGCATTAGCCGCTGTTCGAGCATCAGGGCCTTTCGCGAGTCCAGCCGGGCGGCGTCCTCGGCCTCGATATCGGCCACGATCCGCACCAGGAGCCTCTGGGGCTCCTCCAGCATGCCGTCGTCCCGCAGGTTGGGCAGGGCGCCCAGATGGGCCTTCAGGGCGCCGACCTGGAAGGCGGTGGAGCGTGGATTGAACGGGTCCAGCATGACCAGATCCCGCACTGGGGTCAGGGCCAGGCCCTCCAGATAGCGCGCGCGATAGGTGATCTGGCTGTCGGCCAGGTCCAGCAGCAGATCGAGGTCGTCGGCGCTGGCGTCCTCCGTGGCGAACTGGCGCGCCACCCGGCAGGTGTTGACCCCGCGCTCGATGCGCCGGGCCATGTCCAGGAAGCGCCAGCCGTCTCCCCGGATCATATTGTCCTGGGTCAGGCCCGACAGGGCCGACAGGGTTTGCAGGGCGGCCTCGACCCGGTCCAGCACCTCGGCCCGGGCCCCGGGGGCGGGGTTGGTCACGGTCAGCCGGACCTCCAGCTCCACCAGCAGCTTCCAGAAATCGGCGGACAGGCGCTCGCGGGTGCTGGAGGCGGTGCGCCGGGCCGAACGGACCAGGGAGATCACCGAGCCATAGGCCTCGGGGTCGCCAACCGCGGCCACGGCGGCCTCGGCGGCGGGCCCTTCGAAGGTGTCCTCGTCAATGGCGCCCCAGGCGAACAGCACGCCCTGGACCTTGGCCTGGGTCTCGCCGGCGCCACGCAGGGCGCTCTCGGATTCCATCAGGCTGGTGCGCAGCCCCCGGACCAGGCGCAGGGTCGCCTCGGCCCGCTCCAGATAGCGGCCCAGCCAGTAGAGGTTGTCGGCGGCGCGGCTGGGCAGATGGCCGGGGATGCGGCGCACATGCACCTTTTCCCGTCCGGCCATCAGCGTGACCCGAGCCACGGGCCGGTCCGCCAGCACCCAGACGTCGGCCGCCTCGGCGCCCTCGCCCATGGTCACAGCCCGGGCGTCGGGGGTGTGGGAGATGCGACAGAAGCCCCCCGGCATGACCTTCCAGCCGCCGTCGGGGGTGGCGGCCGCATAGACCCGCAGGACGAAGGGGCTGGGCTTCGGCGCGCCGTCCCGCCAGGCCGGAGTGGTGGACAGGCGCACGATCTCCTGGCCGACGAAATCCATCGGCCGCTGGCGCATGGCCGTCAGCAGGGCCGCGCGCTCGGTCTTGTCCAGGTCGGCCATCAGCCGAGGACCGCCGGAGGCCAGGCCCTGGCCCGGGCGGCGGAAGGCGCCGGCTATGGCCAGATCGTCGATGTGCCGCTCCACCAGCGCCCGCTCCTTGGGCTGGCCGCACCACCAGGTGGCGATATTGGGCAGCTTCAGATCCTCGCCCAGAAGGCGGCGGCTGAGGGCGGGCAGGAAGCCCAGCAGGGCGCGGGATTCCACCAGGCCGGAGCCTGGCATGTTGGTGACCACCACCCCGCCCGAACGGATCGCTTCCAACAGGCCCGGCACCCCCAGGCGCGAGGCGCTGGACAATTCCAGGGGGTCGATGAAGTCGGCGTCGACCCGGCGCCAGATCACGTCGGCGCGCTTGAGGCCGGCGATGGTGCGCACAAGGGCCAGGCCCTCCCGCACCACCAGAACCTCCCCCACCACCACCAGGAAGCCCAGATACCGGGCCAGATGCGCCTGTTCGAAATAGGTCTCGCTATAGGGGCCGGGGCTGAGCAGGCAGATCCGGGGTTCGGAGCGGGAGGCGGCCTCGGTCAGGCCGTCGCGGAAGGTGGCGAAGAAGGGCGCCAGCCGCTCCACGTTCATGCTGTTGTAGAGGGTCGGATAGGTGCGCGAGAGCACCAGCCGGTTCTCCAGGGCGTAGCCCGCTCCCGACGGCGCCTGGCTGCGGTCGTCCAGCACCCACCAGCGCCCGTCCGGACCCCGGCCCAGGTCCACCGCATAGAGGTGCATGTAGCGCCCGCCCGGGGGCGTGACCCCGCGCATGGGACGGATGAAGTCGGCCCCGCCGGTGACCACGGCGGCGGGCAGATCCCCCTCGCTGACCAGACGGGCCGGGCCATAGAGGTCCTTGAGCACCGCCTCCATCAGGGTTGCGCGCTGTTCGACCCCGGCGGCGATCTCGTCCCATTCCTCCTGGCCCAGGATCAGGGGCAGGGGGTTGATCGGCCAGTTGCGCTCGGTGGCCTCCCCATAGATGCGGTAGGAGACCCCGGTGTCGCGGATATGCCGGGTGGCCTGGGCGAAGCGCTGGTCCATCTCCCTGGCCGGGGACTGCGACAGTTCGCTGAGGAACTTGGCCCAATAGGCGCGCGGGGCCCCGTCCGGACCGATCAACTCGTCCGGAATCCCCGTGAGCGGCCGGTAACGGTCCAGCCACTCCATCAGGCGGGCGTCCTTGCCCGGGCGCCTCACGGTCTTGGTCTCACCGGCCAACGGGCGTCCTTAGGTCCAAGGTCATCGGAAACTCACCCCTCGTCTCTTCGCGCGGCGCCACGACGACGCCTGGGGTGTGGCCGTGGCTTTGAAACCTCGCCAGCCGCCTGGACTGCGCCTCATAGGAATTCACCGGGAACGTATCGTAGCTGCGGCCGCCCGGGTGCGCCACATGATAGACGCAGCCCCCCAGTGACCGATTGTTCCAGCGATCCAGTATGTCGAAGGTCAGGGGCGCGTCCACCGGCAGGGTGGGATGCAGGCCGCTGGGCAGTTTCCAGGCCTTGTAGCGGACCCCGGCCACCGCCTCCCCGGATATGCCCGTGGGCGACATGGGCAGGGCCCGGCCGTTGCACGCGATCACGTGCCGCTCGGGAACGAAGCCGGTCACCAGCACCTGCAGACGCTCCAGGGAGCTGTCCACATAGCGCACGGTGCCCCCGGCGCCGCCCTCCTCGCCCATCACGTGCCAGGGCTCCAGGGCGTGGCGCAGCTCCAGCGAGACCCCGCCATAGCTGACCTTGCCGTGGGCGGGGAACCGGAACTCCCTCTGGGCCTCGAACCAGATGGGATCGAAGGGATAGCCCGCCCGGGTCAGGTCGCCCAGCACGTCCTGGAAGTCGCTCCAGACGAAGTGGGGCAGCATGAAGCGGTCGTGCAGGGCCGTGCCCCAGCGCACCAGGCCGCCGGTCTGGGGCTCGCGCCAGAACCAGGCGATCAGGGCGCGGATCAGAAGCTGCTGGGCCAGGCTCATGCGCGCGTCCGGCGGCATCTCGAAGCCGCGGAATTCCAGGAGGCCCAGCCGCCCGGCGGGACCGTCGGGGGAATAGAGCTTGTCGATGCAGATCTCGGTGCGGTGGGTGTTGCCGGTGACGTCCACCAACAGGTTGCGCAGCAGCCGGTCCACCAGCCAGGGGGACGGCGGATCGCCCACCCCGCCCAGCTCGGGCGGCGCGGGGATCTGGCCGAGGGCGATCTCCAGCTCATAGAGGCCGTCGTGCCGGGCCTCGTCCACCCGGGGCGCCTGGCTGGTGGGGCCGATGAACAGGCCCGAGAACAGGTAGGACAGGGACGGATGCCGCTGCCAGTAGAGCACCAGGCTCTTGAGCAGGTCCGGCCGGCGCAGGAAGGGCGAGTCCGGGGCGACGGCGCCGCCCACCACCACGTGATTGCCGCCGCCGGTGCCGACGTGGCGGCCATCGACCATGAACTTGTCCGCCCCCAGGCGCACCTGGCGCGCCTCCTCATAGAGGGCGGTGGTGATGTCCACCGAGTCCCGCCAGCTCTTGGAGGGGTGGATATTGACCTCGATCACCCCGGGATCGGGGGTGACCTTGATCACGTTCATCCGAGGGTCATTGGGGGGCGGATAGCCCTCGATGCGCACGCCGCGGCCCTGGGCGGCGGCGGTCTCCTCCACCTGGGCCACCAGCTCCAGATAGTCCTCCAGGATGTCCACCGGGGGCATGAACACATTGATCACGCCATTGCGGGATTCGAAGGTCATGGCCGTGCGCACCGCGCCCTCAACCGCGTGCTGCTCCGACTGGGTCTGCACCCCCGCGCTGTCCGCCGCCGCCACGGCGCGGGAGACCTGGATGCGGCCGTCCGGCCCCACCGAGGCGCGGACCTGACCCACCGGCGGGCGGGGCGGGCGGCGGTAGGAGGGCAGGGGCCCCGGCGGATCGAACGGGTCCCGGGGGAAGCGTTGCGGCCGATCCTCCTCCGGCAGCCAGGCGATGGAATCCAGGGGCAGGCGCAGGCCCACCGGCGAATCCCCCTCGATCAGGAACAGCTTGCCCCGGCGCATCTTCCAGCGGTCGCTGATCCAGCGCCCGTCGGCGGCCTTGGCGTTCCAGCGCTGCACCGGCAGGACAAAGCCCGTGGGCGCCGAAAGGCCACCCTCGAAGGCCCGCAGCAGCCGGGCCCGCTCCTCGGGGCTGTCGATCTTGGGATCGTCCAGGTCGACATTGGCCGGCAGGGCGCCTTCCTTGCGCATCCACACCAGCGGGTCCTCATAGGCCGGGGCCACATAGTCCGGCGCCAGGCCCAGGGTTTCGGCGAAGCCCTCGGCGAAGCGGCGCACGGCGTCCGCCCCCAGACCCTCGTCCTCGGCTGTGGTCTCGTCGTCCCGCTCCCGGGCGATCAGCGTCTCGTTCTTCCAGATCGGCTCGGCGTCGTTGCGCCAATAGAGACCAAAGGCCCAGCGGGGCAGGCTTTCCCCCGGATACCACTTGCCCTGGCCATAGTGCAGGAAGCCGCCGGGGGCGAAACGGTCCCGCAGGCGTCGGATCAGGGCGTCGGCATAGGCCCGCTTGGTGGGACCCACCGCCTCGGTGTTCCACTCCCCGCCCTCGAAATCGTCGATGGCCACGAAGGTGGGCTCGCCCCCCAGGGTCAGACGCACGTCCTGGGCCGCCAGGTCCGCGTCCACCTTGTCCCCCAGGGCGTCCAGGGCCCGCCAGGGCGCCTCCTCGAAGGGCATGCTGATCCGCACCGGCTCCACCAACCGATTGACGGTCATCTCGAAGCCGAACTCCACCCCGGCCGGCTCGACCACCCCGCTGATCGGGGCGGCGGAGCGATAGTGCGGCGTGGCCGCCAGCGGCAGGTGGCCCTCGCCGCAGAACAGGCCCGAGGTGGCGTCCATGCCGATCCAGCCGGCGCCGGGGAGGAACACCTCGGCCCAGGCGTGCAGGTCGGTGAAGTCGTGGTCCGTGCCCTTGGGCCCGTCCACCGGGTCGATGTCGGCCTTCAGCTGGATCAGGTAGCCGGACACGAACCGGGCGGCCAGGCCCATCCGGCGCAGGGTCTGGACCAGCAGCCAGGCGCTGTCCCGGCAGGAGCCGGAGGCCAGGCTAAGGGTCTCGTCCGGGGTCTGCACCCCCGGCTCCATGCGGATCACATAACGGATCTGCTGCTGCAGCCGCGCGTTCAGCGCCACCAGGAAATCGATGGTCCGCTCCGCCGAGGTCGGCAGGCTGGCGACGAAGGCGTCCAGTTCCGGCCCGCCCTCGTCAGGTTCCAGATAGGCCGCCAGATCCTTGGCCAGGTCCGGCTCATAGGTGAAGGGCAGGGCCTCGGCCGAGGGTTCGACGAAGAAGTCGAAGGGATTGATCACCGACATCTCGGCGGTCAGGTCGACCTCAATGGCGAACTCGGTGGTGCGGTTGGGAAACACCAGCCGCGCCAGCCAGTTGCCGTGGGGGTCCTGCTGCCAGTTGATGAAGTGGTCGGCGGGGGTGATCTTCAGGGAATAGCTGGGCACCTTGGTGCGGCAGTGGGGCGCCGGGCGCAGCCGAACCACCTGCGGCCCTAACTCGACCGGGCGGTCGTAGCTGTAGCGGGTCACGTGGTGCAGGGCGGCGATAATGGTCAAGATCATCTCCGATCACAGGCGGGCGGATCATCCCCATAGGCGCTTGGGCGCCCGGGGATGACAAGGCCGCGGGCGCCAGGAATGCGCAACTGCCGCGGAATGCGGCAGGCGCGCCCTCCGAGGGGCTTTTCAGTCCCCGGGGGCTGAGCGGTCCGGCGCGCGCGGGGGCAGGGCCGTGGGGGTCAGGTCGCGGCTGGACGGCGCCCCGGTCGGCGCAGGCGGCGCCTCGGCCAGCATCGGGGTGATCAGGGCGTCGAAGCTGGCCTCGGTGAAGGCGCCGGCCCGGGCGTAGCGCAGGACCCCCGCACGGTCGATCACATAGCTGGTGGGCACCGCCCCGCCGATTTGCCCATAGCCCCATCCCTCCAGCCGCAAGATCAGCGGAAAGGCCAGAGCCCGCGCCAGGGCGCGCAGCTGGTAGGGGGTGGCGGTGCTATCAACGGTTATCGCGAAGACCTTCAGGTCGTCCGTATGATGACTGCGCAGATAGCTATCGAAGGCGGCCATCTCCGCCCGGCAGGGGGCGCACCACGTGGCCCAATAGTTCAGCACGATCACCTTGCCCCTCAGGTCGTCCAGGGACAGGGTCTGATGGTCGAAGGTGGTCACGGTGAAGGCCGGCGCCGGCTTGCCGACCTGAGCCGCCAGACCCGGCGTTGCGGCCATGGTCGTGGCGAGAGCCGCGCCGATGAGACCCGTGCGGGCAAGGCGGATCAGGGTCGAAATCATCGCTTACTCCAGGACGCGGGGACCATGCTGCGCCCCAGGGTTGTCGTCAACGCCGCTGCGGCCCCCTCTCCCAAGGCCGATCAATTCTGTCAGCTAGATTGACGAATAGATTGACCGTCCCGGGATCCGGGTCTTAGCTTGCTCCCAAGGCGCTCGGTCCGAAATGTCGGCCGCAAGACGCCAATAAGGGAGGATCGTCATGCCCAGGCTGCGCCAGGTGCCCCGTTCGGAGGCCAAGGCCGACATCGTCCAGAAGATGTACAAGCTGCTGTTCGGCGACCGCGACCCTGTGGCCGAGCCTGGCACCGCCACCGGAACCCCCGGGGACTGGTGGACCGTCTTCGCCCTGGCCCCCGATATCCTCGAGCACGCCGTGGCCGGGTTCGGGGTCTATCGCCATCCGGAGCGCAAGCTTGATCCGGTGTTGCGGGAGCTGGGCCAGACCCGCGCCGGCTGGGTGCGGGGCAGCCAGTTCGTCTTCTCCCAGCACTGCAAATCCTTGCGAGGCCTTGGGGTGTCCGAGGAGCGGATCGCCGCCATCCCCCACTGGGCCGTCGCCGACTGCTATTCGGAGCAGGAGCGGGCCGTGCTCGCCTATGCCGACTGCCTGGTCTATGGCGACGGCCGCACCCCGGACGCGGTGTTCGACAAGCTCAAGACCTTCCTGTCGGACCTGGAGATCCTGGAATTCACCTACATCACCTGCCTCTATGAGATGCACGCGGTGATGAGCCGGGCCCTGCGCCTGGAGTTCGACGACCGGGACGATCCCATTGTCGAGGTCGCCCCGCCAGCCGGCTTCCAGGGCCTGGACTTCCTGGACAGCGGCCGCCGCCGATGACCGCTCCCCCCAAAGCCGAAGGACGAGATCCGATGTCGAAGCCTCAGAACAGCCAATTCGAGTTGCGCGGGATCAATCACCTGGCCCTGGTCTGCAAGGACATGGACCGCACGGTGCGTTTCTACCGCGATGTCCTGGGCATGCCCCTGATCAAGACCATCGACCTGCCCGGCGGGTCGGGTCAGCACTTCTTCTTCGATATCGGCAACGGGGACAGCCTGGCCTTCTTCTGGTTCCCCAACGCCCCGGCCTCCCAGCCTGGGATCTCAAATCCGGGGGGCATGCCCGGCAGCCCGGAGTTCATCACCGCCCACGGTTCGATGAACCACGTGGCCTTCAACGTGCCGGCGGAAAAGTTCGACGAGTACTATGAAAAGCTCAAGGCCAAGGGGATCACGGTCACCCCGATCCTGAACCATGACGATTCCGAATATCAGGTCAGCGGGACCCTCCATGAGGGTGTGTTCGTGCGCTCGGTTTATTTCTTCGATCCTGATGGGGTGTGCCTGGAGTTCGCCTGCTGGACCCGGGGGTTCGACGAGTCCGACGTGGCCCACGCGCCCATGACCGCCGATGGGGTCCGGGCCAGCCTGGCGGCGGAATAGGCGCGTCAGGAGCCGTCGTCGAAGCGGTCCAGAGGCGGGCCCCAGTCGGCGGACAGGGCCTGCGCCAGGGCGGCCAGATTCTCCTGGCCGATGCGGCGGGCCAGTTCCTCGGCCATCAGCCGCATGGCCTCGTCGGCGTTCTCGCGCATCCGCCCGCCCTGGCCGGTGATCACCACGATCTTGGAGCGGCCGTCCTCAGGGTCGTCGGCCAGGCTCAGTATGCCCAGCTCGATCATCCCGTTCAGGCTGGTGTGGATGGCCTGACGGCTGACCCCCAGGGCCCGGGCGATCTGCGACGGTCGTCTCGCGCCCAGGAGCACGCTGATCATCAGCATGGACTGGGACCGGGTGACGCTGGGCCAGCCCTTCTGGCGCAGATAGGCCTGCAGGCCCTCGTCGAACCAGTAGAAGCCCCGCAGCAACTGCACGATCAGCCGGGCGGCCCTGTCCTGGGAGAGCTTGTCCATGGCCCGGTATCGCCACCGGCGCCCTCTCTTGCAAGGCCCCCTCCTCCGCTTGGCGGTCCCCCTCCCCCAACGGGGGAGGAATGGGTTCGCGCTGACTTTATTCTAATTCCTCCCCCGTTGGGGGAGGGGGACCATGCGAAGCATGGTGGAGGGGGCTCGCCGAGCGAGCGGCCAGTCTCAGCCCTGGCCGACCGCCGCGACGATGGCGCCGGTGAGCAGGGCCAGTTCGGCGTCCGAGATCACGAAGGGCGGGGTCAGATAGATCACCTTGCCCATGGGCCGGATCCAGGCGCCGGCCTGGGCGAAGCGCGCGCATAGGCCGTTCACGTCCACGGGGCTGTCCATCTCCACCACCCCGATGGCGCCCATCACCCGCACATCGACCACCCCGGGGGCGTGGCGGCAGGGCTCCAGCCCCTCGCGCAGGCCGCAGTCGATCCTGGCCACGTCCGCCGCCCAGTCGCCGGTCTCGAACAGATCCAGGGAGGCGTTGGCCGCGGCGCAGGCCAGGGGATTGGCCATGTAGGTGGGGCCATGCATCAGGGCCGCCCCCGGATCGTCCGACCAGAAGGCCTCGAACACGCAGGCGGAGGCCACCGCCGCCGATAGGGGCAGGGTGCCGCCGGTCAGGGCCTTGGACAGGGTGATGATGTCCGGGGTCACCCCAGAACCGATACAGGCGAACAGGTCCCCGGTGCGGCCAAAGCCGGTGAAGATCTCGTCGAAGATCAACAGCACCTGGTGCTTGTCCGCCAGGGCCCGCAGGCGCTTCAGCACCCCGTCGTCATGGAACAGCAGCCCGCCGGCGCCCTGGACCCGGGGCTCGACGATCATGGCGGCGATCTCATGGCCGTGGGCGGCCAGGAAGGCGTCCAGCGCCGCCTCCCGCTCGGCGTCCACGGGCAGGGCCTTGACGTGCTGGCCCGGCATGACCCCGGCGAACAGGGCGTGCATGCCTTCTTCCGGGTCGCAGATGGTCATGGTGGCCAGGGTGTCCCCGTGATAGCCGCCCAGGAAAGACAGGAACCGGGTGCGGCCCGCGACCCCACGGTTGATCCAGTACTGCAGGGCCATCTTCATGGCGATCTCCACCGAGACCGAGCCGGATTCGGGGAAGAAGACGTGGGACAGATCCCCCCGCAGCACGCCCGCCAGCCGCCGCGCCAGGCGATAGGCCGGCTCGTGCGCCAGGCCGCCGAACATGATGTGCGGCGCCCGCTCCAGCTGGGCCTGGACCGCGGCGCGGATGTGCGGGTGGTTATAGCCATGGCAGGCGGTCCACCAGGAGGCGATCCCGTCCACCAACTCGCGACCGTCCTCCAGGATCAGCCGGCAGCCCTCCGTGCGGGCCACGGCCAGGGGCGCGGGCGCGGTCTTCATCTGGCAATAGGGCCGCCAGACATGGGCGCTTCCCTGCGTCAGCCAGGCCGGCGCCGTGTCGCTGTTGCTCATGGCTATTCTTCCCTTGCGTCACGCCGCTTCATCCGGCGAGGGGGTCTTGCTAGACCACTGCGCCGCGTTCGCAACCTGAAAGCCCGCCCCATGGACAGCCTAAGCGCCTTCGCGCAGGCCAAGCTCGACGCCCTGGAGGCCCAGTCCCTGCGCCGCAGGCTGGCCCCGACCCGCCGTCTCGACGGGCTATGGGTGGAGCGGGGCGGGCGGCGGCTCCTGTCATTTTCCTGCAATGATTACCTGAACCTGTCCCACCATCCGGCCGTGAAGGCCGCCGCCGCCGCCGCCATCGAAACCTATGGGGTGGGTTCGGGCGCATCGCGGCTGGTCACCGGCGATCATCCCCTGCTGGCGCGGCTTGAGGCCCGTCTGGCGCGACTCAAGGGGACCGAGGCGGCCTGCATCTTCGGCTCCGGCTACCTGGCCAATACCGGGGTGATCCCGACCCTGGCGGGGCCGTCCGACCTGGTGCTCGTGGACGAGCTGGCCCACGCCTGCATCTGGGCCGGCGCCAAGCTGTCGGGCGCCCAGGTGATCGGCTTTCGGCACAATGACGTGGATCATCTCGAGGCCCTGCTGGCCGAGCATCGAAGCGCGCACGGCCGCTGCCTGGTGGCCACGGACGGGGTCTTTTCCATGGATGGGGACATCGCCCCCCTGGATCGTCTGTCGGCGGTCTGCCTTGTCCATGACGCCTGGCTGCTCAGCGACGACGCCCACGGGATCGGGGTCCTGGCCGGGGGGCGAGGCTCCGGCGCCCTGTTTCCCACCGCCCGCATCCCCTTGCAGATGGGCACCCTGTCCAAGGCTATTGGCGGCTACGGCGCCTATGTCTGCGCCAGCGCGGCGGTGGTGGACCTGCTCAAGACCCGGGCGCGGACCGTGGTCTATTCCACAGCGCCGCCCCCCGCGGTGATCGCCGGCGCCCTGGCGGCCCTGGATGTCATCGAGACCGATCCCGATCGCGTGGCCCGGCCCCTGGCCAACGCCCGTGCCTTCACGGCCGCCTTGAACCTGCCCCAGGCCCAGAGCCCGATCGTGCCGGTCCTGATCGGCGAGGCCGCCGAGGCCTTGGCCGCCTCTCAGGCGCTCGAGGCTCAAGGCTTCCTGGTGGTGGCGATCCGTCCCCCCACGGTGCCTGCGGGCACGGCGCGCCTGCGGGCCGCCTTCACCGCCGACCACACCCCCGATGATATCGCGCGGTTGGCCCAGGCCGTCCGCCCCTTCCTGGCAAAGGTTCACCCATGAGCGCCTTCTTCATCGCCGGCGCCGGCACCGACGTGGGCAAGACCCATGTCACCGCTGGCCTGATCCGCGCCCTGATCGCCTCCGGCCGCGATGTCGAGGCTCTCAAGCCCCTGGTCAGCGGCTTCGATCCGGAGGACTGGGCGGGCAGCGATCCCGGCCGCCTGCTGGCCGCCCTGGGCCGTCCCCTGGATCTGCCCCACCTGGACCGTATCTCCCCCTGGCGGTTTCGCGCGCCCCTGTCGCCGGACATGGCCGCCGCCCGGGAGGGCGCCGAGATTGATCTGGAAGGGATACTGGCCCTGTGCGCCCGGGAGGCGGCGGCCTCGGGCGACCGTGTCCTGATGATCGAGGGCGTGGGCGGGGTGATGTCGCCCCTGTCGCCCGCCACCACCAATCTCGACTGGATTCGCGCCCTGCAATTGCCGGTGCTGCTGGTTGTGGGCTCCTATCTGGGCTCGATCAGCCACACCCTGACCGCGGTCGAGGTGATCCTCGCCACGGGCCTGCCCTTGGCGGCGGTGGCGGTCAGCGAGTCTCTGGACGCCGGAACCCCCTTCGACGAGACCCTGGCCAGCCTCGGCCGCCTGTCCGGCGCTCCGGTGTTCGCGGTCCCCCGCGACGCCTCCGAAACGGTCTGGGCGGCGCCGATCATCGAGGCTTTGCTGTCCTAGGTTAGGCCGAGGCGTGGCCGGACTTTCTGAATGGCCGCGGATAAGCTCTATTAGAGGGCTATCGCTTGGTCTGAAGGGACGCGGGATTGACGAGGAAGACCGCACGCCGGGGCAATAACGTCGTCACCATCCGTGACGTGGCGCGGCACGCCGGGGTTTCGCCCATGACGGTCTCCCGGGTGGTCAATGGCGAGACCAATGTGCGCGAGCCGACCCGGGCCAAGGTGGCCGCCTCGATCAAGGCCCTGCATTATTCCCCCAATCTGGCCGCCCGCAGTCTGGCCAGCGCCGACGCCATCCGTATCGGCCTGCTCTATTCCAATCCCAGCGCGGCCTATCTCAGCGAATTCTTGGTGGGCAGCCTCGAGCAGAGCAGCCTCAGCGGTTGCCAGTTGCTGATCGAGAAGTGCGACGGACCCAAGGGCGAGCGGGCGGCGGTGGAGAAGCTGATCGCCGCCGGGGCCGGGGGCGTGGTCCTGCCCGCCCCCCTCTGCGACTCCGAGACCGTGCTGAAGGCCCTGACCGCCGCCGGGGTTCCCGCCGTGGCCGTGGGGCCCGCGCGCCTCAGCGAAGCCCTGTCGGCGGTGAGCATCGACGATTTCGAAGGCGCCAAGGCCATGACCCGCCATCTTCTGGCCCTGGGTCATCGGGACATCGCCCTGATCCGGGGGGTGGCCAATCACATCTCCAGCCAGCAGCGCGAGCGCGGCTTTCGCGCGGCCATGGCCGAGGCTGGGGTCGCCGTGGCTGAGAGCCGGATAGCCCAGGGGCAGTTCACCTATCGCTCGGGACTGGACGCCGCCGAATGCCTGCTGACGGGCGAGACCCGGCCCACCGCCATCTTCGCCTGCAACGACGACATGGCCGCCGCGACCGTCGCCGCGGCCCATCGGCTGCATCTGGAGGTGCCCGGGGACCTGACCGTGGCCGGCTATGACGACACCGCCCTGGCCACATCGGTGTGGCCGACCCTGACCACCGTGCGTCAGCCGATCGCGGAGATGGCCCGCACGGCGGTGCTGTTGCTGGTGGAGCAGATCCGTCGCCAGCGGGCGGGCCTGGCGCCGGAGGTCTCGCACCGGATGCTGAAGTTCAGCCTGATCAAACGCGATTCCGCGGCGCCTCCAGGGAAGTGACGGGACGTCCCGAGGTGGGACTCGCCCCTGGCTAGAATTCCATGGGCGCAATTTTGCCGCCATGGTTAAAAAACGAGCTTGGCCTTGAGTTTTAGGATTGGGGCGCGAACGCGTTTTCCCTTCTTGATGTTCTACTCTAGGCTGCGGCGCATCGGAATGGCCGGCGAAGATCGGCCGCCACGCCTGGGAGGGCCTTCATGTCACGCCTCTGGACCGTCATCGGCGCCCTGTTGCTCGCCGCCGCGCCGGCAGGCCTTGACGCGCGCGCGCATGACGTGCAACCCATCGGCGCCGGTGTATAAATTTCAACTAAAACGTCATCGGATTTAATGGTTCGCGTAAAGATCGCGGGGGCGCTGGAATGGACGTCGAACTCGGTATCTTGGAGGGCTATTACGGTCCCCCCTGGAACTGGGAAACCCGCGAGGCCCAGGTCGCGTTTCTCGCGCCCCATGGCTACCGCTTCTATTTCTACGCCCCAAAGTCCGACCGCTATCTGCGCCGCCGCTGGCGCGAGGACCATCCGGTGGAGATCGCCGATCGCCTGAGGCGGCTGGCGCGCCTGTGCAAGTCCATGGGGGTGCGCTTCGGGGTGGGGCTGAGCCCCTTCGAGATCTATCGCAAGTTCGACATCGACGCCCAGTACGCCCTCCAGCAGAAGCTCGACTTCCTGGATTCCATCGGCGTCGATGATCTGGGCGTCATGTTCGACGATATGCGCGGCGACCTGACGGACCTGGCCTCGTCCCAGATCCGCATCGTCCATTGGATCGCCGAGCGGACCAAGGCCACCCGTCTGATCGTCTGTCCGACCTACTATACCGACGATCCCGCCCTGGACCGGGCCTTCGGCGAGCGCCCGGCGCACTATCTGAAGGACCTGGGCGCGGGGCTGGACCAGGGGATCGACCTGTTCTGGACCGGGGAGGAGGTCTGCTCCCGGGACTATGGAACCGGCTACCTGACCCGGATCGCCGAGACGCTCGGGCGCAAGCCGTTTCTCTGGGACAACTATCCCGTCAATGATGGGCCGTTGATGTCGCCCTATCTGCACGTGCGCGCCTTCACCGGCCGGCCAGCCAAGATCGGCCCCTATCTGTCCGCCCACGGAGTCAATCCGGCCCTGCAGCCGATCCTGTCGCGGATTCCGGCCCTCAGCCTGGTGGAGAGCTATCGCCTGGGGGACGCCTATGAATATGGCCACGCCTTCCTCAACGCCGCCACCGTGGTTCTGGGCGCCGAGCTGGCCGAGACCGTCCAGCGGCATATTTCCCTGTTGCAGGACTGTGGTCTGGACCGCCTGGGGGGCGCCGCCAGCCGGCTGCGGGAACGCTATCTGGACTTCGATCACCCCGGCGCCCGGGAGATTATCGACTGGCTCGACGGCGCCTATCGCATTACTTCGGAGATGATTGAGACCCAGTAGCCGCGGCTCTGCGCCAGTGGCTGCGACGTAACGCCGCCAGGAGCGGAACGGCGCCATGCAGAAACAGGTTGTCCGCCGCGCAATCTCAGTCAAACTCTGTTTTACGTCAGCGTGATCGCCAGCCCCCCTCGAAGGGGGCGGAATGGGTCTCGCGGCGCATAGGTTGGAACACCGAAGGGGACGGCGCATGCCGAGGTGGCGAGCTGTACGCAAGATTCAGCCTGGATGCTTGGCCATGGCCGCGCCCGCCGATATCGATGTCCATGCGATCCGGCAGGCCCAGGAACTGACCCAGGAAGCCTTCGCCAAGCGCTATGGATTCTCCGCCGCCGTGGTGCGCAACTGGGAGCAGGGCCGCCGCCGGCCCAACCAGGCCGCCCGCATTCTGCTGATGCTGATCCAGAACGAGCCCGAAGCCGTGCGCCGGGTCCTGGGCCGATCGGAAAAGCCCCAACATCCCTGAACCGTGTAGGGTGTCGCCTCCGCCCTCAGCCAAACACCCGCATCGAGGCCAGGTTGGCGTCGCCTGGGATCTCCCCCGGGCGGCGGCGCTGGCCGGAGGGCGAGGAGCCGTAGGTTTCCTTGAACTGCCGCGAGAAGTGGGCGCAGTC
This sequence comes from Caulobacteraceae bacterium, assembly GCA_031291685.1. Classification (GTDB taxonomy): domain Bacteria; phylum Pseudomonadota; class Alphaproteobacteria; order Caulobacterales; family Caulobacteraceae; genus Poindextera. The sequence goes on along the minus strand of JARLIP010000060.1, from coordinate 9,238 downwards.
GGCGAAGCCCGCCTCGTGGGCGATCTCGGTGACGGAGCGGTCGGTGTTGCCGATCAGCCAGCGGGCATAGCGCAGCCGAAGGCGCCGATAGGCGGAGGCGGGGCTCATGCCCAGGGTGGTGTGACACAGCCGCTCGAACTGGCGGGTGGACAGGCCCAGGCGGTCGGCCACGTCGGCTATGGCCAGGGGCCGGGCCAGGTTCTGCTCCATCAAGAGCAGGCCGCGGCGGACCCGGGGGTCGGTGACCTTTTCCGAGAAGGGCGGATGGGGCTGGGCCTCGCCGCCCGCGCGGGTGCGGTCGAACAGCAGGACCTGGCTGGCCTTCTGCGCCACCGACCAGCCGATATGCTGCTCGATCAGATAGCTGGCCAGGTCGGCGGCGCCCGCGCCCCCGGCGCAGGTGATCCGGTCGCCGTCGGCGACGAACAGCTGGTCGGCGACCACGTCGTGATCGGGGAACTCGTCCAGGAAGTCCTGATAGTGATACCAGCTCACGCAGGCCCGGCGCCGGTGCATCAGGCCGACGCGGCTGAGGATGAAGCTGCCGGTGCACATGCCCACCAGCGGCGTGCCCGCGGCGGCGGCCCGGTTCAGATAGCGCTCGGTGGCCTCGTCGATCTGCCGGCCGGCGTGCAGCACCCCGCCCACCACCACCACATAGTCCAGATCCCGGGGGTCCAGGAAATTACTGGTGGGCGCGGTCATCACCCCGCAACTGGCCCGCACCGGGTCCGGGCGGCTGGCCATCACCGACCAATGGATGTTCAGGGGGCGGCTGCGGTCGCCCTCATCGGCGGCCAGGCGCAGGTGATCGACGAACAGGGCGAAGGCTGACAGGGTGAAATGGTCGGCCAGGATGATGCCCACGCGCAAGCGCGGCTGCGCCTTGGGCTTCGTCTCGGTTGCTTTTGTGAATCCGAACGCCATTCGATTAAATGACTATTCAATCGCGCGTTTGGCAATCCCTTCCGTGAATGCGGGTCAAAATCGGGTTCGGTGCTCGATTTCTGCTCACACATTGGGCGCGCGTCCGTGACCTGGCCCCGACATGGCCGGAAATGCGCTGGTCGATGGACGATCCTTGAATGCTTGTTCAACGCGTTGCGGCGACCCAGCGCGCGTCTAAGGCGTCCGCCTCAGCACTCGATGAAGCTGACCGCCAGGCCGCCCAGGGAGGTTTCCTTGTACTTGGACTGCATGTCCGCCCCGGTCTGGCGCATGGTGGCGATGACCTTGTCCAGGGAGACAAGATGCTCGCCGTCGCCCCGCATGGCCAGGGAGGCGGCGGTCACCGCCTTCACCGCGCCCATGGCGTTGCGCTCGATGCAGGGGATCTGCACCAGGCCGCCCACGGGATCGCAGGTCATGCCCAGGTGGTGCTCCATGCCGATCTCTGCGGCGTTCTCGATCTGGGCGTTGCTGGCGCCCATGGCCGCCGCCAACCCCGCCGCCGCCATGGAGCAGGCCACCCCCACCTCGCCCTGGCAGCCGACCTCGGCGCCGGAGATGGAGGCGTTCATCTTGAACAACCCGCCGATGGCCGCGGCCGCCAGCAGGAAGGTGCGCAGGCCCGCATGGCTCGCCCCCGGCACGGTGTCGCGATAGTAGCGCATCACCGCCGGAACCACCCCGGCCGCCCCGTTGGTGGGGGCGGTGACCACCCGCCCGCCAGCGGCGTTCTCCTCGTTCACGGCGATGGCGAACAGGCTGATCCGGTCCATCATCTCGTGCGGGCTGCGGTTGTTGCGGGTCTCATCGACCTCGATCTGACTACGCAGGGCGGCGGCGCGGCGGCGCACCTTCAGTCCGCCGGGAAGCTGGCCCTCGGCGGCCATGCCCCGCTCGACGCAGGTCATCATGGCCTCGATGATCCGGTCCAGCCCCTGCTCGACTTCCGCCCTCGGGCGGATGGCGCATTCGTTGGCGAGGACCATCTCGGCGATGGTCAGGCTCGCGGCCTCGGCCCGGCGCAGAAGCTCGGCGCCGGAGCGAAAGGGATGGGGCGCATCGAGGACGTCGTCGAACACCGCGCCGACTTCGTTCTCCGGGGTGATGAAACCGCCCCCCACCGAGCACCAGCGCTGGGTCTCCAGCACGGCGCCGCTGGCGTCATAGGCGGTGAAGGCCAGGGTGTTGGGATGGACCGGGGTTTCGCTGTCCTTGTCGAAGATCACGTCCCGGGCCGGATCGAAACCCACCCCGTGTCCGACCACGATCAGCCAGTGGTGCGCCTCGACATCGGCCAGCAAGCGGTCGGCGGCGTCCGGATCGACGGTGTCGGGCGCCTCGCCGGCCAGGCCCAGGATCACCGCCCTCTGCGTACCATGGCCAATGCCCGTCCAGGCCAGGGAGCCGAACAGGGTGACGGTCACGCGGGCGGGCTTCACGCCCCGATCCGCCAGGGTGTGCGCGAACCGCCCGGCGGCCTTCATCGGCCCGACGGTGTGGGAGGAGGAGGGCCCGATGCCGATCTTGAACAGTTCGAACGCGCTGATCATCCCCGGGTCATCTAGGCGTATTCGGCTCCGGCCGCTTCAAGAAAACGCCAGACATAGGGGCTGAAGGAGCGCCAGACCTCGATGTGGAAGCTGTCGGGGGCCCTGCGCCACAGGCCGATCTCGGCCTTGGCGAACACCGTGCGGGTGCACATGCCCACGGGAAAGGCGGCAAGGTCCAGGTCCAGGGGGCAGCCGACATTGAGCAGGCCCGTGGCCCGGGGCCCGCTGATCACGATCGCCGTCTGGCGCTGGCTGATCTCGACCAGGGAATGGGGATGGGCGCCCATGGCCGCCTCCAAGGCCTCGCCCAGGGCCGGGCCGTCGGCCAGGGGCGCCAGGATCAGCCATTCGTCGGGCCCGAGCCACAGGGCGTGCCGGCCATCCAGACTGGCGGCGCGGCAGGCCTGCCGGGGCAACAGAAAGCCCAGCTCCGCCTCGGCGGCGGCCAGGGCCTCGGCGCGGCCGCGCAGGACGAAGCGGGTCATGGGGCATGCGGCGGCGAGGCCGAGGGCCGGGGCGGCGGTGAAGCCGTCCAGGGCGCCCCGCGCTGCGTTGGGGGCGAGGGTCTTATCCATTCACGCGCGCTCCCTCGGGGTCATAGAACACGGTCGGAACCACCTTCACCGGAATGTCGCCGACGGGAGAGGGCGAATAGAGGCTCTCGCCCAGCCGCGCCCGCCCGCCGCTGACCATGGCCAGGGCGATGGAGCGGCCCAGGACGGCGCTGTAGTAGGACGAGGTCACATGGCCGATCAGGCGCATGGGCGGGGTCTGGCCGGCGGTGGCGACGATCTGGGCGCCTTCCTCCAGCACCACGGCGCCGTCGTCGGTGTAGAGCCCCACCAACTGCTTGCGGTCCGGCTCCGACATGGCCGGGCGGGCCAGGGAGCGCTTGCCGACGAAATCCGGCTTGGCCTTGCCCACGGCCCAGGTCAGGCCGACATCGTCCGGGGTGGCGGTGCCGTCCGTCTCCTGGCCGACGATGATGAAACCCTTTTCGGCGCGCAGCACGTGCATGGTCTCGGTGCCATAGGGGGTCAGGCCATGGGGCTGGCCGGCGGCCCAGACCGCTTCCCAGACCGCCCTGCCATGGTCGGCGGCGACATTGATCTCGAAGCCCAGTTCGCCGGAGAAGCTGACCCGGAAAAGGCGGGTCGGCACGCCGCGGATCCGGCCCTCGGCCAGGCTCATATGGGGCAGGGCCTCGGGCGACAGGTCGATGCCCTCCACCAGGCCTTCGAGGATGCGCCGGGCGTTGGGGCCCTGCAGGGCGATCACCGCCCACTGCTCGGTGGTGGAGGTCAGCCAGACGTTCAGGTCTGGCCACTCGGTCTGGAGGTAGTCCTCCATCATCCCCAGCACCCGGGGCGCGCCGCCGGTGGTGGTGGTGACATGGAAACGGTCCTTGGCGATGCGGCCGACCACCCCGTCATCGGTGACGAAGCCGTCTTCCCGGCACAGCACCCCATAGCGGCACTTGCCCACGCCCAGCTTGGTCCAGGCGTTGACATACATGCGGTTCATGAACTCGGCCGCGTCCGGGCCCACCACCTCGATCTTGCCCAGGGTGGAGGCGTCGAAGATCCCGCAGCCGGCGCGCACGGACACGCATTCGCGGCGCACCGCCGCTTCCATGTCCTCGGAGCCCCGGGGGAAGTAGCGGGCGCGCTTCCACAGGGAGACGTCCTCGAACACGGCGCCCTGCTCCGCCGCCCAGTCGTGGATCGGGGTGGCGCGGACCGGATCGAACAGATCCCCCCGGGCCAGGCCCGCCAGGGCGCCGAAGGTCACCGGGGTGTAGGGCATGCGGAAGGTGGTCAGGCCGACCTCGGGGATTGGCTTGTGCAGCACGTCGGCCACTACGCCCAGGGCGTTCAGGTTCGAGGTCTTGCCCTGATCCGTGGCCATGCCGGTGGTGGTGTAGCGCTTGATGTGCTCGATGGACTGGAAGCCCTCGCGCACCGCCAGCTTCAGGTCCTTGGTGGTGACGTCGTTCTGCCAGTCGACAAAGGCCTTGGCGTTGACCCCGCGATCATGGGGCAGGGCGCCGATCACCCCGCGCGGATCGCCCTCCAGGGCCTCCACGGCGAAGGTGCGGCTGACCTCGGCGCCCGAGGCGGCGGCCCCGGCGGCGAAACCATCGGCCAGGGCCTCGGCCAGGCCGAACCTGCCGCGGCAGGCGCCGGCGGAGCGTTCCTGCTCGGCCGACTGATCAGGCAGGTAGGTCAAAAGGTCCTGGTCCCAGCGCAGCTTGCCCCGGGACTGGGAGAACAGGTGAACGCTGGGGGTGAAGCCCCCGGACATCAGCACCGCGTCGCACGGCACGATCTGGGCCGGGCCCACCTGGCCGGCGCCCTTGATCGGGGACAGGCGCGCGGTGATCACCCTCAGGCCGCCGGAGGTTCCGGTGATGGCGCAGGCGGGGCGGATCGGCAGGCCGGCGGCCCGGGCGGCCTCCACCAGGGGACCGGTGGGGTTGGGGCGCAGGTCGGCGATGGCGGCGATCTCGACCCCGGCCCGATGCAGATCCAGGGCCGCGCGATAGGCGCCGTCGTGGCCGGTGGCCACCACCACCCGCTTGCCCGGCTTGACGCCGTAGCGGTTCAGATAGGTGCGGGCCGCGTCCGCCAGCAGGATGCCCGGCCGGTCATTGTCCGGGAACACCAGGGGCCGCTCGATGGAGCCGGCGGCCAGAACCACCTGCTTGGCGCGGATGTTCCACAGCCGCTCGCGCGGGGTGGCGGCGTTGGGGGCGGCCAGATGGTCGGTGAGGCGCTCAGTCACCCCGATCATGTTATGGGCGAAATAGCCAAAGGCCGTGGCCCGCTTGAGCAGGGTCACATTGGGCAGGGCCGCGAGGCTGGCCAGGGTCTCGGCCAGCCAGTCGTCCGAGGGCTTGCCGTCGATGGTCGCGTCCGTGGCCGACAGCAGCGAGCCGCCCAGTTCTGTCTGTTCGTCCGCCAGGATCACCCGCCCGCCGCCTTGCGCGGCCGCCAGGGCCGCGGCCAGACCCGCTGGTCCGCCGCCCACCACCAGCACCTCGCAATGGGCGTAGCGGTTCAGATAGCGGTCGGGGTCGGCCTCGGTGGGGGAGCGCCCCAGCCCCGCGGCGGCGCGGATATTGGGCTCATAGAAGCGGTCCCAGGCTTTGCGGGGCCACATGAAGGTCTTGTAGTAGAAGCCTGCCGGAATGAAGGGCGAGGCCAGGTTGTTCACCGAGCCCACGTCGAAGGCGAGACTCGGCCAACGGTTCTGGCTTTCGCTGCTCAGGCCCTCATAGAGCTCCACCTGGGTGGCGCGCAGGTTGGGGGCGTAACGGGCGGCGTCCCGCTGCACGGAAACCAGGGCGTTGGGCTCGTCCGAGCCGGCGGCGATCACCCCCCGGGGGCGGTGATATTTGAACGAACGGCCCATGAGGCAGACGCCATTGGCCAGCAGGGCCGAGGCCAGGGTGTCCCCGGCGAAGCCCTGATAGGTCTTGCCATCGAAGCTGAAGCTGACCGGGCGGCCGCGGTCGTGGCGGCCGCCGGCGGCGGTGCGGAAGGGTGCGTTCACGCCGCGCCTCCGGTGGGACGGGGCTCGCCGGCCTTGTAGGTGGCGACGAACTGGTCGGTGGTGGTGTCGCGCAGGGCGTTGAAGAACCGCGCGCAACCATGCAGATGCCGCCAGCGCTCGGCGTGCAGACCCTTTGGATTGGCCCGCAGGTAGAGGTACTGGGTCCAGTCCTCGATACTCAATTCGCTGGGCTTTTCCGGGCGGGCGATGTGGGCCTCGCCCCCGTGGCTGAATTCCAGCTCGGGGCGCGGGCCGCAATAGGGACAGGTGATCAGCAGCATCGGGGCCTCAGTGCGCCACGGCCGCGGCGGCGGCTTCGTCGATCAGGAAGCCGTCGCGGAACCGTTCGATGGTGAAGGGCGCGTTGATCGGGTGCGGTTCGTCCTTGGCGATGGTCCAGGCCAGGGTGTGGGCGGCGCCCGGGGTGGCCTTGAACCCCCCCGTGCCCCAGCCGCAGTTCACATAGAGCCCCGGGACCGAGGTCTTGGCGATGATCGGCGAGCGGTCGGGGGTGACATCGACGATGCCGCCCCAGTTGCGCAGCATCCGCATGCGCCGGAACATCGGGAACAGCTCGCAGATGGCTTCCAGGGTGTGCTGGTTGATGTGCAGCCCGCCCCGCTGGGTATAGGAGGTATAGACGTCGGTGCCCGCGCCGATCACCAACTCGCCCTTGTCCGACTGGCTGATATAGGCGTGGATGGTGTTGCTCATCACCACGCAGGGGAACACCGGCTTGATCGGCTCGGACACCAGGGCCTGGAGGGGATAACTTTCCAGGGGCAGGCGCACCCCGGCCATACCCAGGACCACGCTGGTGTGGCCGGCGGCGGAAACGCCGATCTTGGGGGTCTTGATCACGCCCCGGGTGGTCTCGACCGCCTCCACCGCACCGGCGGCGTTGCGGCGGATGGCGGTGACCTCGCAGTTCTCGATGATGTCGACGCCCAGGGCGTCAGCCGCCCGGGCGTAGCCCCAGGCCACGGCGTCGTGCCGCGCGGTGCCGCCCCGGCGTTGCAGGGCGCCGCCCAGGACCGGATAGCGCATGTTGGGCTGGATGTTCAGGGGCGGGCAGAATGCCTTGGCCTCCTCGGCCGACAGCCACTCGTTGTCCACCCCATTGGCGCGGTTGGCGTGGACGTGGCGCTTGAACACCTGCACGTCGTGCACGGTGTGGGCCAGCATCAGCACCCCGCGCTGGGAGAACATGACATTGTAGTTGAGGTCCTGGGACAGGCCCTCCCACAGCTTGAGCGCATGGTCGTAGAGGGCCGCGCTCTCGTCGAACAGATAGTTCGAGCGGATGATGGTGGTGTTGCGGCCGGTGTTGCCGCCCCCCAGCCAGCCCTTCTCCAGCACGGCGATATTGCGCAGGCCATGCTGCTTGGCCAGGTAATAGGCCGCGCCCAGGCCGTGGCCGCCGCCGCCGATGATCACGGCGTCATAGGCGGCCTTGGGCTCGGGATTGCGCCACTGGGGGCGCCAGCCGCTTTGTCCGGAAAGGCCCTGCCTGAAGAGCTCCAGGGCTGAAAACTTCTGCATGGGGTCCGCTCGCGATCGGTTTTCCTAGGATGGGCCGGGGCGGGCCAAAGAGCCATCATGAAGGCGGCAGTCGACTTGAACGGAGGCGACATCCATGTCGCATGCGTCCGGGGCCTCGCCCGGCTCCCGATCCTCAATGTCGGTGACACAACAGCGCGTGTCGTTTTTTCATCGAGATGTGTCGCCTATATGAAAGTCCTTGTGGCGGGCCGGGCGTAGGGTGATGCTCTTCCCCGCTTTCCAGCCAGGCGTTCGACCCATGACCGCGACTGCCGCCCCCTCCATCTCCGACCTGATCGCCCGCCGCAAGGCCGGCCATAGCCTGGAGGCCGATTTCTACACCCGGCCGGACATCTTCCAGGCGGACCTAGAGCTGATCTTCGGCCGCCACTGGATCTATGTCGGGGTCGAGCCGGACGTGCCCGAGGCCGGGGACGTGGCTGTGGTGGATATCGGCGCCGCGTCGGTGCTGATCGTGCGCGACGATGACATGCGGATCCGCGCCTTCCACAATGTCTGCCGCCACCGGGGGGCGCGCCTGATCTCCACCCCCAAGGCGGTGGTAGGCAATCTGGTCTGCCGCTACCACGCCTGGACCTATTCCCTGGACGGCAAGCTGATCTTCGCCGACCACATGGGCGAGGGCTTCGATCCCGGCTGTCACGGGCTCAAGCCGGTTCACCTGCGCTCCATCGCCGGCCTGCTGTTCATCTGCCTGGCCGAGGAGCCGCCCAAGGATATCGAGGCCCTGGCCGAGGCCATGACTCCCTACCTGACCCTGCACGACCTGCCCAACACCAAGATCGCCAAGTCCGTGGACCTGATCGAGCGCGGCAACTGGAAGCTGACGATGGAAAATAACCGCGAGTGCTATCACTGCGGCGCCAACCATCCGGAACTGACCATCCCCCTGTTCGCCTACGGTTTCGGTTTCTCGCCCAACACCCTGGACGAGGGCGAGTTGGAACAGGCCAAGCGCTATGAGGCCCTGGTCAAGGACGCCCACGCCCGCTGGGAGGCCGCCGGCGCCCCGTCGCGGGAGATCGAGCACCTGGCCGACCGGATCACGGGCTTCCGCACCGAGCGGCTGCCCATCGACCAGTCCGGCCAGAGCCAGACCATGGACACCAAGGTCGCCAGCAAGAAGCTCCTGGGCCAGATCAACGACCCGGCCATGGGCGGCCTGTCCTTCTGGACCCAGCCCAATTCCTGGCACCACTTCATGAGCGACCACATCGTCACCTTCTCGGCGATCCCACTCAGCCCCACCGAAACCCTGGTCCGCACCAAGTGGCTGGTGCACAAGGACGCGGTCGAGGGGGTGGACTACGATCTGGACAACCTCACCGGCGTCTGGGAGGCGACCAATCGTCAGGACGCGGATCTTGTTGAGATCACCCAGGCCGGCGTCGCCAATCCCGCCTATGAACCCGGGCCCTATTCCCCCTATACCGAAGGCTTGGTGGAGAAGTTCGCCGAGTGGTACCTCGCCCGCCTCGCGGCCAACCTGCCCGAGGCCGTCGCGGCTTGATGGGCGCTGGCGCGGCGGCTGGCCCCCTCCACCATGCTTCGCATGGTCCCCCTCCCCCAGAGGGGGAGGAATGGGTTCAGCGCCGACCATATTCTAATTCCTCCCCCGTTGG
>JARLIP010000059.1 GCA_031291685.1 Caulobacteraceae bacterium | reverse complement strand
CGCTTTTCCATGCGGATGATCGCCTCGGTCGCCCCCTCGGTGGGCTTGGCGATGTTGGCGCGGACCTCCTCGCCCTCGAACACCGGGCTGCGATAGTGGGCCGACAGGCAGCCTTCCGCGAACCAGCGCTGGCCCCACAGGGCCTCGCCCAGGGGCGAGAACTGGGAAAAATGGGTTGGCCCCTCGATGGTGCCGCCCTTGAAGCCCAGCTTCTGGGCGGTGGCGTCGTCGTGGATCGAGGCGTGGGCGTCGTATTCCTGAGCCGCCAGCATCTGGCGCGGGCCGCGCCACGGCCCGGCGATGGCCTCGCCCAGGTCCTCGATCGGGGTCGTGAATGCGGTCTTGGTCATGGCGGCGTCTCCCTTTTGCTCTGGTTGAGCCTTTCCCGAACCCGGCGGCCCTCGAAAGCCCTTGCGAGTGACGCTCGGGCATCGGTTATGGTCCCCACATAACCGGGCGGGACCCGGGGCCGCTATCCCCGAATTTGAGTTTCGGGTCTGGTGATGGCCGATAGGCGACCAAGCCAACAAGCGACAAGGGAGACGAGACCGATGACCCTGACCAACCAGCGCTGGGTGCTGCGCCACCGGCCGCACGGGGAGATTAAGCCGGGGGACCTGGAGTTCGTCAGCGAGCCCGTCCGCGACCTGGCCGAGGGCGAGATCCTGATCCGCAACGTCTATCTGTCCCTGGACCCCACCAACCGCATCTGGATGAGTGATCAGGACCAGTACATGCCCCCGGTCGAGGTGGGCGCAGCCATGCGCGGCGGGACGGTCGGGGTGGTGGAGGCCTCGCGCTCGGCCCGCTTCCAGCGCGGCGACATCGCCAATCCGGGCCTCGGCGCCTGGGAGACCTACACCATCGCCCACGAGGCCATGGCCCAGAAGATCCAGCCCCCGCCGGGCCTGCCGCTCACCGCCACCATGAGTGTTCTGGGGATGACCGGCCTGACCGCCTATTTCGGCATGATGGATATCGGCAAGCCCAAGCCCGGCGAGACGGTGGTGGTCTCGGCGGCGGCGGGGGCCGTGGGCTCCGTGGCCGGTCAGATCGCCAAGCTCCAGGGCGCCCGGGTGATCGGCATCGCCGGAGGGGCCAGGAAGTGCGCCTGGCTGACCGAGGAACTCGGCTTCGATGGGGCCATCGACTACAAGAACGAGGACGTGGGCGCGGCCCTCGACCGGCTCTGCCCCAACGGGATCGACGTCGATTTCGAGAACGTCGGCGGCGAGATCATGGAGCAGGTCTATTCGCGGATGAACACCTTCGGCCGCATGGCCCTGTGCGGCATGATCTCCGGCTACAATATCGACGCCCCGCCGCCGGGGCCCAAGGATTTTGGCCGCATCCTGATGCGCCGGCTGCTGATCAAGGGCTTCATCATCATCGACTACTTTCCCCGGGCCGCCGAGGGTTTCACCGACCTGGGCCAATGGGTCGGAGCGGGCAAGATCAAGTGGAAGGACAACGTGGTCGACGGCCTGGAAAACGCCGTGGACGCCCTGGGCCGCCTGTTCACCGGCGACCACGACGGCAAGCTTCTGGTGCGGGTCTCGCCGGAGCCGTGAGGCTCCTTCTGCGAGAGCCCCCTCCACCGCTTCGCGGTCCCCCTCCCCCAACGGGGGAGGATCGCGTTCGGCGCTGACCTTGTTCTAATTCCTCCCCCCTTGGGGGAGGGGGACCATGCGAAGCATGGTGGAGGAGGCTCTCACCGCCCCTACAGCGACTGCCCGTCGTCCACCGTGAACACCGAACCGGTGGTGGCCTCGGACACGTCCGCGCCCAGATAGAGCAGGATCGGGTCCAGATCTCCCTCGCGCATCAGGCGCCGGCGGGGGAAGCTCTGGACGTGCTTCTTGCCGCCTTCGGAGCTGAACCAGTCACTGTTCAGCTCGGTCTCCAGATAGCCGGGGCAGATGACATTGACGTTGATCCCCTGGCGCGCCCATTCCCGGGCCAGGCTCTTGCCCATCATGGCCACGGCGGCCTTGGACGTGCAGTAGGCGGTCAGGCCCGGCAGGACGGTGTGGGCGCCGATGGAGGCCACCAGCACGATCCGCCCCCGGCGCGTGTCGCGGGAGCCGGCCTTGATCATCCGCCGCGCCCCTTCCCGGGCGGTGATGAACACCCCGCGCACATTGACGGCCATGATCTTATCGAAGGCGTCCGCGGGCAGGTCCAGGGCCAGGCCCTCGATGCTCATCCCGGCATTGGCATAGACTGTGTCCACCGGGCCCAGGGCCGCCTTGATGGCCTCATAGCCGGCGGCGACGCTGGCCTCGTCCTCCACGTCCATGGCCACGGCCAGGGCGGTCCCGCCGGCGGCCTCGATCTCGGCCACCAGGGCCTCAAGGCGGTCGGTGCGGCGGGCGGCGGCGGCGACCTTGGCCCCGGCCTTGGCCAGTTCCAGGGCCAGGCGATGGCCGATGCCCGAGGAGGCGCCGGTCACCAGGGCCACGCGGCCGGTAAGATCGAAGGCGGAGGCGGTCATGATGGCGGCGTTCCCTTGGGCTTGATGGCGCGGCGCCTTAGGCGGGCGCCCTGTCCAGCGCCTTAACAACCTGGATCGCCGGTGCAAAGGCGCCGCCGTTAGGGCAGGCCAGGTCCAGGCTAGGTCGGCGCCCGTGGCCGATTTCATCGCCGGCCTTCATCGGTGTATGACGCCTGCGTGAACGCCCGAACGATCGATGTCCGAACCGTGGAAAAAAGAGCCGACCCTATGACCGAAACGCCCAATACCGGACCCTTGAGCGATCTTCGGGTGATCGAGATGGGCCAGCT
>JARLIP010000058.1 GCA_031291685.1 Caulobacteraceae bacterium | reverse complement strand
TTGCTCTCCACCCCGCCTCGCGGCGACGCAGTCTCCTTCAGCTTCATGCGGCGTGACACCGCATGGCGAGGACTCTCACCTCGCTGACAAAGCGTCCTCACGGACGCACGATCCCCGACACTGCGTGTCGAGGATGACGGCTGGTAGGACGGACCGTTAAGGTCAAGCTCAGTGGCTGTTGGTACGAGTTCGTCGTCGATCTAGGCTGAAGCCTGACGCGGCGGCTCGTGCGCGTTTAGGCTCAGGGCCTCCTGCACCCCCAGGATCAGGCCCTCGGCGGTGACGGGCTTGGCGATGTGCAGGTCGGCGCCGGCCTGATAGGCGTCGTCCCGGTGGTGCTCCATGGCGTTGGCGCTGAGCATGGCCACGGCGGTGCGCTGGCGCTGCGGCTGGCCGCGTTCGAAGGCCCGCAGGGCCCGGGTGGCGGCTAAGCCGTCCATCACCGGCATCTGCATGTCCATCAGCACCAGATCGAAGGTTGCGTCCTCGAAGGCCTTCAGGGCCATTTCGCCATTGTCGACCACGGTCAGATCGACGCCATAGGGGGCGAGGATCAGTTCGACCACCTTCTGATTGGTGGCGTTGTCCTCGGCCAGCAGGATGCGCAGGGGCCGGTCCTGGTCGGGATGGCCCGAGACGTCGATGTCCGGCGTGGACGCGGCGGGGCGGGCCGAGTCCGCGTCATAGTCAGCCAGGGCAAGGGTGCGGGGCAGGGGGATGTTCAGGGAAAAGACGCTGCCCTGGCCGGGGGTGGAACTGACCTCTATGCTCCCGCCCATCATCTCCAGCAGGGCCTTGATGATCGAAAGCCCAAGGCCCGTGCCGCCAAACCTGCGGGTGATGGTCGAGTCCGCCTGGCTGAAGCGTTCGAACAGGTCGGCGGCGCCATCGGCGGCGAACCCCACGCCTGTGTCGCGCACCTCCAGCCGAATGCGCTCGGACGCGGCGACGTCCTCGATCTCGATCCGGACACCGACCTCGCCCTGGGTGGTGAACTTGACCGCGTTGGATAGAAGGTTGTCGAGAATCTGCTTGATGCGCACGCTGTCGCCGCGGAACAGGCCGCGGGCGGAGCCACCCCACTCGACCTTGAAGCCCAGCCCTTTCTCGTCGGCGCGGATGCGGGCCACGTCCAGAACGCTGCCCAGGGCGTTTTGCAGGTCGAACTCCCGCAGTTCCAGCTCCAGCCGACCGGCCTCGATCTTGGAGACATCGAGGATATCGGACACCAGGCGCTCCAGGGTCGCCCCCGAGCTTTGGATCAACTCGACCATCTCCCGCTGGGCGGGGGTCAGATTGGTCTGGGCCAGGGCGCCGACGACGCCGATCACCCCGTTCAGGGGGGTGCGCACCTCATGGCTCATATTGGCCAGGAAATCGCTCTTGGCCCGATTGGCGGCCTCGGCCTCGGCCCGGGCCGCCTGCATCTGGGCCTCGGCCTCCATCCGTTCGGTCACGTCCCGGCCGATGCAATAGAGCCGCGCGCCGGCCTGGCCGGCGTGCCATTCCACATGCTTGTAGGTTCCGTCGGCGCATTCGCAGCGGACGATGAAATTGACGCTGGGCTCCCCCATCCGCAGCCGGTCATTGGCGCTGATCATGATCGGCACATCGTCGGGATGGACGATATCGATGAACCGGGAGCGCATCACCCTGTCGCTGTCGTAGCCCAGCAATGTGTGCCAGGACTGGTTGGCCTTGATCGTATATCCCCTGAGGGTGACGATGCTCAGAAGATCCTGGGAGACGTTGAACAGGGTGTCGAGATCCTGGAGCGAGGCCTGTTCGCCCGCGCAGGCCCGCCGCGCCCGCGCCTCGCTGGCGGCGAGAGCCTCTTCTGTCTCCTTGCGCTCGATGGCGATGGCCGCCAGGTGGGCGGCGGCGAGGATGGCGCGGATGTCCCCCGGTTCGGCGCCGCGGATATCCCGGTGGTACATGGCGAAGGTGCCGAGCAGCCGTCCGCCGCTCCCCTTGATCGGCTCGGACCAGCAGGACGCGAGACCCGCCTTCCCGGCAAGCTCGCGAAACGCGGCCCACAGCGGATCGGTCTGGATATCCGAGACGATCACCCGCTTTCCAGTATAGGCCGCCGTGCCGCAGGAGCCGACGCACGGCCCGATCGCCACACCGTCGATAGCCGCGGTGTAAAAGTGCGGCAGACTGGGCGCCGCGCCGTGGAGCAGGTGCTGGCCGCTTTCGTCCAGCAGCAGGATGCTGCACAGCACCCCGGGGTGGTCGATCTCCACCGAGGTGACGATGGCGTTCAGGATCAGGGGCAGGGACGCGCCCGCCGCGATCAGGGACATGGTCCGGGTCAGCATGGCTTCTTCGGCCATGGCGATGACATTGGTTCGCTGGGTCGCTCTACGGGCAGCCTGTTTCGTCATCGCGCATCAGTTCCGGTGCGCGGGTGCGCTCGGCGGGGTGATGATGATCTATGCCTTGGCAGCCTTGAAGAGTCATGAAGCGGCCAAATCTTGTTACGCGTGGGTCAATTTGTCGCTGAGATCAGGCGCATCTCGCCAGACTTCACGCGCCATGATCCAAAAATGGATCGGGATTCAGCTCGGCTTGCGGTTGCGGCCGAAGTTCGGTTCGGCGCTTTCCTGGCCGGCGGCGATGACGCCGCGGCGGATGGCGCGGGTGCGGGTGAACAGAGCCTCCAGTTTGTCGCCCTCGCCCCAACGGATGGCCCGGGACAGGGCCTGAAGATCCTCGGTGAACCGCCCCAGCACCTCCAGCACCGCGTCCTTGTTCAGCAGGAACACGTCCCGCCACATGACCGGGTCGGAGGCGGCGATGCGGGTGAAGTCGCGAAAGCCGCCGGCCGAGTATTTCATCACCTCGCCCTCGGCCACCTCTTCCAGGTCGGCGGCGGTGCCGACGATGTTGTAGGCGATCAGGTGGGGCAGGTGGGAGGTGACGGCCAGCACCCGGTCGTGGTGGGCGGCGTCCATCAGCTCCACCTGGGCGCCCAGGGCGCGCCAGAAGGCCGAGAGCCGGGCCACCGCCACGGGATAGCCGGCGTCTTCGGACGGGCGGGGGCACAGGATGGTCCAGCGGCCCTCGAACAGCTCGGCGAAGCCCGCCTCGGGTCCCGACTGTTCGGTGCCGGCGATGGGGTGGCCGGGGACCACGAACACCCCTGGCGGGGCGGCGGCGGCCATGGCGTCGCCGATGGCGCCCTTGACCGAACCCACGTCGGAGATGATGGCGCCCGGCATGAAGCCGCGCGCGCAGGCCTCGGCGGCGGGGCCGATGGCGGCGGGAGGCGCGGCGAAGATCACCAGATCCGCCCCGGTCACGGCGGCCACGGGATCGTCGGCCACCTCGTCGGCCATGCCCAGGGCCCGCACCCGCTCGCGCACCTCGGGGCTGGCGTCATAGACCACGATGGTCTGGGCCGCGCCCTTGGCCCGGGCCGCGCGGCACACCGACGAGCCGATCAGGCCGCAGCCGATCACCGCCAGGCGTTTGATATCCGAGACGCTCATGCCGCCGCATCTCCCAAAGGGTGGCCCAGGAACTCGGCCAGGGCCTCGACCACGGCGCGGTTGTGCGCCTCAAGCCCCACGGTGATGCGCAGGTGCTCGGGCAGACCGTATCCGGCCACCCCCCGCGTAAGATAGCCGCGGCGGGCCAGAAACACCTCGGCCTCGGCGGCGGTCTGGCCCGGCGTGGTCGGAAACCGCACCAGCAGGAAGTTGGCCGCCGACGGCGTGACCTCCAGCCCCAGGCCCCCAAGCTGCTGGGCCAGGAACGGCCGCCATTGGTCCACCAGGGCCAGGGAGCGGGCTTGGAAGTCTTCGTCCGCCAGGGCGGCGAGGGCGGCTTCCTGGGCGGCGATGGAGGTGTTGAAGGGCAGGCGGATGCGGTCCAGGGCGTCGGCCACCTCCGGCGGGGCATAGGCCCAGCCCACCCGCAAGGCCGCCAGGCCATGCAGCTTGGAGAAGGTGTGGGTGACCACCACGTTGAGGTTGTTTCGGGCCAGCTCAATACCGTCGGAGAAGGCCGGATCGCGGTTGAACTCGGCATAGGCGCCATCCAGCACCAGCAGGACATGGGGCGGCAGGCCGGCGTGCAGGCGCCGCACCTCTTCGGCGCTGATCCAGGTGCCGGTGGGATTGGCCGGGTTGGCGATGAACACCAGCTTGGTGCGATCGTCGACGCGGGCCAGCACCGCATCCACGTCGATGCGCAGGTGCGGCTCGGGGGCCAGGCGCACCTCGCCCATATTGGCCCGGGCGCCGATGGCGTAGGCGCCGAAGCCGTACTGGCCCTGCACGATGTTGTCGCCGGGCTCCAGATAGACCTGGTTCAGCAGGGCGAAGATCTCGTCCGTGCCGCAGCCGAACACCAGCCGCTCGGGCTCCAGGTCGAAGCGCTCGGCCACAGCCGCGCGCAGGGCCAAGGCCTTGCCGTCGGGATAGAGGTGGGCGCGGTCGGCCGCCCCGGCGAAGGCGGCGGAGGCGGCGGGGCTGCAGCCCAGGATGTTCTCGTTGGAGGACAGCTTGACCGGCTGGGCGATCCCCTCGGCCGTGGCCTTGCCCGGCTTGTAGGGCGAGATGTCCAGAATGCCGGGTTTGGGGCGGGGGCGGTCGAGGGCGGCGTCGGTCATGGTCGGCCTGCTATTGGTCGAAGGGGCGGGCGGCGGCGCCGATCACCCCGGTCAGGCGCCCGGGCGCCCGGGCCAGGCGCTCGTCGTCGCGCTGGAAGAAGCCGGCCAGGCGAAACAGCTTCAGCCCGCCGGTCTGCACGATCAGGTCGGCGGCGACCCCGTCATGGGCCAGGGCCTCCTCGACCTTGGCCGCGGATTCAGGGGCGTCGGTGACCCAGAAGGTATCGTCGTCCCCGGAGGGTTCAGTCTCGAGCTGGGCCACGGCCAGGGCCGACATCGGGCCCCAGGCGGCCAGGCACGGCAGGGCGGCGAACACAGACAGGCTGGGCTCAGCCAGCAGCCGGCCCCACCAGGCGTTATCCGTGGTCAGGGCCAGGACGCCGACCCCGCCCAGGGTCTTGGCCGCGGCCAGGGCCTCCTCGGGTTTGGCGACCCGGCGCAGGGGCGGGGCGCCGCCGAACCTTTGCCGGGCCAGTTCCACCGCCCGGGCCGGATCGGCTCCGCCCCAGACCGACAGATGAAACGGGCCCTGCTTGGACAGGCTGTCGGAAATCAGCTCGCGCCAAACCCGCACCGTGAGCGCCGGGCCGGCGCCCTGCCGGGGCAGGCTGAGCAGGCGGCGAACCAGTTGCGCCTCACGGGCGGGACGCAGGGCGAACTTGTCGCCATCCCCCGCCGCGCGCTTGGCGGCGGCCACGCTGGTGGCCAGGCTCGCCCGCTCGTCCACCAGACGCAGCATCTCGGCGTCGATGGCGTCGATACGGGCGCGGATCTCGTCAAGCGAAGGTGCGTCTTGGTCCAACCTGTCCCCCAAAGGAAAAAGCCGCCGGACCATAGAGATTGCGGCGTGCGGCGCAATAGCGGGGTGGAGGCGGGCGGGGCGGGTCTATCGCCCCAGGGGCGAGAAGCCTGTGGATTTGGCGCACGCGGGACTGGACGGGGGCGCCCCTTTTGTGGCGATATGTTCTTAATTTGTTCCTATGGGGATCCCGATGCTGACGCACAAGATCGACGGCGCCCTCGACGCCCTTTTGGCCTGCATGATGCGCCTGCCGGCGCTGCGGGACTGTTATCGCCCAGGCACGCCGGAGCGGGTGGCGCTGGACGAATTGATGGTCTCTCTGCAACGCACCGACGCCGCTCTGTTCGACCATCGCATGGCCGCGGCGGGCCCGCCGGCGGGGTGAGCGAGATGAAGGGCGGGGGGCGACCGCCAAGCTTCACCGGTCAGGCGCGCTCACCCCCTCCTTGTTGAGATTTCGCCCGTCCGTTCGATCATGAGTTCGACCAGTTGTCTTGATCGGGTCATGTGTTGGGGGTCGGTCGGATCCAGCCGGGTATCGACGGCCGATATCAGCCAACCCTCATCCGGTGTGCGCTCCGACAGCAGGCTCGGGGGCGGCGTGAAGCCCACCGCCAGGGGCGCGGATAGGTAACCGATCCAGGCCAAGTGGAACTTTGAGTAGGGCATGGGTGGAATGCCTGGCGCCGACGAAGATTTCCAGTATTCCGACTTGAAGGCGCTCGCCGTCGCCCAGGGGCAGGGCCAGTGGGTAGTGATCACCGAGAGCGCGTTCTTGAACAAATGGTAGGTCAAGATCGATGGGTCGGCGGCAATGTCAAAGTCACCGATTCTGAACTCCGCCTCATTTCTCCATTTCGATCCAGCATCTACCTTAAAAGATACGGAACGCGAGTTCACAAGGGGATTTTCAAGGCGAGAATTTATGCCAATCAGATGATATCCTTCGTCTGGACTGGGATCGCCATAGTCATCCAAGATGACATTATTTTCTACGATCGATTCAATATTATATCTAGAATCCTCTAATGGAATCCCGGTATAAGTTCGGTTATCTCCAATGCCCCATTCGCCCAGAACGGGATCAATCTTACGCAGGTCGTCGAGCGTCTGGATGAATTTTCGGCCGATCGAAGCCGGGCTTTCCGCGCGGCCAGGCCAGGCGCAGCGAATGAAATAGCGATAAAAGTCGTTCGCGGTCATGGTCTTGCTTCCGTCCAGGGAATGGCGCCAATCTCGATCTGTGAGAGATCTTTCGCGTCCTTGAAGAGCTCCTTAGCGGCCTCGGCCGCTCTGGACTCGGCGAAAAACCATCGAACTCTGCGGCCCTGACTGGCTTCCACTTGGCGTTTAGCCTGCCTTATCCATCCGTCGTAGACGCCATTTCTCATATAATCATATTTGCTATCTGCGAGCTTGGCATACCCAGTGCCTTTGGCTTCAATCAAATCCCCTGTCTCGTGCTGGCAATCGTCATAATTGACGACGGCGTTGCTTTGAAATGGATTGAGGAGTTGAACACCAAATCCCCGGGGGGGGGGTGGTCGGGATTGATGATGCGCTTTATGTA
Source organism: Caulobacteraceae bacterium (assembly GCA_031291685.1). Taxonomy (GTDB): domain Bacteria; phylum Pseudomonadota; class Alphaproteobacteria; order Caulobacterales; family Caulobacteraceae; genus Poindextera. The sequence goes on along the minus strand of JARLIP010000058.1, from coordinate 13,622 downwards.
GTCCTCATAGTCGCGATCCTTATCGACGCCTATGCGGCTTGGCTTGTCGGGTGTCGGCGCGGGGCATAGGTTCGGTTTGTCGTCATTCGCGAGATTGCGGGATACGGCCGGCAGGTCGATCGCCAGGGCCCCCTCGCCGACCAAGCGGGCCACCGGCCGGCCTTGGGGGTCACGAAAGATGTCCCCGTCGTCAAGCTGGGCGATCAGGCTCTGTCTTTTGCCGTCGAGACCATCGTAGGTGATGGCCAGAGCGGTCTGGTCTTGGAACCATAGATAGTGGAGGTTTCGCAGGCTCGGGACGGCGCCTTCGACCCGGAGCAACTTGTTCGTCGGGGTCAGCAGGACGCTGAAAAATACGGCGGGCCCGCTGATTCGGCCCGCGGTTCTGAGCAGACCTCCGACGAGAGGCGCGGCCCACTCAGCGATCGAGCTTAGGGCGGCGGCCACCCAGCGGCCGCTCAACACGCCGTTTCCCGGAGGCATCCGAGGCTGGTTTGGATTGAAGAACTTTCGCGTCGATTCTGGCGAGCGTCTATCGACTCCCAGCGCCTCAAGGATTGCTCCTGGCTGGATGCCTGCCTTCATCAAGCCGTCGGCCATAAACAGCCGGCGAGCATCTTCGTGCGGTTCGGCGAGTGTGGGCATACCCGCTAGGGAAAGATGAACAGCGGCGCGAGCTTCGTCGCCCTGACGCCAGCGCTCTACGGCGCGACGGACATGGCCCAATGTGCGGTCGGGGGCGAGGGCTCCCCGTGCGACGGAGAGGAGGGCAAGGAGACGATCTTCTTCTCCGTCCACTCCTCCGTCCACTCCTCCGTCCACTCCTGAGCCCAGCACGGTGCCGGCGCCCAGTATGAGGCCCTCCGGGGTGAACGTCAGGGTCGAATGGACGGCGACGGTGCGCGTGCGCCAATCCCTACGCAACTGCTCAACCAGCAACAGCGCCTCCAATCTGGGGCGCTAGGCCCACCAAGTGTGATGAGGAAGCAGTTGCTAGAAGATTCGATGAAAGTTCAAGAACAAATAGCGAACATTTGTGCCCATTCGGCGTCGCCACTAGATTACATGTTGAAATAAAACCATTTTATTCGGGTGCGATAAGGTGATGACCTTTAGTGAGCCCGCGCCGCCGCGCCGATCCTGATCGGGCCGGCGGTCATTTCCCCGTCCTTCAGGGTCAGGATGGCCCACTCGCCCTCGACCGCCAGCGCCCCGATGGCGAGCGCCGCGCCATCTCGCTCCACATGGGCGAAGGCCCGGGGATGGGCCAGCCGCAGCAGAGTCTCCATCCGTTCGGCGGCGTCATCGGGATCATGGGCCGTGGCCAGGAATACGCCGCTGAAGGCGTCGCCAGGGTCCGCGGCGATCCGCACGTCCTGGCTTGCGCCCTCCGCCAGGGGGCCGACCATCACCAGGGTTTGCGTGCGCGGCCCATAGCCCCACCCGGCCAGGACACCGCGCAGGGCCTCGGTGGCGGGCAGGTCCGCCGGGCGAAACAGAGGCGGCAGGCCCCGGTCGCCATACCAGGCCTCCACCGCCAGCACGGCCTCGCCCAGGGGGCGATCCGGGGCGCCGATGGGCCAGCAGGCGTTGGCCCGGCCCGAATGGCCACGGGTCGCATGCAGCCGCCACTGCCCCAGGGTCTCGACCACCTCGGGGGGCCAGCCACGGGCGGAGATCGGCTCCAGCTGATCGGAGATGTCCGGCCCTGTCAAAATCATCCCGCGCCCATCCGAGACCCTGTAAACGAAAACGGGCGCCGCCCCAGAAGGAGGCCGACGCCCGCAATACAAAAGCTAACCCGGCGGCGGCCTGATCTCAGCCGCCGGACATCGAACAGAAACTCAATCCCAGCCCAAAAGGGCCGAGGCGTTCACAAACCCTAGAGGGGCTTGAGGTCCACGGCCGCGGTCTTGCCGCGTTCGTCCTTGAGCTCGAAGCTGACCAGTTGACCTTCGTTGAGGCTGCGCAGCCCGGCGCGCTCAACGGCGGAGATATGGACGAACACGTCCTTGCCGCCGCCTTCGGGCTGAATGAAGCCATAACCCTTGGTGGTGTTGAACCATTTTACCGTGCCGGTGGGCATACTCTTGATCCTCGAACAGCCGTTCCAGTTGCGGACGCCGCATTGCTTACGTCCTAGGACAATCGCAAATCTGGTATCGGCTAGTTCGGTAGACGAGGTCGCCCGGCGGCAGCCAAGAGATCGGATTGCGCTCTTTAATTGCCTTCGGCGCGAGGCGAGGTCAACCCAAAACGGGCGCCCCTGACGCCGCTAACACAACCCTTCCTGTATCAGGGTTGAGCCCACTATTCAGGGTGAGGCGCCGGCGGTCTATTTGGCCTGAATCAGGGCCTCGATCACGGCCCGGGCCTCGGGGCTGTTCCAGTCCGCGCCGCCGGACAGACGGGCCCGTTCATGGCCGCTGTGGTCATAGAGCACGGTGGTGGGAAAGCCCGCCGCATTGGGGGTCAGGGCGAAGGCCAGGGCGTATTTGGGGTCCTGGTAAAAGGGCAGGGGGCCGTGTTGGCCGATGAAGTCCCGCGCCTTCTCCCGATCGGTGTCCTTATCCATGCTCACCGGCACAACAAGGATGCGCCCGGGATAGGCCGCCTGCAGCCTGGCCAGGGCCGGCATCTCCTCGCGGCAGGGCGCGCACCATGTGGCCCACAGGTTCAGGACAACCACTGGCGCCTTCAGATCGGTCAGCTTCACGGTCTTGCCCGAAGCGTCCAGCACCGGGACATCCGGCGCTGGGGCGCCGTTGGCGGCGATTTCCAGCCTGGCCATCTGGCCGTGGGCGAAAGACTTTAGGTCCAGCGGCGCCTTGGGTTTGATGACGGCGCCGGCGATGACGTATAGAACCGCCGCCAGCCCCAGCAGGGACAGCCCGTACAAGGCGTAGGTCATCAGATCGCGCCTGGGCTTGCCCCCGCCGACCGGGGCCGCCTTTTGACCGTTTTGGATGTCGCTCATGACCAAGCCTCCCGTCGTCGCCGCCGCCGAGCCCGCTCCGGCGCTGGAGGGGACGAAGGGCCGACCCGAAGGCCAGCCCCCGGGACAGTCCATGTGGGGCGGACGCTTTTCCGTCAAGCCGGCTGAGCTGATGCAGGCCATCAACGTCTCCATCGGCTTCGACAAGCGCCTGGCCAGCCAGGACCTGGCCGGCTCCCGCGCCCACGCCCAGATGCTCGAGGCCGTGGGGGTGATCAGCGCCGATGACGCCGACGCCATCGGCAAGGGCCTGGACGCCATCGCGGCCGAGATGGCCGGGGGCGTCTTTCCCTATCGCGACGAATACGAAGACATCCACATGAACGTGGAGGCCCGGCTGAGGGAGCTGATCGGTCCGGCGGCGGGACGGCTGCACACCGCCCGCTCGCGCAACGACCAGGTGGCCCTGGACTTCCGCCTTTGGGTGCGGGAGGCCTGCGACCGCACCGTGGCCCAGATCGAGGACCTGCAAAGGGCCCTGCTGGGCCAGGCCGAGGCCCACGCCGACGCCCTGATGCCCGGCTTCACCCACCTCCAGCCCGCCCAACCGGTGACCTTCGGTCACCATCTGATGGCCTATGTGGAGATGTTCGGCCGGGACGCCGCCCGCTTCCGCGACGCCCGCGCGCGGATGAACGAATGCCCTCTGGGCGCCGCCGCCCTGGCCGGATCGCCCTTCCCCATCGACCGGGCCCGCACGGCCAAGGCCCTGGGCTTCGACCGGCCCACCGCCAATTCCATGGACAGCGTGGCCGCCCGGGACTTCGCCCTGGAGGCCCTGGCCGCCGCCTCGATCTGCGCCACCCACCTGTCGCGCCTGGCCGAAGAGATCGTGATCTGGACCACCCCGCAGTTCGGCTTCATCAAGCTGAGCGACGCCTTCACCACCGGCTCTTCGATCATGCCGCAAAAGCGCAATCCCGACGCGGCTGAGCTGACCCGGGCCAAGGTCGGCCGCATCCTGGGCGCCCTGACCTCGCTGATGGTGGTGATGAAGGGCCTGCCCATGACCTATTCGAAGGACATGCAGGAGGACAAGGTCCCCACCTTCGAGGCCTTTGACGCCCTGGAGCTGGGCCTGACCGCCATGGCCGGCATGGCCCGGGACCTGACCCCGGTGCGCGAGCGCATGGCCGAGGCGGCGGGCAGCGGCTATTCCACGGCCACCGACCTGGCCGACTGGCTGGTGCGGACCCTGGACCTGCCGTTCCGTGAGGCGCACCATATCACCGGCGCCGCGGTGAAGCGGGCGGAGGGTCTTGGCCTTGACCTTAGCGAATTGCCCCTGGCGGAGCTTCAGGCCATCGAACCGCGTATCACCGACGATGTCTATCAGGTGCTGACCGCCGCCGCCTCGGCCGCCAGCCGCATGAGCTACGGCGGAACCGCGCCCGCCCAGGTGCGCGCCCAAGTCCTGCGTTGGAAGGAACTCCTGTCATGAACCCCCGCCTCCTCCTCGCCACCCTGTTCCTGACCAGCGCCGCCCTGGGCGGTTGCGGCAAGATCGGCAGCCTCGAACAGCCCGCGCCCCTCTACGGGGCCAAGGCCAAGGCCGACTGGGACGCCAAGCAGCGCGCCGCCGCCGAGGAAAAGGCCAAGAAGAAGGCCGACAACGCCGAGCCGGACCATCCGGCCGATCCGCTTCCGCCGCCGCTGGCCCAGGCGCCCTATTCGACGCCCATGCCGGGCGCCGGGTCCAACCCCTTCGGCCGCGTGCCCCAGGGCTCCCTGCCGAACCCGGGGACGACGCCGGATCAATGAATCATTTCGAATTGCGGGAGGGTGAACTCGCCTGCGAGGGCGTTCCCCTGTCGAGGATCGCCGCCGCCGTCGGCACGCCGGTCTATGTCTATTCCACCGCCACCCTGGAGCGGCACTTCACCATATTCCGTGACGCCATGCGCGCCACGGGGCATGGGGAGCCGCTGATCGCCTATGCGGTGAAGGCCAATCCGAACCTGTCGGTGCTCAAGACCCTGGGCGCCCTGGGCGCCGGGGCCGACACTGTCTCCGAGGGCGAGGTGCGCCGCGCCCTGGCCGCTGGAATTGCGCCGGAGCGGATCGTCTTTTCCGGCGCCGGCAAGACCGACGAGGAACTGGCCTTCGCCATCGACGCGGGGGTGTCCGAGATCAATATCGAGTCCGAGCCGGAGATGGAACGGCTGGCCAAGATCGCCGCCGCCCGCAACGCCCGGCCCACGGTGGCCTTCCGGGTCAATCCCGATGTCGCCGCCGGCGGCCACGCCAAGATCGCCACCGGCAAGTCGGACAACAAGTTCGGCGTCTCCATGACCGAGGCCGAGCGGCTCTACGCCATCGCCTCCAACAACGCCAACCTGCGACCCGTGGGCGTGGCCTGCCACATCGGCAGCCAGATCACCGATCTGGCGCCCCTGGAATCGGCCTTCGGCAAGATGCGCGCCCTTGTGGAGCGGCTGCGGGCCGAGGGGCTGTCGGTGGAGCGCCTGGACCTGGGTGGCGGCCTGGCCGCGCCCTATTTCAACCACCCCGAGCCGCCGCAACCCGCTGATCTGGCCGCCGTGATCGCCAGGGCTCTCAAGGGCCTGGACGTGCAGCTGGCCTTCGAGCCCGGCCGGGTGATCGCCGCCAACGCCGGGGTCCTGGTCAGCCGGGTGATCCACGTGCATGAGCGGCCGGAGGGGCCCCGCTTCCTGGTGCTGGACGCGGCCATGAACGACCTGATCCGCCCGGCCATGTACGAGGCTTTTCACGACATCCTGCCGGTCAAGCCGAACCCCGAGGGGGGCGAGCCCCTGACCTATGACGTGGTCGGCCCGATCTGCGAGACCGGCGACACCTTCGCCCGGGAGCGCGACCTGCCGCCGCTCAAAGCCGGCGATCTGGTGGCCTTCCTGTCGGCGGGGGCCTACGGCGCCTCCATGTCCAGCGAATATAACAGCCGCCCCCTGGTCCCCGAGGTGCTGGTGCGCGGCGACCAGTTCGCGGTGGTCCGTCCCCGGCCGACCTATGAGGCGATGCTGGCCCGGGAGCCCCTGGCGCCTTGGCTCTGAGCGGCCGGCCTGTCCCTACCGCCCCGCGACCGGCCGGCGGCCCTCCATCACCTGCCAGATCAGCAGGGCCGGAATGCCGATGACCATGTCCCGGGCGCGTTTGAGCAGGGAAAGCGCCAGGGCCGCCTCCGCCGGCAGGCCGAACAGGGGCCCCAGGAGCGCATAGGCGCCTTCCTGGACGCCGAGGCCGCCGGGCACGACGAAGGCGGCGTTGCGGATGGCGAACAGCAGGCTTTCGATCGCCACCACCGAATGGAACGGCAGGGGCTGGCCGATCAGCCGCAGGATCAGCCAGCTGCCCACCGCCGCCCCGAACCAGCAGGCTACGTGGATCACCCAGCCGATCCACAGCCGTAGGGGCTGAGCGTAGGCGCTTTCGATGGCGCGGGTGAAGCTGGCGGTATGGGTCGCCGCGGCGGGCATCAGCCGTTCGGCGATGCGCTCGGCCAGGCGCGCGCCCTTGCGCTGGGCGAACATGAACACCGCCACCAGGCCGGCGGCGGCGCACAGGCCCAGACTCAGCATCCAGACCAGGTTATCCCCCTTGGAGGCGGCGCCCAGGCGCAGCACCAGGAGCCCGACCCCGATCAGGGTGTAGGCCAGCTGGGCCAGGACCTCGAAGGTGACATCGACCACGCCGGAGCCGAAGGCCACCGGCCCCGGCACGCCGCCCAGCATGATGGCGCGGGCGCCGATGACGAACCCGCCGAGCTGGGAAAAGGGCAGCACGTCGGAGGCGGCCTCCCGCATCAGCCGCCCCCAGGAGAACAGGCCCAGACGCGCCGCCGAAAGCTCCGGCGCCACCACTAGCCAGGCCAGGCCCAGGGGAGCGAACAGGGCCAGCTGACAGGCGATGACCGCGGCGAAACCGCCCCAGCCGACCCGGGCCATGGCCGAGAGAACCGCATGGAAGTTGAAGAAGCCGATGACCACGGTCGCGGCCAGGACGCCGACGACGGCGATGGTGACGGCCGTGATCTTCGCCCGGGAAGCGCCGCCGCTCAAGGCTTGGGCCCGTGGGCGATGGGATGGCGCGTCACGCCGCGAACAACGGTCAAGTTGAAGCCTCTTCCGATCCGGAAAACCAGGCCGCCGACGCGACCGGGGCCGTGGAATATCAACTCTGTCCGGATTGGGCCAGGGCGGCCCCCGCTAGCAGATCGTCACCTCGCCGGTCCGGCCGAGCTGAAGTTGGGCGCCGCGCCACTCCACCCGATCGCCGAAGAAGGCGCCGACGAACACCCCGAAGGAAAGGAGATCGCGAAAAGGCGTCAGGGCCAGCCCCTTGAGGTTGGCGCCCGTGAACCGGCTCGTCAGCGCCACCAGCGCCAATCTCAGCAGGGTGAGGGTGGCCAGGGTGATCACGCTCCAGCCAGCGAAACCCGTCAGGGCCATGCCGATCAGGGCCAGAACCCAGAAATGGGTTATGCCGCTGCCGAAATAGCCGGCCGGTTCGATCAGGCGCACCGTGCGGGCCCAGCGGAATTCGTGGGTCAGCATCTCCCGCGCGCTTCGTTCCGGGCACAGGTGCTCGATCAGGCCGGGAGCGAAGGCCAGCCTGTGTCCGCGCTCGCGCACGGCGCGGCCAAGCTCGTAGTCGTCGGCGAGGAAGTCGGAGAGGTAGGGAAAGCCCCCGATCTCCTCCAGCAGGCCTCGGCGCAGGGCCATGGTGGGGCCAAGACAGGGATGGGCGAGGCCGAACTTCAAGGCCAGGCCGACGCTGGGGGCGAAGCGATAGTCCACGTCCATCGCCGCCAGGGTCGACCAAAGGCCGCCGGTGGGCCTCCCCCGATAGAGGCAGGTGATCAGCCCGACCTGCGGCGCCTGCAGGGCGCCCACCACCCTGCGAATATGGTCGGGGGCCACGCGTACATCGCTGTCGCTGATGATGAAGACCTCCGCCGTGGCCTTGGGCGCCATGTTGGTGAGGTTGGCGATCTTGCGATTCCCCCCCTGGCCGACGGCGCCGATGGTCAGGACGATATCGAGGGCGGGATAGGCCGCCTGCAGCCGGCGGACCACCGCGATGGCGGGATCCTCGGGGTCCTGGACCCCAAGCACGATCTGCAGGGCGCCGGGATAGTCCTGAACGCAGAAACTGCGCAGGTTGTCATAAAGGCCCGGTTCATCCCCATGTAACGGTTTCAGAAGTGATACGGATGGAAAGGTCAGGGACTCCGCCGCACGCCGCCGCGTAAACAGAGCCAAGGTCCAGGTGGCGATACAGGCATAGATGGCGCCCAATATAGAGGCGGCGATACAGGCGCCGCCGATCCAATAGGCAACGCCCCAAACCCCGTCACTCTGTATCCAGAGCATAAGCACTCCTGACGCCGTGATCACGGTGGATATCTAATCCGCACGACAGCCTCCCGAGGACATTTCGTCCACAGGCTCTTCACCCAACCTAATCCTCCCCCCAGGCCTCGGAAAGGCCTCAATGTGGTGTGCGAGCGCTTGGAGCGCCGCGACGCAACCGAGGCGCCATGTCCAGTGTCCGGGATACACGCCGGTCGGGAAACCGTGGCGCCAAACCCGGACTCGGCGCGCTCCCTCAAGCCTGTGTGGCGATTGACGCGAGTGACAGCTATGTTGCCCGTCGCTTAGATCTGAAAGACGAACCGTGGCCGCATCTGCAAGTCCGTCCCCCATTTCCCGTCTGGTGGCCTTCTGCGTGCGGAGAGCTTGGCTCGTCATCCTTCTGAGCCTGATCCTGGCGATCGGGGCCGGGGTCTATGCCGCTGGCCATTTCAAGATGACCACGGACACCGAGCAGCTGATTTCGGACAAGCTGCCCTGGCGACAGGACGGCATCGCCTTCGCCAAGGCCTTCCCCGAGCAGTCGGACAACATCATCGCGGTGGTGGACGGACAAACCCCGGAACTGGCCGAGCGCGGCGCCGCGGTCCTGGCCGACCGGCTGGCCCGCCGAGGCGGGCTGATACGCGGGGTGAACCGGCCCGACGGCGGGGCCTTCTGGGACCGCGAGGGCCTGCTGTTCCTGTCCCAAGCCAAGGTCCAATCGACCCTGGATCAACTGATCACCGCCCAGCCCTTCCTCGGCCCCCTGGCCTCCGACCCCAGCCTGCGCGGGGCCATGACCACCCTGCAGACCATGCTGACCGGCGTGCAGACCGGAAGCGCCAAGCTCAGTGACGTGGATAAGCCGGTCAAGGCCCTGGGGGAGGCCCTGCGAAACGCCGCCGACGGCAAGCCGGCCTTCTTCTCCTGGCAGGCCCTGTTCTCCGGCGCGGACGGCGCGCCGACCCGCAAATTCGTGATCATCAATCCCAAGCTCGACTACACGGCGCTGGAGCCCGGCGCCGCGGCCAGCGAGGCCGTCCGCCAGACGGCGCGGGAGGCGGGCCTGGATCCCGCCCACGGGGTCACCGTGCGCCTGACCGGCCCCGTGCCCCTGTCGGACGAGGAATTCGCCAGCCTGTCGGACCGCGCCGTGCCGATGCTGAGCCTGATGCTGCTGGCGGTGCTGGCCATGCTGTGGCTGGCGGTGCGCTCCAGCCGGGTGACAGCGGCGATCATGGGCACGACCCTGATCGGGCTTCTCATCACCGCGGGGCTGGGCTTGGCCGTGGTCGGGCGCTTCAACCTGATCTCGGTGGCCTTCATCCCCCTGTTCGTGGGACTGGGGGTGGATTTCGGCATTCAGTTCGCGGTCAAGTATCGCGCCGAGAGCCGCCTGCTGCCCGATCAATGCGACGCCCTGGTGGCGGCGGGCCGCGATGTGGGCGGCTCCCTGGCCCTGGCGGCGGCGGCGATCGCGGCGGGCTTCTTCGCCTTCCTGCCCACCCACTATGTGGGGGTGTCGGAACTGGGGGTTATCGCCGGCATGGGCATGGTGGTGGCCTTCCTGCTCAATGTGACCCTGCTGCCGGCCCTCTTGCGGGTGCTCAAACCCAAGGTGGAGAGCGCCCGGGGCGGGTTGCACTTCCTGGAGCCCCTGGACGGGGTGATGCATCGCCGCCGACGGCTGGTGCTGATCCTCAACGGCGCCGTCGCCCTGGCCTGCCTGGCCCTGATGCCCCTCCTGCGGTTCGACGCCAATCCCCTGGACCTGAAGAACCCGAGGTCCGAGTCAATGGCGACCCTGAACGAGTTGATGAAGGACCCGGACCGCTCGCCCAACACCGCCGACGTCCTGGCCCCCTCCCTGGCCGCCGCCGACGCCATCGCCGCCAAGCTCAACAAGCTGCCCGAGGTGGCCCACGCCGTGACCCTGTCCAGCTATGTGCCGGACGACCAGCCGGCCAAGCTGGCGGCCGTCGCCGACGCCAGCCTGCTGCTGGACACCACCATCAATCCCTTCGAGGTCCAGCCGCCCCCCAGCGACGCCGAGCTGGCGGCCAGCCTGACCCAGACCGCCGTTGCCCTGCGCGCCGCGGCGGTCACCGACAAGGGCGCGCCCGGCCAGGACGCCCTGCGTCTGGCCACCGTCCTGGAGCGTCTGGCCAAGGGCGCGCCCGAGCGCCGGGCCGCCGCCCAGACCACCATCGCCCAACCCCTGGCGACCCTGTTCAGTCAGCTGCGCGCCATGCTGCAGGCCCAGCCCCTGACCCTGGCGAGCCTGCCGCCTGAAATGGTCCGGCAATGGACCGCCACCGACGGCCGCGCCCGGGTGCAGGTCTTCCCCAAGGGGGGCGCCGTCAGCGACGCCGACCTGAAGCGCTTCGCCAAGGCCGTGCGCGGGGTCGCGCCCCAGGCCAGCGGCGGGCCGGTCTCCATCGTCGAGGCCGGGCGCACCATCGTGCAGGCCTTCCTTCAGGCCGGGATCTGGTCGCTGATCGTCATCACCGCCCTGTTGTTCCTGGCCCTGCGCCGCTTCATCGACGTGGTCTATACGGTGCTGCCGGTGATGCTGACCGGGGTGCTGACCCTCGGAACCTGCGTGATCATCGGCCAGCCGATCAACTTCGCCAACATCATCGCCCTGCCCCTGCTGTTCGGTATCGGGGTGGCCTTCCACATCTATCTGGTGATCGCCTGGCGGGCCGGAGAGACCCATTTCCTGACCTCCAGCCTGACCCGGGCGGTGCTGTTCAGCGCCCTGACCACGGGCATGGCCTTCGGCGCCCTGTGGGTCTCCAGCCATCCAGGGACGGCGAGCATGGGCAAGCTGTTGATGATCTCCCTGGCCTACACCCTGGCCACGGCCCTGTTCTTCGGCCCCGCCCTGATGGGCCCGCCGCCGAAGCGGTAGGGGCCTAAGAGATCAATCCATCGCCCCGACGCCCGGCAGGCCCCGCAGCCGGCCGGCGTCGTCCATGCCGTAGCCCACCAGGAAACGGGCGGGCGCCTCCCAGGCGACGAACTCGGGAACCACGGCGCGGGGGGCGGGCCAGGGCTTGCGGGCGAACACCGCGCTGAGCACCTCGGCGGCGCCGGCCTCGCGCGCCATTCGGTCGGCCGCCTCCAGGGACAGGCCGGAATCCAGCACGTCGTCAATCAACAGCACCCGTCGGCCGGCGACGGAGCGCTGAAGCGGGGCGCGGATCTCGATGCGGCCCGTGCTGTCGCGGGCGTCGGCGTAGGAGGACAGCCACAGGGCGTCGAACAGGGGATGGCGCTCCAGCCGCGCCAGGGCGCGCATCAGGTCGGCGGCGAACCAGATCCCGCCCGTGAGCAGGCACACGGCCACGGTCCCGTCGTCGATCCGGGGGGCGATGGCGGCGGCCAGGGCCTCGACCCGGGCCAGGACCTCGGCCTCGGACAGCAGGCTCGCCAGCGGGGCCGGCGCCTCACTCATGGGCTGTTGGCGCGGGGGCGCCAGTCGTGGGGGGCGCCGCCGCGGGGGGCGGACCGCCCTCGCCCGGGGGCGTGTTTCCCATCAGGGGCGTATCGCTGGCCGAAGGGCTTGCCGGACCGCGCAGCTCGGCCCTGACCGGCGGCGGGGCGACCGGGGTCGCGGGCGCGCCCTTTTCCCGGGAGCCGCCGACCACGAAGGCGATCTCCACCACCTGAGCGCTGACCGGGGGGTCCAGAAGATCGACGGAGAAGCGTCGGGCTTCGCCGGGGGGGATGCGCGCGCCGCCGGGATCGGCGATCTTCACCGCCACCACCTTGCCGGCGCCATTGATCAGGCTGATGCGCAGGGCCGGCGCCGGGATTGGCCGGTCGCGGACATTGCGCAGGGAGCCGGTGACCACCAGGGCGGCGTGACCGTCCTTCAGGGCCGGCTGGGCGTGCTGGTTCTCGATCGCCAGACCCACCAGATTCACCGGCATGTGCAACAGGGCATAGACCCCCGCCATTCGTGGCCAGACCCGGGCCACGTCCTGGCGCAGCACCACCGCCGTGGCCAGGATCAGGGCCACGCCCCCCACCAGCACCGCCCAGACCACCCCTTGAGCCGCGGCCTCGCGCACCTTTATCCGGGTCTGGGCCCGCTCGCGGAAGGCCTTGGGCAGCTCATCGCCACTGAGGGCGGTCAGGTCCGGCTCGGCTTCCCGGGGCTCGGACGCAACGGCGCCTTCCTCCGGCGACGCGTCGAGCTCGAGCGGCTCGTCGGGCAGGGCGGTCCACTTCGACCCGCAGGACGCACAGCGCACGGTCCGCCCCTCGGGGCCGATCCGGTCGTCTGCCACGAAATAGCGGGTGGCGCACTCTGGACAGGTCAGTATCATGATGGTCGAATCGGATGCATAAGCGCCCTCAGGATCGAGGTCGCCGATTTCGGCAGCCATGTCCAGAACCGCCGACATTCGTAACACCGACGCTTCCGCCATAGACACCCATGCGCAACAGGCCGAACCGATCGTGCGCTTCGCCGGCGTGGGGCTGCGCTATGGCCGCGCGCCGGAGGTTCTGAGCGACCTGACCTTCGAGCTGGAGGCCGGATCGTTCCACTTTCTGACCGGCCCCTCGGGCGCCGGCAAGACCACCCTGCTGCGGCTGATGCAACTGGACCTGAAGCCCAGCCGGGGTCTGGTCAGCCTGTTCGGCCAGAACATCGAACAACTGAGGCGCCGGGACCTGCCCTTCGTGCGCCGGCGGATCGGGGTGGTGCTGCACGATCGACGCCTGCTGGAGCATCTGGACGCCTTCGACAATGTCGCCCTGCCCCTGCGCCTGGCCGGGCGCAAGCCGGCGGACTACGCCGCCGACGTCACCGAGCTCCTGGCCTGGGTGGGTTTGAGCAACCGGGTCAAGGCCCATCCCTCGTCCCTGTCCAGCGGTGAGCAGCAGCGGCTGGCCATCGCCCGGGCGGTGGTCAGCCGCCCCGACATCCTGCTGGCGGACGAGCCCACCGGTGACGTGGACCACGAGATGGCCCTGCGCATCCTGCGCCTGTTCGTGGAGCTCAACCGCCTGGGGACCACGGTGCTCATCGCCAGCCATGACGAGGAATTGATCGCCCGGTCCGGTAAGCCGGTGATGCGTATCGAGGACGGCCATCTGGACATCCGGGAGGCCCCATGAGCCGCGGACGCGCCTCCCCCAGAAAGAAGACGCCGGTCCGCCGGGCGGCGCCCCTGCTGCCCCCAGGGGACGGCCGCGAGACCTCGTTGGTGTTCGTGGTGGCGGTGCTGTGTTTCCTGGCCTGCCTGTCGGTGATCGGCGCCCTGGGGGCGGACCGGGCC
>JARLIP010000057.1 GCA_031291685.1 Caulobacteraceae bacterium | reverse complement strand
GCCTGGGCCCGGACCAAGGCCCAACCGGCGCCGGTGGCCGAACCGGCTTAGGGCGCGTTGCCCCTCCACCGCGCCTCATACCAACGGCCCTTGAAGCTGACTCCTACGACGTCATCCTGAGCCGCGCTCGCCAGAGCGCGAGTCGAAGGACGCACACCGCCGCCGCTGCGTCCTTCGACTCGCCGCCTCGCGACGGCTCAGGATGACGTCGTGGGGTGGCCTTCGCGGGTCGAACTCAAGGGCCGTTGGTATTAGGCCCCAATCGGCGTGTCCCCCGCGATAGTCACGCGAAAGCCGGACCGGACGTGGGGATAATAGTCATAGATGGCGAAGTGCTGGGTGCAGCGGTTGTCCCAGAAGGCCACCGAATGGGGCCGCCAGCGGAACCGCACCTGGAAATTGGGGTCCTGGCAGTGCTGGTGCAGATAGGCCAGCAAGGCGTCGCTTTCCGGCTTGGGCAGCTCGACGATGCGGGTCGTATAGGACGGATTGACGAACAGCGCCTTGCGTCCCGTCACCGGGTGCACCCGCACCACCGGATGGGCGGAGCACGGATAGGTCTTGGTCGGATCATTGATGATCGGCCGATAGACATGCTCGCCGTCGTGCAGGGCGGTCAGCTTTTCCACATGAGCCTTCATCCTGTCCGACAGGGCGTCATAGGCCGCGTACATGCTGGCCCAGAGCGTATCGCCCCCCACCTCCGGCAGGGTGTGCAGATAGAGGATGCTGCCCATGGGCGGCTGAGGGTTCATGGTCAGGTCGGAATGCCAGTTGTCGCCGGCGATGTATTTCGAATTGGCGTCCGCATGGATGGCGACGATCTCGGGATGGCCCTGGATGCCGGCCACGCCATTGTGGATGAACAGCTCCCCAAAGCGCCGGCCAAAGGCCTTGTGGCTTTCATGGGTCAGGGGCTGATCCCGGAAAAAGATCACCTGATAGGTCATCAGGGCCTCGCGGATCACCTCGATCACCGCATCCGAGAGCATCTGGTTCAGATCGACGCCGAAGATCTCCGCCCCGATCCGCACGGTGCTGGGAACGATCTTGATCCCGTCGATCCCCTGGGGGCGCTCGGCAAGCTTCAGCGGCGATTGGACGTCCGACATGACAACTCCATTTTCCTCGAAAACCATCATTGGGCTGAATGCGCGGGTCTTGCTCCCACGCGCCCAAAAACCGGAGCGAACCGCGAAATTTTCAGAACCGCGCCCCGGATACCAACGGCCATTGAGCTTGACCGTCACATTCTGTCCTTCCCCCGTCATCCTCGACACGCAGTGTCGGGGATCCATGCCGTTCAGGCGACGCCGTGACGGGCTTTCAGACTGAATCCCACCCACCATGACCCGGCCTCGTTCACGGCATGGATCGCCGCAAGCGGCGATGACGGCGGGTAAGCCAATGCGTCAACCTCAAAGGCCGCTGGACCTAGATCAGGCCGCCGCCGCCCTCAGACCACCCGCGCCTCGACGGGCTCGAGCCCATCGACCTCGAATTGATAGTGATCCCCCGCCCGGGGGAAGGTCGTGGGCACGAAGCTGCCGGTCATGATCCACTGGCCCGGCGCAAGCGGCTGGCCCCGGCGGGCCAGATGGGCGCCCAGCCAGGCGACGATGGCGGCCGGATCATAGCCGGTGTCCTCGCTCAGCCCCGCATCGCGCATCTGACCATTGACCGAAACCACACCCTTTCGGCCGACGAGGGTCCGCAGCGACCCGATCGGCGTGGGCGGCCCCAGCACGGCGCCGATGTTCCAGATATTGTCGGCGATCAGCGAGGCGCCTTCCATCACCGACCAGTCGGCATGGCGGTCATCCGTGACCTCGAAGGCCGCGGCGGCGCTCTCCAGCCGCCCGAACGCCACGGCCGGATCGACCGGATCGGTCTCGGGGAACCCCTCCCCCACCCGGACCGCGATCTCGCCCTCCAGGCCCAGATGCATGAAGTTCGCCGTGGCCAGGGCCTGCCCGGACTCCCACAACCCCTTGGCCAGCAGGACCCCGGACGCGGGCTCGGGCACACCCGCCAGGGTCTGGATCTTGGCGGTGGTAAAGCCCAGCTTCCAGCCGGCGATGTCCCCCGCCCCCACCGCCCGCAACCGATCCACCAGCCGCGCCTGCACCGCATAGGCGAAGCCAAGATCCCCGGCCCAGGGGGCGGGCATGGTGACGAACCGCTCCCCCGTCCGCCGCCCCCGCGCCAGGGCCTCGGCCATCTCCTCCACCGCCGGATCCGTCATGCGCCCCTCCCCGTCGAACAGGCCATCACGCTCAGGCGGCGGGCGCGAACACGGGTTGGCCATTGGCGGCCAGGGGCCGATCGCCCTTGACCCACAGCCTGTGCATTTGCCGGATATATTTGGTGTCGTCGAACAGGGTGCCCGTGTGCAGGGTGCAGCGATTATCCCACATCAGCACATCGCCCACCTCCCAGCGGTGGCGAAAGACGAACTCATCCTGGGTGGCGAAGGCGACCAGTTCATCCACCAGCTGGGCGCCCTCGGGCTCGGGCATGCCGACAATGCCCTTGACGGTTCCAGTGGAGACCCAAAGCGCCTTGCGCCCGTCCTGCGGGTGACGGCGGATCAGGGGATGGAACACGTCGGGGTTCTGGGCGAACAGCTCGGGGCTGGTCTCGGCCTTGCCATAGACCCGACTCTCCATGAAATACTGAAAGCTGTGATGGACCACCAGGTCGTCGAGGGCCTCCCGGCGCGCCTCGGGCAAGGCGTTATAGGCGGCGACGATGTCGGCCAGCAGGGTGTCGGACCCCACCGGCGGCACCTCCACCGCATAGAGCATGGTGCACATCACCGGCTCCTGGCGATAGGAATAGTCCGTGTGCCACACCACCCCGTCATTGTGGGCGCCGATGGGACGCCCATCGACGATCCGGTTGGAGAGCACATAGATCTTCGGATAGCCGGGCAGCGTATATTCGCCGAGGGTATGGCCCTCGGGCTCGCCGAACTGATTGATGAACGCCATCAGATCGCCGGGCCCCATCTTTTGCCCACGCAGCAGGATGGCGCCGCTGTTTTGGAAAACCTCGGTCACGGCCTTCAGCGTCTCGGCGTCGGCCTGGGCCAGATCGACTCCCAGGATCTCGGCGCCAAAACCTGGCTTCAGCTCACGCGTCGTTAGTTCAACCTTGGCCGCCATAACGCTCCCAGATCCCCGTCCGATGACTGCGCGCCCGACACAGGGCCGGACGCCCGGGCGACGTCTTCCCTCGCCCCATGACAGTCTGCCCATCGCACGCCGGGCCATCTTGTTTGGGCGCGCCCAATTCGTTGGCGCGCCCGGTGAACACCGCCGCCCCCCGCAAAATACGCCACGCTGGAATTCTTAAGCCCCACACGCTACATGACCATTTACATGGTCAGGAGCGTGACATGGATGCGATCAATCTGGCGGAGGCCAAGGCCCATCTCAGCGAACTCGTCGATCGGGTCGAGGCGGGAGATTCGATCGACATCACCCGCCGCGGCAAGGCGGTCGCGCGGCTCACCGCTGTGGCCAGGCCGCGCAAACCAATCGATGCGGCTCTGCTCCGATCCCTGACGGCGACCATGCCACCTCGGACTCAGGGCGCCGCTGATCTTGTGCGGGCGATGCGGGATGGCGACCGCTACTGATGCTCTATCTCGACACATCGCTGATCGTCGCGGCGCTTTCCAACGAAGAGATGACGCCGGGCGTTCAGGAATGGCTGGCGCAACAGGACCCCGCGCGACTTCTGATCAGCGACTGGACCATCACCGAGATGTCCTCCGCCATGGCGATCAAGCTGCGGACCCGACAGATCGACCTGGAGCAGCGCGCGGCGGCCCTCGCCATGTTCAACAAGCTGGTCGCCGAGAGCTTCACCGTCTTGCCGGTGACCGGCGCGAACTTTCGAACGGCGGCGAGGTTCGCCGATCAGCATGGGCTCGGGCTCCGCGCCGGGGACGCCCTGCATCTGGCGACCGCCTCGGAGCATGGCGCGACGGTCCACACACTTGACCGCCGCCTCACCGAAGCCGGGCCTATGCTCGGCGTGCCGACGCAGTTGCTTGGCGCGCGCCCGACTTAGGACCGAACGCCTGGGCGACATCCTCTTTCGCCCCACGGCAGTCCGCCCATGGCGCGTCCAAGCCCCGTTGCAAACGCCCAGGGCTATCTCGCATCATATTCGGATTGGGCTTGCCTGACCTGCTCCCAGTTGGCCTTGGCCCAATCGACCAATCCCTGAGTGGGGCGCAGCAGGCTCCTTCCCCG
>JARLIP010000056.1 GCA_031291685.1 Caulobacteraceae bacterium | reverse complement strand
CGGATTTGCCCTGATCTCCTGCGTCCGACTATGGATTAGACACTTCGTCAACAGAACCTAGTAGCGGTCGGCGCCGATCACCTCGAAGATCAGGCCGGTGGTCATGGCCACCAGCACGAAATCGTCCCCCGCGCGACACCAGTAGAAGCCGCGAGGGGGGCGGCGCAGGTGATAGCGGGCATAGTCCGGCACCGCATAGCCGCGGTAGTCCGGCGGCAGGATCTCGCCCCGCCGCCAGCCGGCGCCGTAGCTGGGCGACACGCCGTAGCGGCCCGGATTGTAAGGCCGGACTGGCGCGTAGATCGGCGGACGATAGGCCGGCGTCCGATAGATCTGTTGCGAGGGGTAGCGGGGCGGGGGCGGCGGATAGGACGGCGGCGCGGGCGGGCCGTAATAGGAAGGCGCGCCCCGGCCTTGGCGCGGGTCGCCATAGCCGCGATCGCCCTGATAGCTCCGTTCATAGCCCTGGGGCGCTTCCATTCGCCCCCGATGCTCATCGCCTTCGCGACCGCGACGATCGTCGTCCCGGGCCAGGGCAAGGCCCGGCGCCGCCAGCAGGGCGATCGCCAGAAGCTTCGCCAGCCATCTCATGGGTCCGCCTCCTTTCGCGCGCCAATTCACGATCGCATCCTGACAGGCCGCGGGTGAACCAGCGCTGAACGAGGTTAGGGTCGGGCGCCAGGGTTCATGTTCAGGGTGCGGCGAACCACCGCGCCGTAGCCTGAAAATGCATCACGGAAATCGCTGGGCGCCAGGCGCTCCTATCGCGCGTCGGCGATCTTGGCGCCTTCGCCGCCGTCGGTTGGCGGACAGCCGGTGAACTCGCCGACCTTGGTCACGGTCAGGGACTTCATGTTCAAGGCCGACAGGGCGCGCATGGACGCCGCCCCCAGGCCCGTGAACAGGTCGATGCGCGCGCCCTTGATCGCGCCGCCGATGTCGGAGGCGTACCAATAGCCGTCATGAACGCCGCCGCCCGGCAGGGGCAGGCCCACGGTCTCCTTGATGAAGATCACCGAATGGCGCGAGACCACCGACGGGTCCACGGCCACGGTGCGCATCGGGGCGACCCTGCACCCCAGGGAGTCATGGGCCGCGATCTTGCGGCCGCCATGATAGAGGCTGGCCTTCAGGCTCCACTCGACGACGGTCTGCACCACCGACCGATCGACGGCCGCGATGGCGTCGCCGATGGGATCATAGCCCGGCCGCACAGGCTCTGCGCTCATGGCCGTGGCTGGGATAGCCATCACGGCGAGGCATGCCAGGATACGCTTCATCAGCGCCCCCTCGTTGTTTCTCGTCTCATCGCGGAGGGAGTCCTACAGCCCCAAACTCGAGGGTCAACCCCGACAATCGCCTTGCGCCGGAGCCTATCCTGTGCCTGAACCGTCATATATCGGGAACGGAAAGGGAATAAACCGTGGTCATGCGCATCTATGGGGACTCCATTTCCGGCAACTGTCTCAAGGTCAAATGGGTGGCCGACCACCTGGGCCTGGCCTACGATTGGATGGAGACGGGCGTCCTTGGCGGGGAAACCCGCGCCCCGTCGTTCCTGGCCCTCAACCCAGCTGGCCAAGTCCCCGTGGTGGTCCTGAGCGATGGCCGGCCCCTGGCCCAGTCCAACGCCATCATCTTCCATCTGGCCGAGGGCTCGCCCCTCATTCCCGCCGACGCCTATGACCGGGCGCGGATGCTGGAATGGATGTTCTGGGAACAGTACAGCCATGAGCCCTACATCGCCGTGGCCCGCTTCCATGTGAAATATCTGGGCAAGCCCGTCGCCGACCTGGAGCCGAAGCTGGTGGAGCGCGGCCACGCAGCCCTGGCGCGGATGGAGCAGGCCTTGGCCGGGGGAGGGTTCCTGGTTGGGGATGCGGCCAGTCTCGCCGACGTGGCCCTGGCGGCCTATACGCGCATGGCCGGCGATGGCGGCTTTGATCTGAGCGCCTATCCGGCGGTGGCGGCCTGGATCACCCGGGTTGAGGCCGCGCTGAACATCCGGGACTGATCAGGCGGGGTCACGCCCGTGTCGCGGGGGCAGGGTAGGTGGGCTCGGATTGAAATCCGCCGCCCCAAGGCCTGGACGATCGTGACCAGGGCGGCGATGGTCTGGCGTTCTGTTGAGTGAGGTCGGCATGGGTATGGGTTCGAGATGGCGTCGCGCGGCCCTGGCGGCCAGCGCCCTGGGGGTCTTGGCCCTGGGCGCCCTGGTTCCGCACGGCGCGGCCCTGGCCTGGGGCTCCACGGGGCACCGGATTATCGGACGCCTGGGCGTCGCCACCCTGCCCGAGGAGGTTCCAGCCTTCCTGCGCTCGCAGCAATCAATCGAGGCCGTGGGCGAACTGGCCCGGGAGCCTGATCGCTGGCGCAACGCGGGCAAGACCCACGACAATTTCCGTGACCCCGGCCATTTCATCGATGTGGACGACAACGGCAGGATCCTGGGCGGACCGGCCCTCGCGGCTCTGCCTCTGACCCGCTCGGACTATGAGACCGCCCTGCGCGCGGTGGGGACCGAGAGCGGCCATGCGGGCTTTTTGCCCTATTCGATCATCGATGGTTGGCAGCAGCTGGCCAAGGACTTCGCCTATTGGCGCGTCCTGACGGCGGCCATCCCCCGGGAGACCAACCCGGAGCGCAAGGCCTGGATGCAGGCCGATCTCAAGCGCCGCGAGACCCTGATCGTCCACGACCTGGGGATCTGGGCCCACTATGTGGGAGACGCCAGCCAGCCGATGCACGCCAGCGTTCACTACAACGGCTGGGGCGACTATCCCAATCCCGAGGGCTACACCCAGGACAGGGTCCACGTGCCGTTCGAGGGACCGTTCGTGCAGCGGAACGTCAGCGAGAAGGCGGTGCGCGCGGCCATGACCGCGCCTCAAGCCTGCGACGCCATCGAGGTCTGCACCGCCCGGTATCTGGGCCAGACCGCCGCCACGATGATCCCCTTCTTCAAGATGCAGAAGGCCGGCGGCCTGACGGGCGCCCATCCGGCGGGGGTGGGCTTTACCGTGGACCGGCTGGCGGCGGGCGCTTCTGAACTGCGGGACCTGACCGTGGCGGCCTGGGAGGCCAGCGCCAAGGGCGGCTTTGGCTATCCGCCGGTCACCGTCGATCAGGTGGTGCGCGAGGGCGTGGATCCTTGGACGGCTCTCTACGGAGACGACTGACGGCCGCCTCAGCGCGCGGCGAGATCCTTCAGCGCCGCGCCGATCAGGCTCCAGGGCTCGATCAGGTAACGGCTGAACAGGCGCCGGGGCTCGCTCGCCAGCCGAAACAGCCATTCCACGCCGAGCCGGCCGGTCCACCGGGGCGGGGTCCAGGTGGCTCCGGCCTCGTAATCGAAGGCGGCGCCCACGGGAAAGATCACGCAAGGGGGCAGGCGGTCCCGGTGGCGCAGGATCCACTGCTCCTGGCGCGGCATACCCATGCCCACCAGCAGGACATTCGGAGCCCAGGCCTTGATCTCGTTCAAGACGCCATCGACCTCGGCCGCGTCGTTCATGTCGAAATAGCCGTCCCGGGTCCCGATCAGGGCCTTGGGCCAGCGCCGGCGCACGGCCTCGGCGCCTCGGGCGGCCACGCCGGGCGCGCCGCCCAGGTAGAAGACCCGCCAGCCCCTGTCGCCGGCCAGGGCCCAGAAGTCCTCGCGCCAGTCCAGATAGGTGGCCCGATGCTCCGGCCGGATCGCCTTGCCGAGCAGCCGGCCCCAGGCGATCAGAGGGGTCGAGTCGGCCTCGATCAGGTCGGCCAGGGGATAGAGCGCGGCCATCTCCGCGTCCCGCTGGATCAGATGCAGGCTGTGCAGATTGTGATTGACCACCAGCCCCCCCAGGCCCGCCGCGATCCGCGCCGCGGTGAAGGCCAGGACGTCGTCGCTGGTGACCAGATCGACCTCGCCGCCCAGAAGACGTACGCGCGCTGGCCGATCTGGGCCTGCCGGAGCGTGGAATGGGGCTAGCGGCGCATTCATCGCCGACAGCCTTGCGGATTAAGCTTAAATTGGCCTTGAAAGACGTGGTTAAGCTGTTTCCACGTTTCATGCGTTATCAAGGCCGACGCGTTCTTTGGCCTCGCCGATGGGACCGGATGGAGTATAGCCTCGCGTATGGATAGTCCCGCCGAATTCGATGTGCGCGCCGAGGACGGCGCGCGGCGAGTCTTCTTGAAGGGCGATTGGACCGCCGCCAGCATCGGGCGGGCGGCGAACCGTCTGGCGGACACCCTGAAACGCGACACCCAACTGAGGGTGGATATGACCGAGGTCGGCCGTTGTGACACGGCCGGCGCCTTCGCGGTCCTGCGAGCCGGCGGCGGACGCCTGACCAAGGAGACCGTGGCCGCCCCGCCCCGGGTGACCCGCCTGCTCGAACTGGTCGAGCATGTCATGCCCAAGACCCCCGCGCCCTTCGTGAAGCCCACCTCGTTCCGCGATCTGCTGGAGCGGATCGGGCGCGGCGTGCTCAATGTGGGCAAGGAATTCTACGGCACCATGGCCTTCATGGGCCATGTGATGGTGGCGATCGGCCGTCTGATCGTTGATCCCCGGCGCATCCGCTGGGCGCCCTGTTTCAGCCTGGCCGAGCGCGCGGGCCTGGACGCGATCCCCATCGTCACCGTCACCACCTTCTTCATCGGCGCCGTGGTCGGCTTTTTGGGCGCCAACGAGTTGCAGAAATTCGGCGCCCAGGTGTTCGCCGTCGAACTGATCGGCATCGCCGTGATGCGTGAATTCAATATCATCATCACCGCCGTGCTGCTGGCGGGTCGCTCGGCCTCGTCCTTCGCCGCCGAGATCGGGGCGATGAAGATGAATCAGGAAATCGACGCCATGCAGATCATGGGGGTCGATCCCTTCGAGGCCCTGGTGCTGCCGAGGTTCCTGGCCCTGTTGATGACCATTCCGCTGCTGACCTTCATCGCGACCATCGCTGGCCTGATCGGCGGCCTGCTCGTCAGCTGGGCGGTGCTGGACATCAGCCCGGCCTTCTTCCTGCAGCGGATCGTCGAGAATGTCGGGATCAGCCACTTCTGGGTCGGCATGAGCAAGGCGCCGATCATGGCGGTGACCGTGGCCGGGATCGGCTGCCGCCAGGGTATGCTGGTGGGCGGGGACGTGGAATCCCTTGGCCGGCGGGTGACCACCGCGGTGGTCCAGGCCATCTTCGCCATCATCCTGATCGATGCGGTCTTCGCCATGCTCTACATGAAGCTCGACGTATGAACGAGGCCGCGCCAAAGCCCGCGGATGATCCGGACGCCGGCCTGCCCGATCCGATCGTGGTCAAGGGCCTGGTCTCCCGGTTCGGCGCCCATGTGGTCCATGACGGGCTGGACCTGACCGTTCGTCGGGGCGAGGTCCTGGGGGTTGTCGGCGGCTCCGGCTCCGGCAAGTCGGTGCTGCTCAACACCCTGATCGGGCTCAAGCACGCCGACGGCGGCACGATCCAGATCTTCGGTCATGACCTGGCCAAGGCCGACCGCAAGGCCTGGGATGAGATCGAGCGCACCTGGGGCGTGCTGTTCCAGCGCGGGGCCCTGTTCTCCAACCTGACGGTCAAGGAAAACGTCGCCGCGCCCCTGATCGAGCACACCAAGCTGCCCATGCCGCTGATCTCGGGCCTGGCCGATATGAAGCTGGCCCTTGCGGGCCTGCCCAAGGACGCCGGCGCCCTGAAGCCGGCGGAGCTGTCCGGCGGCATGATCAAGCGCGTCGCCCTGGCCCGGGCCATCGCCCTGGACCCGGATCTTCTGTTCCTGGACGAGCCTACCTCGGGCCTCGACCCTATCTCCGCCGGCGCCTTCGACAAGCTGATCCGCGAGCTTTCCGCGAGCCTCAACCTGACGGTGTTCATGATCACCCACGACCTCGACACCCTCCACGCCATCTGCGACCGGGTGGCTGTTATCGCCGACAAGAAGGTGGTGGCGGTGGGAACCATTCCCGAGCTTGAGAAATCCAAGCATCCCTGGATCCAGGAATATTTTCTCGGACCGCGCGGCCGCGCCGCTTCGGACGCCAATGTCGCGCGAGGAGCGCACTGATGGAAAGAAACGCCAACTACGCGCTGGTGGGCCTGGCGACGCTGCTGATCTTCGTCGGCATGGTCGTATTCGTGGTCTGGCTGGCCCGCTTCCAGGTCCGCCAGGAATACGACCGCTACGACATCATCTTCGTTGGTCCCGTCCGGGGGATATCCGACGGGGGCGAGGTCCACTTCAACGGCATCAAGGTGGGAGAGGTCACCAAGATCGCCTTGGACAAGGACAATCCGGCCCTGGTGGTCGCCCGGGTGCGGGTAACCTCCGATGTGCCGATCCGCTCCGACAGCTACGCCACCCTGGAGCCCCAGGGGATAACGGGGGTCAACTACATCCAGATCGCCGCCGGCAGCAACGGCAAACCCCTGCTGAAAGACACGGTCCCCCGAGGTGAGGTCGCCAAGCTGAAAAGCCGCTCCAGCGCCCTGTCCGATCTTCTCCAGGGCAGCGGCACAGTGCTGGCCTCCACCGTCAACGCCCTCAACCAAGTCAATAAGCTGCTGTCCGACGACAATCTGAAAGCCGTCTCGGCCAGCCTGCGCAATGTCGAGTCCGTCACCGCCGAGATCCGAGATCGCAAGACCCTGCTCGACGACGCCGACAACGCCGTGAAAAGCATCGATCAGGCCGCCCAGAGCCTGAAGCAACTGTCGGAATCCAGCCAGCAGCTGGTCAATGGCGATGGCAAGCGCGCCATCCAGCAGGCCGGTGACGCCGCCACGCAGATCAAGCTGGCGGCCACCGACGCCCACGCCCTGCTGGCCAAGCTCCAGGGCCCCGCGGGCGATTTGGCGACGACCGGCCTTCCACAACTCACCCAGGCGGCCGCGTCATTGCAGGAGACGGCGGATTCCCTCAATCGCCTGGTCAATGAGATCGAACTCAATCCGCAATCGCTGGTCACCAAGCCCCAGGCCAAAGAAGTGCAGGTGAAGCCGTGAATATGAACCAATCCACCCTCGGCCGCCTCGGACTCGCCGCCGGCCTCGCCCTGGCCCTGGGTCTTGGAGGATGCGTGACCCTGCTCCCCAAGACCGCGCCGGTGCAGCTTTATCGCTTCGATGTGGCTGGCGCTGATGTCGTGGGTTCGCCGCCCGCCGCCGCGGTCCCTGATATCCTGATCCAACGCGCGCCAACCACTTTCGTCCGCGCCGCCGGCAGCGACCGGATCTTGACGGTCACGGGTGATCAGATCGCCTATATCGCCGACGCCCGTTGGGTCAGCGCCGCCTCGACACTGTTCGATGAAGCCGAGACACGGGCCTTCGACCGATCGGCGGGGCCCGTGCGCCTGACCCGGCGAGGCGAGACCCTGAACGCCCCCGCCGGCCTGCGCCTGGACGTCCAGACCTTCGAGGTGCGCTATGGCGCTGGCGCCGGGCCCACCGTGGTGGTGCAGGTCCGCGCCAGCCTGACCCGCTCCCTCGACCGCAAGCCGGTGGCCGCCCAGATCTTCGAGAGCCGTCAGAAGGTCGCCAGCAACAGGGTAGGGGGGATCGTGCCTGGCTTCGACGCCGCCGTCACCGACGTCCTGGGGCAGATCATCACCTGGACCAACGCCCAGGTGGCGGCGCCGGACAAGCCCTGACGGGCGGGATCAGGCCAGGCCGGCCGCGCCGAGAATGGCCGCAATCGCCGCCATTCCGTCCCCATAGCGTCTCCAGCGATCGATCGAGCTGGTGAACAGGGGCTGACGAACCTGGGAGGCGCTGGCGGTCGAGACCCCCGCCTCATTCTCTTGGAACATCAGGCAGCGCGGGTCCCAGGACAGGCCGCAGAAGTCCAGCATTCGTCGGGTCTGTGTCTCCTGTTGGTCCACAAGCTCCTCATAGCGGAGTTCCATGAAGCGATCGGCGGGCAAGACGTCGCGCCAATGGCTGATGAGCTGGTCAAACAGGACATGGTAGCGGGCGATGTCGGCCAGATCGTAGGCGTAGTCGTGGAAGGCCGAGTCCTCGGCGAAGGACTGCCGGAAATTGCTGAGGCAAGTGTCCATCGCATCGCGCCTCATGCACAGGATGCGGGCGTTGGGTAAGGCTCGGTGGATCACGCCGGCGTAGAAAAAGTTGAAGGGCAGCTTGTCCACCAGGCGCGGCCTGTCCGGGCCGGTAGCCTGGGCGGCGGCCAGGTATGCGGGGCCCAGCCGCTCAAGGTCGGTGGGGCCGAGGTTTCGCAGGGCCTGGGCGTCCGGCAGGCGTTGGGTGCGCGCGCCGGCGGCCTGTTTTAGCATATGAGGTATGGCTTGGAACTCGCCCACCGATCCAACCTCGGGATGGCTGGTCAGTATCCGGTCAGCCAGGGTCGTGCCGCTGCGGGGCATGCCGATTATGAAAATCGGGGCGTCTTCGGGCGCTCCCGCGACTGACGCGCCAGGAGCGCTCGCCATGGCCGCGTCGAACAGGGCCAGGTCTTCGCTGGGGTCATAGGGACGAGTTTGGCGGCGGTGGGCGTGGGCCCGTTCCAGCCAGTACAGGGCGGATTCGTAGTTCCCCAGATCTTCTTGGGACCTGGCCAGGGCGTGGGCGATCACGGGGCCGTGCCCGGGGTCGCCGCCGGCCTTGGCGAACAACTTTTCCAAAGCCGGAATGAAATTGCGCTTGGGAGTCTGCCGGCCCATCTCCACCAGGGCCAGATAGGCGCGCTCGTGGCCCGGATCGAGTTCGATCACCCGCCGATAGGCCCGTTCGGCGCCTTCGAGGTCCCCGATATATTGCCGGCCAAAGGCCAGATTGAAGAGCGGGCTGATCGCCCGGGGCGCCAGTACGGTGGCCTTTTCGAATAGAGGAACGGCCCGGTGAAAGTCCCCTGTCCGGGTCAGGGTCACCCCCAGGGTGTCCAGGACGAAAGCCTCCCGTGGGTTCAGCGCCAGGGCCCTGTCGACGGCCTGACGGGCCGCCGGCATCTGGTTCAGGCCCGCCAAGGCCCCGGAAAGTTGCGCTAAAATCCGTGGGTTGACTGGATCGAGGGCGTGGGCGCGCTGAAATAGCTCCGCCGCCGGCCCCATTGCCCCTTGGGACCAGGCGATTTCGCCCAGAAGGTGGCAGGCGGGCGCGCAATCGGGATCGAGTCTCAGGGCCTCAAGGCAGGCGGCGTGCGCCTCCCGCAAACGTCCATGGGTCGCCGCGGTCCTGGCGCGGGCCATATGTCGGTCGGCGGGGCTCACGGCGCGACCGGGTCAGGGTCAGTCGGCCAGGCCGGCCTGGCGCTTGGCGGCGGTCAGGGTGTTTTGCAGTAGGCAGGCCACGGTCATGGGCCCGACGCCCTTGGGCACCGGGGTGATCCATCCGGCCACGGCCTTGGCCTCCTCGAAATGGACGTCGCCCACCAGGATCGTCTTGCCCTCTGCGGCGGCCTTGGGCCTGCGCGAGGGGACCCGGTTGATGCCCACGTCGATCACCGCCGCGCCGGGCTTGATCCAGTCGCCGCGCACCATCTCCGGGCGCCCGACCGCCGCCACCAGGATATCCCCCAGCCGCGCCACGGCGGGCAGGTCCCTGGTGCGGGAATGGGCGATGGTGATGGTGCAGTCCGCCCGCAGCAGCAGTTGGGCCACGGGCTTTCCCACCAGGTTGGAGCGACCGATGACCACGGCGTGTTTGCCGCGCAGATCGCCCAGGGCGTCCTCCAGCAGCATCATGCAGCCCACCGGGGTCGCGGGCGCCAGGGCCGGCTGACCGGAGGCGAGGCGACCGATATTGACGGGGCTCAGCCCGTCCACATCCTTGTCCGGATTGATCGCGGCCTGGACCACCAGGGGATCGATGTGGTCCGGCACCGGAAACTGGACCAGCAGGCCGTGAATGGTCGGGTCCTTGTTCAGGTCGTCCACCACCTTGAGCAGGGCCGCCTGCGTGGTCTCGGCGGGCAGGCGCAGGGTCAGGGAGTGCATCCCCGCCTCAAGGGTCTGTTCCCCCTTGTTGCGCACATAGACCTGGCTGGCCGGATCTTCCCCGACCAGGACCACCGCTAGGCCGGGCTTCAGACCATGGTCGCGCTTCAGCGCCGCGACCTCATCGGCGATCTTGGCGCGCACCTTGGCCGAAAAGGCCACGCCGTCGATGACGTTTGCTTCGTTCATGCCCGGTTCCCGTTCGCGACAGGGGCCCGGCGCGCCTCCGCCAGGGCTTGGCGGCAGGGCGGCGGGCCAGGCTCGATCAGGATGATTCTGAGCCGCTATTTCACCCCGATGGAGGCCATCGAGGTTGAAGAGGCTCTAAGCCTTCCGTGGGGCTCAAGGCAACAGATTCGGATATGCCAAATTCGAATGCGCCAAATACACACAGGCGGCGCAATGCGCCGCCTGTGGTTGGTCGAGGCTTCGAATGGCGGCTACGTCACGCGCCGGAACACAGTGACGCCCAAGATCAGCATCACCGCGAAGATGGCCAGGGCGATGAAGGCCAGTATTTTCGCAATGGCGAAAGACGTGCCGGCCACCCCGGAAAAACCCAGGACAGCGGCGATGACGCCAACGACAAGAAATATGAGGGCCCATTTGATCATGGCTAGATCTCCATTTGGAGGCGTCTGCCTCATAATGGAAAAACGTCGCCTGGACTTTATCGTTCCTTGGCCCTGATCCATCTTGGGTCGGGGAGGGAGCTGTTCGGCCTATCGCACCAGACGCGCCGCCTCCAGGGCTAGGTCCGTGATCATGCCCCAGTCTCCGGCCTTGACCAGATCCGCCGGCGCGACCCAGCCGCCGCCCACGCACAGGACATTGGGCAGGGCCAGATAGTGCGGCGCGGTTTTCAGGCTGATCCCGCCGGTGGGGCAGAACCTGACCTCGCCGAAGGGGCCGCCCAGGGCCTTGATCGCCGCCGCGCCACCTGAGGTTTCGGCGGGGAAGAACTTGAAATGGGTCAGGCCGGCCTCCAGCCCTCGCATCACGTCCGAGGCGGTGGCCGTGCCCGCCAGCAGCGGAACCGGGCTGCCCGCCGCCGCCGCCAGGACGCCGTCGGTCAGGCCAGGGCTGACGATGAAGCGCGCGCCCGCCCCGAGAGCCTGTTCGTAATGGGCGGCGTTGAGCACCGTCCCCGCGCCCACCACCGCATCCGGAACCTCGGCGGCGATGGCCCGGATCGCGTCCAGGGCGCAGGGGGTGCGCAGGGTGACCTCGATGGCGCGAAGGCCGCCTGCCGTCAGGGCCTTGGCCAGGGGAATCGCATCGGCCAGGCTTTCGATGGTCAGGACGGGGATCACGGGGGCCAGCCCCATCACCTCGGCCGTGGTCAGGATCTTCGCAGCATCGGTCATGGGGCCCACCAGATCTCCACGGGGACAAGGTCTTGATGAAGGATCGCACGCACCGGCAAATCCCCGGCATCGCCAGCGTCTAGCGCTCGGCGATAGACATCGCGCTTGGCCTCGCCGTCGATCAGCACCGCGATCAGGCGGGCGTCCAGAAGCGCGCGCAGGGTCAGGGACAGGCGATCGGGCGAGCCAGCCGCGCCGGGACGATGAATGGGTGTCACCAGGGCTGGGCGCGAGCGGTCCAGGGCGCGCTCCAGTTCGGGCGCGTGCGGAAACAGGGAGGCGATGTGCCCATCGTCGCCCATGCCCAGGATCACCACATCGAAGGGCCGGGGCAGGGCGGTCAGCGCCGCATCCACGGCCTCGGCGGCGTCCTCTGGGCTCGGCGCATCGGTTTTCAGCGCCGTCAGATGAGCGGACGCGGCTTGGCCCACCAGCAGGTGCTCACGCACCAGCCGCTCATTGCTGGCCGCCGCTTCGGGGCTGACCCAGCGCTCGTCGGTCAGGGTTATGTGGCACTGGGCCCACGGGACGGGCAGGTGGGCCAGGGCGTCATAGAGGGGCGCCGGCGTGGAGCCCCCGGTGACGATCAGGCTGGCCGCGCCCCGTTCCGCCACGGCGGCCGTCAGCTGGCCGGCGATCGCCTGGGCCAGGGCGGCGGTGCGTTCGGCGCGATCGACATGGAAGCGTTCGGCGGCCATCGGCCCTACTCGTACCAGGTCTGGCCGTTGCGCTCGGTCAGGGCGAAGGCGCCCGCCGGGCCCCAGGTTCCGGCGGCATAGGGCGCCGGCTTGACGTCGAACCGCTTCCAACCCTCGACGATGCCATCGATCCAACTCCAGGCCGCCTCGATCTCGTCCCGGCGCACGAACAGGGTCTGGTTGTCGCGGATGGCCTCCAGCAAGAGCCGCTCATAGGCGATCCGCCGCCGGGGGGCCTGGTCCTTGAAGGCGTCGGTCAGGCTGAGATTGAGCGCCACCGACCGCAGTTGAACCCCTTCGAGGCTCGGGGTCTCGTTCATCAGGGTCAGGGAGATCTCCTCCTCGGGCTGAAGCCGGATGGTCAGCCGGTTGGCCGCCAGGGCGTCGCCGCCGAAGATCGAGTGGGGAACATCCCGGAACTGGATGACGATCTGCGAGGCCTTGTTGGGCAGGCGCTTGCCGGTGCGCAGATAGAAGGGCACGCCGGCCCAGCGCCAGTTGTCGATATTGGCCTGCAAGGCGACGAAGGTTTCGGTGTCGCTGGGCGCGCCGCCGGCTTCCTCGTTATAGCCCGGGGCGGTCTTGCCGTCGGCGACCCCCGCCCGGTACTGGCCGCGCACGGTCTTGCGCTCGACCTCCCGGCCAACGATCGGCCGCAGGGAGCGCAGCACCTTGACCTTTTCGTTGCGCACGGAGTCCGGGTCGAGGCTGGCCGGCGGCTCCATGGCCACCAGGCACAACAGCTGCAACACGTGGTTCTGCACCATGTCTCGCAGGGCGCCGTAGTCGTTGTAATAGGACCAGCGCCCCTCGACCCCCACCGTCTCGCCCACCGTGATCTGCACATGGTCGATGGAGACCTTGTTCCACAGGGGCTCGAACAGGGTGTTGGCGAAGCGCAGGGCCAGCAGGTTCTGGACGGTTTCCTTGCCCAGATAGTGGTCGATGCGGAAGATCTCCCGCTCGGAGAAGGTGCGTCCCAGGGAGTCGTTGATCACCTGGCTGGAGGCCAGATCACGCCCGATCGGCTTTTCCACGATCACCCGGCTACCCGGCTTCACCAGGCCCGCGCCCCGCAGGTGGGTGCTGATGGCGTCATAGAGGCTGGGGGAGGTGGACAGATAGAAGATCGTCTCGCCCGCGCCCTTCAGCACCTCGCCCAGGGCCACGAAGGTCTCGGCCTTGTCGGCGTCGAGAACGTGATAGTCGAGCCTGGCCTTGAACCTGGCCCAGGCCGCGTCGGTGAAATAACCCTTGGCGCGCGCGCGGACCGATTGCTCGGCCGTGGCCTCGAAGTCCTCCGGGGTCACACTGGCGCGGGCCGCCCCGACAATGCGGAAGCCGTCCGGCAGCTTGCCTTCGCTGTCGAGGAAATACAGGGACGGAAACAACATCCGTTGGGCCAGGTCGCCAGTCGCGCCGACGATCACGATGGTCTGAGCGGTCATCTGTTCTTGAAGCTCCCGCGCCCGAGCACTGCGGCGCGGAGGGTGATTTACCCTGCGTCGCGTTCCAAGGAAACAGAGGCGCGGGCAAATTTGTTAGCGCTATCAAGAAATCGATGCGCAACGCCCGCGATCGACCGCCGACCAGACCCCTCCACCCCTGCGCGGGGCGGAGGGGCGCGCCGATTTAGGCGTCGAACATAATCACTGAACGGGCCAGGGCCCCGGTCTTCAGTTCGGCGAAGGCCTCGTTGATCTGGTTCAGCTTGATGCGGCGGGAGATCAGGTCGTCCAGCTTCAGCTTGCCATTCATGTAGAAGTCCACCAGCCGGGGCATGTCGACGGGGAAGCGGTTGGAGCCCATCAGTGAGCCCTGGATGCGCTTTTCACCCAGGAAGTCGGCGCCGTGCAGCTCGATCATGGTGCCCACGGGGATCATGCCGATCACGTTGCAGGTGCCGCCCCGGCGCAACATGCGGAAGGCCTGTTCGGTGGTGGCCTTCAGGCCGATGGCCTCGAAACTGTGGTGCACGCCGCCGGTCAGGTCCATCACCTGCTTGACGGGATCGCCGGCGCCGGCGTCGATCACGTCGGTGGCGCCGAAAGCCTTGGCCAGTTCCAGCTTGTGCGGAACCATGGCCAGGGCGATGATCCGCCCGGCGCCGGCGATGGCCGCGCCATTGATCGCCGCCAGACCGACCCCACCGCAGCCGATCACCGCCACGGTTTCGCCGGCGCGCACATTTGATGTCTGCACCACCGCGCCCACCCCGGTGGTCACCGAACAGCCGATCAGGGCCGCGCGGTCCAGGGGCATGTCCTTGCGGATCGCCACGCAGGCGTGCTCGTGGATCAGCATTTGCTCGGCGAAGGAGGACAGGTTCAGGAACTGGTTCATGCCGCCCGGCGCCTGGGCTAGGCGCGGTTCGTCCGACTTGTCCCGCCGGGTCTCGGAACTGACGCACAGGGACATGTGTCCGGTCAGGCAGTGCTCGCAGTGGCCGCAGAAGGCCGACAGGCAGGTGATCACGTGATCGCCGGGCTTCACCGTGCGGACCTCGGAGCCGACCTGCTCGACCACGCCAGCGCTTTCATGGCCGATCACGGCGGGGAGCGGATGGGGATAGGAGCCTTCATAGAAGTGCAGGTCCGAATGGCAGACGCCGGCGGCGACGGTGCGGATCAGGACCTCGTGCGGACCAGGCTTGCTGATCTGAACGTCCTCGATCTCAAGGGGCGTGCGCACCTGACGCAGAACGGCGGCTTTCATAGGGCTTCCTCCAACAAGCTGGGGCGGCGATTAAGCCGCCGCTTTGCCGCCCAATATGACCGACGCGAGCCCAAGGGCAATCACCTTATCGGCATTCACCTAGGGGTAGGTCAGCGGCGCTGACCGTTTCTGTAAGGGCCCCGAGCAGGGCCGATATCTTGGCCTCGGTCTCCAGGCGCTCGGCCACCGGATCGCTGTCGGCCACCACCCCGCCGCCAGCCCGGGCCTCGATGTCCCAGCCGTCCCCGTCGATGACGAAAGCGGCGGTGCGGATCAGGACGTTGGAATCGAACCCACCGTCGAACCCCGCCCAGAACATGGCGCCGAAGAACGGGCCCCGGGGCGCCTCCAACTGGGCGATCACCTTCATGGCCTGGACCTTCGGCGCGCCGGTGATCGAACCGGGAGGAAAGGTGGCGGCCAACAGGTCTATGGCGTCCCGCCCCGGCGCCAGACGCCCCGTGACCGTGGAGACCAGATGATGGACATTGGCGAAGCTTTCCACCCGAAACAGCTCTGGCGTCGCTACGTCCCCAGCTTCACAGACCCTGGCCAGATCGTTGCGCATCAGGTCGACAATCATGAGGTTTTCGGCTCGGTCCTTTGCCGAGCTCTCAAGAGCCTGGATGAGGCTATGGTCGTGGGCTTCATCACTCCCCCGGGGGGCGGTGCCCTTGATCGGGCGGGTTTCGACCGTTAGCCGCCCAGCCCCTGGCCGCACCTCGATGAACCGCTCCGGCGTGTTGGAGACCACCGCCCGGTCGGGCAGGCGCAGATAGGCGGCGAAAGGGGCGGGGCTGCGGGCGGCCAGCCGACGCAACAGGTCGAACGGCTTGACCCCCGCCGCCAGCCGCCCTCGCCAGCGTCGGGCGATATTGGCCTGGAAGATTTCCCCGGCGCCGATCCGGGCCACCACATCGGCCACGCCGCGCTCATATGTTTCAGGCGCCTCGCCCGTCAGATCCCGCGCCAGGGCGCCAGGGAGAGGGCGGGACGGCGTGGCCGATGCGGCTTCATCGAGCCAGGTCAGGGCCAGACGGCCGCGAGCGGTCGCCTCGGCCTGATCGCCGCCGCAGCCGACCGCCAGCACCTTGCGGGCCTCATGATCGAAGGCCAGCAGGGCCGGATAGCGGGCGCAGGCCAGGTCGGGCCAGTCGTCCAGCCGGCCAAGGCCCAGGGGCTCGATCCGGTCCCCCAGTTCATAGGCGCACAGCCCGGCCACGCCCCCCTGAAACGGCGGCCCGTCCGGATCCCCCGCAAACACCTCACCGATCAGCGCTTTCAGCGCTCCCAGGGCGTCGGATTGATTCTGCGGATCGACCACCAGGACGGCGTCCGGGCTCCTCAGCAGATAGCTCCAGCGTCCGCGAGGGCCTCCGCCGCCGGACAAAAATCCCAGGGCGAACGGCTCTTCGGCGAAGACGCCAAGAACCTCCACGGGGTCTTTCCAATCGGCCTTGAGAATGGCGGTCGCGCGCATTGCGTCGCCTTAGCCCTCTTATTGGGGTCGGAAAAGCTATGAATAGGCCGCATGCGCGCGAGATTTTTGCTATAGGCCACCCCAGTTCAGTGATCTCAGCTTGGACCAATCCGCGCCGTCGGCGCCCATTGGGACAGCGTGACGCGCCTATTCGACTCTCAAACTCTCGCGATCTGGGCCGGGGCGGCCTTGCGCGGCTTGCGGATTTACTGTTTCTACGCGCGCGCTCGGAGTAGCGGGTCGGCCCTGAACTTGCCTAAGGGCGGGGTTCCCGCGAAAACGCTGTCTAGGCGGCTGGGCGAGCGCTCTGGCGCAATGGCGATCGACGTTGAAAGGTCTACCCTAATGGGGACGGGATTGAAGCAGGGTCTCTATGACCCGCGGAACGAACATGATGCGTGCGGCGTAGGTTTTGTGGCCAATATTAAAGGCCGCAAATCGCACGATATCATTCGCCGCGGCCTGGAGATTCTCGTCAATCTCGATCACCGGGGCGCGGTTGGCGCGGACCCGCTGATGGGTGACGGCGCCGGGATTCTGATTCAGATCCCTGACGCCCTGCTGCGCGCCTGGGCCAAGGACGAGGGTCTCGTTCTGCCGGCTCCGGGCGAATACGCCGTGGCCATGTGCTTCCTGCCTCAGGACCCGGTGGCGCGCACCTTCGTGGTCGGCCAGTTCGAGCACTTCATCGCCGTGGAAGGCCAGACCCTGATCGGCTGGCGCGACGTGCCCGTGGACACTACCGGCCTGGGCGTCAACGTCCTGGCCCAGATGCCCCTGATCCGTCAGGTCATCATCGGCCGCGGCCCGCGCATCAAGGATCAGGACGCCTTCGAGCGGAAGATCCTGGCGATCCGCAAGCAGACCCAGAACCCCCTGGAGGATCTGGCCAAAAAGCACGATCTGCCGGGCGTGCCAGAGTTCTATATGCCGTCCTTCTCGACCCGCACCGTGGTCTATAAGGGCCTGCTGCTCGCCGGCCAGGTCGGCTCCTTCTATCGCGACCTGACCGATCCCCTGTGCCAGTCGGCCCTGGCCATGGTTCACCAGCGCTTCTCCACCAACACCTTCCCGTCGTGGAAGCTGGCGCACCCCTACCGCTACATCGCCCACAACGGCGAGATCAACACGGTGCGGGGCAACGTCAACTGGATGAACGCCCGCCGGCGCACCATGGAATCCCCGCTGCTCGGCCCGGATCTGGACAAGATGTGGCCGCTGATCCCCCACGGTCAGTCGGACACCGCTTCCCTCGACAACGCCCTGGAACTGCTGGTGGCCGGCGGCTATCCGCTGGCCCAGGCGGTGATGATGCTGATCCCCGAGGCGTGGGCCGGCAACCCGCTGATGGATGACAAGCGCCGCGCCTTCTACGAGTACCACGCCGCCCTGATGGAGCCGTGGGACGGTCCGGCCGCCATCGCCTTCACCGACGGCCGCCAGATCGGCGCGACCCTTGACCGCAACGGCCTGCGTCCGGCGCGGTTCGTGGTCACCGACGACGACCACGTGGTCATGGCCTCCGAATCCGGCGTCCTGCCGATCCCGGAGGAGAGCATCCTGCGCAAGTGGCGCCTCCAGCCCGGCAAGATGCTGCTGATCGATCTCGAGGAAGGCCGCATCGTCGAGGACGAGGAAATCAAGCGCGCCGCCGCCGCGGCCGAGCCCTATGACGAATGGCTCAAGCAGACCCAGTTCAAGCTGGAGGAACTGCCGGACCTGACCAACGCCAAGCCGGTCGAGCCCAGCGAGCCCGCCGTGCTGCTCGATCTGCAGCAGGCCTTTGGCTACACCCAGGAAGACATCCAGTTCTTCCTGGAACCGATGGCGCGCACCGCCGACGATCCGCTCGGCTCCATGGGCCGCGATACGCCCATCGCCGTGCTCTCCAAGCGGCCGGTGCTGCTGTACGAGTATTTCAAGCAGAACTTCGCCCAGGTCACCAACCCGCCGATCGACCCGATCCGCGAGGAACTGGTGATGTCGCTGGTCTCCATGATTGGCCCGCGTCCGAACCTGCTGGGCCGGGAGGCCGGCGTGCACAAGCGCCTGGAGGTCTCCCAGCCGGTGCTGACCAACGCGGACCTGGAAAAGATCCGCGCCATCTCCGAACTCTTGGACGGCGCCTTCCGCACCGCAACCCTGGACACCACCTGGTCGGCCGCGGAGGGCGAGATCGGTCTGCGTTCGGCGCTCGACCGGCTGTGCAGCGCCGCCACCGAGGCGGTGCTGGCGGACAATAATATCCTGATCCTGTCCGACCGGGCGGTTTCGGCTGGCCGTATCCCGATCCCGGCGGCCCTGGCCACCGCGGCGGTGCACCACCACCTGATCCGTCAGGGCCTGCGTATGCAGACCGGCCTCGTCATCGAGACCGGCGAAGCGCGCGAGGTGCACCATTTCTGCGTCCTGGCCGGCTACGGCGCCGAGGCGATCAACCCCTATCTCGCCTTCGAGACCCTTGAGCAGATCCGCGTCGGCCAGAACCTGCCGCTCAAGGCCTATGAGGTTCAAAAGAACTACATCAAGGCCATCGGCAAGGGCGTGCTCAAGGTGATGTCCAAGATGGGTATCTCCACCTACCAGTCCTATTGCGGCGCCCAGATCTTCGACGCGGTCGGCCTGTCGTCCGAGTTCATCGAGAAATATTTCACCGGCACGGCCACCACCATCGAGGGCTCGGGCCTGGAGCAGATCGCTCAGGAAACCGTGCGCCGGCACCGGGACGCCTATGGCGACGCGCCGATCTACCGCCAGATGCTGGACGTGGGCGGCGCCTACGCCTTCCGTATCCGGGGGGAAGAGCACGCCTGGACGCCGGAATCGGTCTCCAACCTGCAGCACGCGGTTCGGGGCAACCAGCCGGACTCCTACAAGGCCTTCGCCAACAGCATCAACGAGCAGGCCCAGCGCCTCCTGACCATCCGCGGTCTGATGGCGCTGAAGCCGGCGGAACAGCCCCTGTCCATCGACGAGGTGGAGCCCGCCAGCGTCATCGTGCGACGCTTCGCCACCGGGGCCATGAGCTTCGGCTCGATCAGCCGCGAGGCCCATACCACCCTGGCCATCGCCATGAACCGGATCGGCGGCAAGTCGAACACCGGGGAGGGCGGGGAAGAGGCCGATCGCTTCAAGCCCATGGCCAATGGTGATTCCATGCGCTCGGCGATCAAGCAGGTGGCGTCCGGCCGCTTTGGCGTCACCGCCGAATACCTGGTCAACGCCGACGACATCCAGATCAAGATGGCCCAGGGCGCCAAGCCTGGGGAAGGCGGTCAGCTGCCCGGCCACAAGGTCGACAAGAACATCGCCCGGGTGCGCCACTCCACCCCTGGCGTGGGCCTGATCTCCCCGCCGCCGCACCACGACATCTATTCGATCGAGGATCTGGCTCAGCTGATCCACGACCTGAAGAACGTCAACCCAACCTCGCGGATCTCCGTGAAGCTGGTGTCGGAAGTGGGCGTGGGCACGGTCGCCGCCGGGGTCGCCAAGGCCCGGGCCGATCACGTCACCATCTCCGGCTTCGAGGGCGGCACGGGCGCCTCGCCCCTGACCTCCCTGACCCATGCGGGCTCGCCCTGGGAAATCGG